>JASHRU010000334.1 GCA_030037225.1 Candidatus Acidiferrales bacterium | reverse complement strand
CTTCTCGCTGGCCTGCGCGCCAAAGTCAATCTCATCCCGTGGAACTCCGGCGATTTGCCCTATCGTCCGCCTGCAGCGGCTGCCGTCGAGGAATTTCGCCGTATTCTCGCGGATAAAAATGTGTCCGTCTTCGTCCGCTACTCCCGCGGGCAGGACATTTTCGCCGCCTGTGGCCAGCTCGCCGTGATCGAAACGGGAATCGAAGCCCGCGCGCGAGCCGTCGGCATTGGTCGTAGCGGCTACTTCAGCGGCTCGGCGCGATAGAGTTGCGCCGTGTGTTTCGCCGTCGCCGCCACCGCCATCAGCAGCATCCCCGCCGTCGCAATAGTTCCTCCCACATCGAATAGCAGGTAGCGCGCGCCGAGAACGTCCACTCGCGGCACCGCTGGATAATAAAAATACAGCGCCAGATTCCCGACCGACAGCAGGATGCGCAGCTCCGTCGGTCCGAACCCGCCGAACGACATGTGAAACGTCCCGATCGTGTACGTGGCCAGGTACACCTCGATGGAAAGGATGTAGTAGGCGATCAGCAGTCCCGCGGCCACCAGCGCGCTCATGTAGCCCGAAAGCGCCAGCCCGCCCAGCAGGAAAAGCGCGCCGAACGAGTCCACCACGTGGTCCACATAAAATCCGTATCGCGGCCGCGGCTGATTCCGGAATCGCGCCAGCGTCCCGTCCAGGCTGTCGCCGAACCAGTTCACCGCCAGGCACACAATCACCAGCAGCAATCCCGCGCTTTCCCATCTCGCGAGCCAGTACGAAAGACCGGCGCCGAGCATCGAAAGCAGTCCCAGCGCAGTGAGTCCGTCGGAGCTCACCCACCGCGGCAGCCGCGCCGCGAGCCACAGCAGGCATTTTTTTTCCACGGGCGCGAGCACGCTGACCTGTGCCCGTTCCGCGGAGCGAAACTCCGTTGATTCCATCGCTGAATTCTCCCTGTGCACTGCTAGATGCCCGGCGACTGGACTTCGGGCTAAAGACTCCGCGGCCGGCGCTAGGCTCGGATCCCGATCACCGCCATCATCCGGCCCGTGCGCCCGCGCTCTCCCCGGTGGCTGAACAGCAGATCCGTCCGGCACGCGGTGCACAGCGCGTTCGCTGCAATCTGCGCTGCGGGCACGCCCGCGCTCTCGAGCTGGCGCCGGTTCGCCGCGCGCAGGTCCAGCCGCACGCGCGGCGCCGGTTCCTCATGCCCTGGCGGCGTCATCGAGAGCCACGGAAACGGCGCGGGATCATCGCCACCCGCCAGCCGGTCGAACGGCCCCTCGAACCATTCCCGCGCCTCAGGAAACTGCGCGGCAAACGCCTGTGCCACCTCCGGCCCCACCTCGTAGCAGCAGCCGCCAATCGCCGGCCCGAGCGCGGCAACCACGTCCTCGGCGCGCGTATCGAATTCCATCCGCATCCGCCCCAGCGTTTTCTCAGCGATGCGCGCCAGCGTGCCGCGCCAGCCTGCGTGCACCGCGGCCACCGCGCGATGCCTCGCGTCCGCCAGCAGGATGGGCACGCAATCCGCCGACTGCACCGCCAGCAGCAGCCCCGGCGTGCGCGTCACCAGCGCGTCCCCGCGCAGTTCGTGCGCCCTCGGCGAGTCCACCAAATACATCACGTCGCTGTGGCATTGCTCGAGCGTCACGAGCCACATTCGCCCGCCGCCGAGCCCGCGCAGAAACGCGGCGCGGTTCGCTTCCACTGCCTCCCGCGTGTCCCACTCCGCCCAGCCGAGATTCAGCACGCGCTCTTCGCCCAGCAGACTCAGTCCTCCGCTGCGCGTGCTGAATCCATGCACGGCCCACGGCAGATGCTCCAGCTGCGAAGCGCGCATCAAAGTGAGGCGGCCGGCACGCGACGCCCGCCAGCCCGCGCGCGCCGCGCCATCGCCAGCGCGGTCTGCGGAGCGCCGCCGACGCACTCCCGTGTACGGTTTGCGCAGTTTCCTCACCGGCGGCTCATCAGGCTTTCCCGCACTTCCGCGTTCGTGGCCAGATCGATGCACGTCCACGCCATTGCCATCGCGCCATCTTCGAGCGCTTTATCGGCATCCGCGGTCACGGAGTGTGCCGTAAATTCCGGCTGGTGATTCACCGCCGGCAGCGAGTTGATTCCGATCATCGGATGGATCGAGGGAATCGCCAGTGACACGTTGCCCATGTCCGTCGATCCGCTCGGCCGCGTCTCCCATTCGCCCAGGTTCGGAAACGACCGCCCCAGCGCCTCTGAATTCTTGCGATAAATCGCCGCCAGGGCCTCGTTGTGCTTCATTTCCGCGTACGGTTTGTCCCCGCCCGTAATCTCCAGCTTCGCTCCCGTGGCCAGCGCTCCGGCCTCAAAGCAGCGGTACACCCGCGGCCGCAGCTCCGCGAGCTGCTCGAGCGTCTCCGAGCGGATGATGTAACGTGCCGACGTATGCGCCGGCACCACGTTTGGCGCGGCTCCGCCCTTCGTCACGATCCCGTGAATCCGATCCGTCCCCCGGATGTGCTGCCGCAGCAGCCCCACCGCCGTCTGCGCGATGGTCAGCGCGTCCGCAGCGTTCACTCCCAGCTCCGGAAACGCCGACGCGTGCGATTCCTTTCCCGTGCAGTGCACCTCGAACATCGAGGCAGCGATGATTTTTGCCTTCATCATGTCGAACGGCGCAGGATGCACCATCATCGCCGCGTGGATGCCCTCGAACCCGCCGCGTTCGAGCAGGAGAATTTTACCGCTCGCGTTGCCCACCTCTTCTGCCGGCGTGCCCAGCACGCTCACAGTCAGGCCTACCTCGTCCGCCACTCGCGCCGCGGCCAGCGCGGCGCCCACCGCCGACGCGGCTATGATGTTGTGCCCGCAGGCGTGCCCGATTCCCGGCAGCGAATCGTACTCGGCGCAAATGCCGATGTGCAGCGGGCCGGAGCCCGTCCGCGCGCGGAACGCCGTGGGCACCTCGCAAACACCCTTCTCCACATGGAACCCGGCCTCCGTAAGCGCCTCGCACAACCACGCCGAGGCCCGCTCCTCCTCGAACCCGATTTCGGGGTGCGCGTGAATCCGGTGGCTCAGCGCCACCAATGTGTCACGCGCGCTGCTGAACCGTTCCTGTGCTCCCATTTTCGCGTCCATGGCCTGCATCTCCTGGCAATCGCTCTCCGCCGGTCAGAATAACACGGCGCTTCGTCGGGAAGCCGCCGGTGCTCCCCGCTCACCTCATCCTGTTCCCTCCTGTGCTACTGTGGCCTCATGATTGTTGGCCTAGGAATCGACATCGCGGAAATCGACCGCATCGAAGCCGCCATCCGCCGCTATGGCGACCACTTTGTGCGCCGTCTGTTTACACCCGCTGAAATTGAATACTGCGAAGCCTACAAGAACCGCTACGAACGTTATGCTGGAAGATTTGCCGTAAAAGAAGCGGCCATGAAAGCTCTCGGCACCGGATGGCGCCGCGGCGTCCGCTGGACGGATTTTGAAGTGGCTCGCGAGCCCTCCGGCAAACCGACGTTGCGCCTCGCCGGTCGCGCCGCCGAATTCGCCGCCCAACTCGGCGTGCGCCACATCGCCGTCTCCATCACCCATTCCGGCAAAACGGCCCTAGCCGAGGTCGTATTCGAAGACTGATAAGCAGAAGCCGTTATGCGAGTGGCCAGCGTCAGGGCACGGCTTTGACTTGCCTCGTTGTAGAGAAGGTCCTCAGGAATGCATTTGATTAGCAGCAATCTCGCCGTGAAGCTCCGCACCATAGGACAGCCGCACAGCGAGCCAGGTATTTCTCGGCCAGCGGCCTGCCACGCGCGCATGCAGATAATTCCCCGTCAGTGCGGCCGTCCAGATCTTCCCATCCGCATCCGTTCCACGCTGCTCCAGCGTCAGCACACGCTGCTCCGTTCCGTTCTGTGCCGCGCGAAACTTCGCCGCTTTCCGAGCCGAAAGCGCACGCAGCTCGCGAGCGCGCTCCTGAATCACTGCTGGTGGCACCGCCTCGGCCACCGCCGCAGCCTGCGTCCCCGGCCGGGTCGAGTACGAAAAGACGTGCAGGTACGTAATTGGCAGCCCTTCGACAAACTCTACCGTACGTTTGTGATCTTCTGGAGTCTCCCCCGGAAATCCGCAGATCACGTCCGCGCCAATCGCCACGCCCTCTAGGCGCTCGGCAGCCAGCCGGATTCGCTCCGCGTAGTGCGCCGCGCGGTACCACCGGTGCATGGCCGCTAGCATCCGGTCGGACCCCGACTGCAGCGGTACGTGGAAGTGCGGCGCAATCCGTCCGCCGGCGCGCACGACCAGCTCCAATAGATCCAGCGTCACGTCCATCGGCTCAATCGAACTTAGCCTCAGCCGTTCGAGCGGCGACTCGTTCACCAGCCGCTCCAGCATTTCCCACAGCGCAACCCGCGGTCTCAGGTCGCGCCCGTACGCCCCCAGATTGATTCCGCTCAGCACCACTTCGCGCGCCCCCGCGCCCGCGAGACCGCGCACTTCCTCCACGACGCGCTCCGGCGCGAGGCTCCGGCTGCGCCCTCGAACAAACGGAATTACGCAATACGCGCAGCGGTTGTTGCATCCGTCCTGAATCTTCAGCACCGGACGCGTCCGCGTCCCACTCCCGGTCGCGGTTGGAGCGACGAGCACTTCGTCTGTCTCAAAAATGTTGCCAGTAACAATCTTCGGCAAATTCTCGATCGCGATCCCAGACGCAGAAGCGAGGGTCTGGAGCGGTACGAAGCCCGCCTCGCTTCTCGCGCCGCACACTAACTTCCCAATCTGTTTCTGGTACGAATTCCCAACCACCCAGGCTACGCCGGGCAGCGCGGCCAGCTCTTCCGGCGCGCGCTGGGCATAGCATCCGGTGGCCAGGATTCGCGCCGAGGGATTCTCGCGCTGCGCCCGGCGAATCGCCTCGCGCGCCTGCGCGTCCGCCGCAGCCGTCACCGTGCACGTGTTGAAGACCACGACGTCGGCCTCCGCAGACGAGGCCACTCGCTCCAGCCCGCGCTCCGCAAGCTGCGCCTCGATTGCCGCGGCATCCGCCTGTGTCGCCCGGCACCCGAAATTCTCGATCCAGTAATTCTTCATAACGGTTCCGTTGCCTGTTCGCCGCTGCGCCGCTCAGTATAGTAACGCCACCTTCACACTACTGCCGCCAGGCGCATTTACATGCACGGGCCTTTGGGTGGAAGATGCCTGCGGTGGCAGGGACAGTCTTGTCCGCGCGGTGTTCCGCCATGGCGGGCCTGCCGCGCCGAAGCGTGTCCTTTGCGTCCCGCCCTCTGTCTCGGAACCTTGACGAAGGCAGGCTCGTGACAACGATCGAGGAGGAGATCATGCACATCGATTTCATATCCAGCCGCTGGTGGATGGGCGCCGTTCTGGCTGCTCTGGTTGTTCCCATCACTGTGGCGCAGCCAGAAAGCTCATCCCGAAGCCTCGGGGCGAATCCCGCGCCACAATCGCCCAACCTCAATCCCGCAGCCATCGCCTGGACACTGCCCGACAAAATCCAGTGGCACGATGATCCCATGGGGCTGAAATCCGCCGTGATGTACGGGGATCCCTCAAAACCCGGACTGTACATCATGCTGGTGAAGTGGCTGCCCGGTCACATGAGCCATCCCCACTTCCACCCCAACGACCGCTTCATCACCGTGCTTTCGGGCACGTGGTGGGTCGGCACGGGCACCAAATTCGATCCCCAGGCCACCGTTCCGCTGCCCGCCGGCACGTTTGTCACCCACTTCGGCAAACAAATCCATTACGACGGCGCAAAGGACGTGGAAGCCGTGCTCGAAATCGTAGGCCAAGGACCAGGAACAGCCACCCCCGCAGAGGTTAAATGAGCGGACTCCCCGGGCGTTCCGTCCCCCGGGTGCCCATACGCCGTTGCTGCATCTGATACGGGTGGCGGAGCCAACAAGTGGGTGGCGCACCCTCCGGTTTCCGAGGGGGCGGTCGCTGCTTCAGTTCGACCTGTCCTTGGCTCCGCCCACTGAATCATTCCTGCCTGCGGAGGCAAGACCACATTCAGACCTCTAGTTGTTGAAGGGCCCCTCAGTGCTGCGGGAACATCATCGCTTCCAGCAGGTCCGCGCGCTCCTTGTGATCATTCACGATCACGCGGAGCAGGTCCTGCACAGAGAGCATGCCCAGAAAGCCGCCTCTGTCGTCCTGCACCATCAGGTGAAAGATTCCATTCTTTTCCATCAGCCGCACGCACTCGTCAATGGCCGTATCCAGCGGCACGGAAACCAGGTTGACCGTCATGATCTCTGAAATGCGCATCCACGCTGGGCACTTGTTTTCCGCAGCCACCTTGTCGGAGATGTCGGCCTGCGAAACCACCCCCACCACGCGACCCTTTGCGTCCACCACGCCCACGGCGCGCACACCCTTCTCGCGAAGGTACCGCGCGACATCGTGAACGGTGGCATCTTGCGATACGGAGTAAACGTCCTTGCGGGAGCCGAGCAGGTTACGCACGTTCATCGGGCAACCTCCACCAGCCGTCGCGTTTCGAGAATACTAAGCTGCGGCCCGCTTGGCCGCAACTGGTTTCTCGTCGCGCCTCAGTCGAAATCGCCCTCAGTGTGCCCGGCCCCGTGAGAGGCTGGGCTTTAGTTCAAAGCTCCCGTGCCAAACGGCACGAGCAGCAAACTCTCTCCACAGTCCGGAGCGCTCGCGGTCCGTGATCAGGTGGCTGCGGGCTCGGCGCGGATGATGTCGTATTTCTCGATCATCGCGGCGACCCCGATGCGCTCTTCCTCGTCGCCCGGCTTTCGTTCCACTCGCACTACCTTACCCTGCGCGTGGATGAACACTTCCGTCCCTTGCGTGATCTCCGCGGGCAAAGTGAGCATGAAATCGAGAGTCGAGCCGGCTTCGAGCTGCTCATCCACCAAAAAATAGACGCCGCGCGTGGAAATGTCGCGGGTCTTCCCGTTTCGGGAGTCGGCGGCCTTCCGTTCCGCTACCGCTCTCACCACCACGGGCAGGTTCAATTCATACCGACGTGCTATACGGCGGTCCGTCATGTCCCTTCCCCCTCAGAACTACGCATGCGAACGACGGCCGGGCTGACTCCAGTGACTGCAATCACGCTGCCAGTGTCAGCCACGAACTGCTGCTGACGCCGGTTAGGCTACTACAACTCATCGTAGGAAGCGCCGCAAATTGGTGCGCGCCCAACCGGTAGAAAAACAAGAAGTTACATCCCAGGTGGAAGAGAAGTCCCCTCAGGTCCGGGTGAGTACCGCCACGCGCTCCCCCCGAGCGTCTGTGACGGTCTCTAACCCTTGTACCCTTCCCCCTGCAGCCCTCTGCTATCTTAATTGCCGGGAATATGCAATGGTTTTCACGCGGCGCTAAGATTCCCGGGTGGCGGTCGTAGTCACTCCCGATCGCGGCGTGCGTCCCGCGTCGAGCTTGAACTGGCGCATCTTGTAGAGCAGCGCCTTGTAACTGATGCCCAGCAGGCGCGCCGCTTCTTTGCGGCTCCAGTTCGTTTTTTCCAGCGCGTCGGCGATGGCTTCCATTTCTGCTTCGGCCTTCAGGCTGCGCACCAGCGCCTTTAAGCCCTGCTCTTTCGGGGGCGCGGGCTCCTGTCCCGGCGCGTCGTGCTGCCGGCTGGCCGCGATCTCCAGTAACTCGCGGAAGCTGGACGCGTCGTCTTCCAGAATCACGTACCGCTTCACGAAGTTTTCCAGTTCGCGCAGATTCCCTGGCCAGGAGTAGCGCATGGCCGCCTCCATCAGATGGGAAGAGGGCGCGGGCGGCTGCTTCTGGAATTTTTCACTGTATTTGTCCAAGAAGTGCCGGAACAGCAGCGGAATCTCGGGCGTGCGCTCCCGCAGCGGAGGCACATGAATGGAAAAAACATTCAGCCGGTAATACAGGTCCTCGCGGAACCGTCCCGACTGGATGGCTTCGCGCACGTTCACGTTTGTCGCCGCCAGAACGCGAACGTCGACATGCACCAGTGAGCGCCCGCCTAGCCGGGAATACTGCTGGTCCTGCAAGACGTGCAACAACTTGGCCTGGAGCTGTGGGCTCATCTCGGCAATTTCGTCCAGAAAAATCGTACCTTTGCTGGCCAGCTCGAATTTGCCGGGCTTGGACCGAAGCGCGCCGGTAAACGCTCCCTGCTCGTAGCCGAACAGCTCCGATTCAAGCAGTTCGCTGGGTAGCGCCGCGCAATTCACTTTGATGAACGGCTGCGCCGCGCGCGCGGAACGAAGATGCACCATCCGCGCCACCACTTCCTTGCCCACCCCGCTTTCGCCGTAGATGAAAATAGGCACATCCACTGGCGCGATTTGCAGTACCTGCTGGCGGATCTTCACCATCTGCGGGCTGGCCGCCAGGAAGGTCAGATCCTGGGTCAGATTTTCCACATATTCCCGCAAAGCCGTATTCTCGGCGCGCAATTCCCGCTTCTTGCGGCACTTCAGGATGGCCGCATCGAGCTCCGACTTTTCAAACGGCTTGGTCAAGTAGTCTTGGGCCCCCATGCGGATGGCTTCTACCACAGTAGCCACTTCGTTGGAGCAGGAAAGCATCACCACGTTCAGATTGGGGTCCATCTGCATGAGCTGCTTCAGCGTCTCCAGGCCGTCCATTTCCGGCATGAGTACGTCGAGGATGATCAAGTCGGGCCTCGCCCCGCGGCTGATCAGCTCCAACGCGCCTTTGCCCGAGCTGACTGCATCCACGTCGTGGCCCTCGACCTCGAGCAGGGTCTGCAGATATTTCCGGATGCTGGGCTCGTCGTCCACCACCAGGATCCGGTCTTTCGTTTCAGTTGTGCTGGTCATGCGCCCATCCTCGCTCGATCACGCTAATCCAAATTCGTGGGCAACAGAAACTTCACCGTGCACCCACGTCCGACTACGCTCTCCACCCAGATCTTCCCCCGGTGCGCCTGGACTAGCCGCTTGCTGATCGCCAGTCCCAGCCCCATGCCGGAAGAGGTGCGGTCCACGCGCACGAAATCTTCGAAAATCTCCTGATGGTGCTCCGCCGCAATTCCCGGCCCTGAATCCGACACGGATACAAGCAGGCTGTTTGCGGAGTTCTCCGGGCCACGCCGGCGCTCCACATGCGGCGAGACGCTGGCCGCGCGCCGCTCCCAGAAATGCGGCTCGGCCGCGAGCAAAATGTGTCCTCCGGCGGGCGTATGTTTCAGCGCGTTATCGAGTAGGTTCGCCACCGTCTGCTGCACTTTCTGGTAGTCGAATCGGAAGGGCCTCAGCCGGCTTGAGAGCTGAGTTTCCAGCCGCACCTGCCGGCGCATGAATGCGTCGCTCCAAAGCGAGGCCAGCTCGGTGAAGCACTCGCGCGCGTCGTTTTCCAGCAGATGCAGCACCAGCTTTCCGCTCTCCAATGCCGAATAGTTCAGGAACATGGAAACCAACCGCACCAGGCGATCGCAGCTCTCTTTGGATTCGCAAAGAATCTCCTTTTGCTTTTCACCTAGTTTTCCGAGCGAGCCGGAGAGCAGCAGGTCGTAATAGCCCTTCATGACCGCCAGCGGGGTCTTCAGTTCGTGTGCTGCCGAGGCGAGGAAGACCGTCTTTTGCCGGTTAACTTCTTGAAGCCGAAGGTATGCAGCAAGAAGATTTCGATACGTGACTTCGCGTTCCTGCAACAGATCGCCAAGTCTTTGCTGCATCGCTGCGTCTTCGCTAGTTGCGCTCTCAGGCGTCGCTTCCAGAGTCACAGCCACCAAGCCGGCTTCAGCGATCCAATGGATCCGGGCGCGCGCGGGCTTTCCGTTGGAATCCGCCAGCGGCAGATTCACCTCGCGCTCTCCGTTGCGCATCTGTTCCTGCACGGCGCCCGGGGCAACCCCAAAAAGCTCCGTAAACAGGTTTGTCCCTTTCCGCGCTTTCAGGCCGCGCGCTTTCAGGAATCGTTCTGCAGGTGCATTCTTGGCGCACAATCGGCCGGACTCATCGGCCAGAAGCAGAGGCTGCTCGACACAGTTCAGGATGGCGCAAAGGATCGGCAGCGGCACTGAGAGTTGAGCGGCCTGATCGACTGTGGTCGTTCGTTCCATGTCTCAGGAATTCTTCAAGCACTACTGCCGGGGGCCTCGCTTTGATTTCCCATGCTGTCAGTCCCGCCGATGTCAGTCAATAGGACAGGAGTCCTAGCTTGCACATAATGGGAAAATCTCGGCAACATGGCGAGAACGGGGTTTCCCACGTCTGCTTCTCAACCCGAATACTTCATATAAATTGCTGGAAATAAAAGGTTTCGATGGTCAGGTTATCCTCTCAAACTCGGTCTCCCCCTACCATCTGATTTCATAGTATCGGTGCCGGGGGGTACCATTCGCGGCCCATGAGTCAAGGTACTCATTTCGTCAAAGGCCAAAAGCCCTTGAACCGTAGGCGGTCGGAGCGGCTTCCTTGGCGAGTTCCGATTCTTGTGCGTGGCTTGGACGACTACGGCGACGAGATTCTCGATCTCACCAAAACGTCGAGTATCATCGCAGTTGGAGCCTATTTGGCGAGCCCGCGCCACCTCCTCCGGAAACAATTCCTATCACTGCGCATCCCTGCCCCTTCGCCCTCCTCGGTGGGGTTGGTTCCTGAGGTCTCGCCGCGAATCAACGCTCGAGTGCTTCGGGAGCGTCCTCTCGGAGGGATCCGCGTGGTTGCCTTAGAATTCGGGAACCCGCTGATTTGAAGGGAAAATCTCTTCCCTGCCCAAGCGACCACGCCGGGAGGGAAAGATAGTTCACATGGGAGTGGAATAGGTTTTCCACTACTAACTGGTAGAAACGCTTGAGGGTAGATTGACAGTCAGGATGCGATTCTCTAGGATGCGCCTGCAGCCATGCTTCGGGCCGTGCGAGGGTTGGAACGCCACGTGCTTTTAACCGCGTAGAGGCCCCTTCGGCCGGAACACGGACATCTTAGGTGAGTGGAACCGCTCCAATTCCGAACAATGCGGACAATCCGCGCCTGCAGCTATCCGCTGAGGACGCCTTTCTCGATCTGTTGATTGAGACGTTGCACAACCTGGAGCGGCCGGTCCGCGCCCAGTTTCTCCAAAAATTTCTAAAGGCTCTTGCGCAGGTGGATCTGAGCGAAACCACCAGTCTGGAATTCTGGGACCAGATTCTCACGCGGCGCCGCGAACTTTCCGAGACGCTGGCCAAGCCTGTCTCTTTGCAAACAGCGCTGGTAGACGTGCTGGCCTCGTCGAACTTCTTGCGCATGCCGATCCTCATGGAATATGAGGATCTCAAGAAACTTCAAATCAACGCGGCGACAGACGCGCTTACTGGCCTCTACAACCGGAGGTTGTTTGAGGAATATTTCGCAAAGGAACTGGTGCGCGCCAAGCGTCACAACCAGCATGTGGCCCTGATCATCATGGACCTGCATTGCTTCAAGGCGGTGAACGACCGCCACGGCCACTTGCAGGGCGATCACGTGCTGCAACTGGCCGCCAGCACTTTGAGAAAGACTCTTCGCACCTCGGATTACGCCTTCCGGATCGGGGGCGATGAGTTTGCGCTGCTCTTGACTCATTCTGACCCCAATCAGGCCGCCACACTGGGCCGTCGCGTGCGCGCGAATTATGCGGCCGCCGTGGCGCCTCTGGGTCTTGACGTGCCACTGGCGCTCGATTTTGGTGTCGCCGTCTTTCCCAACGACGGCGAAACGAAGGACGTCCTGATTCGCCTGGCCGACGAGCGTCTCTACGAGCTGAAGAACGCGACGCGCAACCAGCCGGCCCCCGCTCCAACTCCCACCGCGCGCGTAATTCCCATGGAGCCGCCCTCCTCGCGCGAAGCTCCGCCGGCACCGCACTCACCGCATCCCCCGGTGTTCACCGCTCCCCCTGTTCAGCCCGCCGCGTTTCCGCCGGCCCCGCGCGGCAGCGAACGCCGCAAATGGGAGCGCGTCTCACTGGTCGGCACGCGCGCCCACGCCGTGATCGGCGAAACGAACGAGGTGACCGCTCGTGTCGTCGACATGAGTTATGGCGGCGTGGCGTTGCTCGTCGATCAAGCCGACAAACTGCCGAATGTGTTTCCTGCGGTTCTGCACGTCCCCATTCTTCCACCGGTGAAGGTGAGTCTGCGAAAGTCTTACGTAGAGCCCGCGGAAGGGCAGAAATTCCGCGTCGGTTGTGCGTTTCTTCCCTGAGAACTGCGCTCGCGAATCCACAGACACACGTCTCTCCAAACACTCCAACACAACACGCCTCGTCAGCCGCACAGGGTTTGAGAGGCCGCTTTCAGAACAATTCGGGCTGCCCGGACGTCGCCAAAAAAACTGAGAAAAGTGAAAACAATTTCATTTCTTCAACAATTTGCCCATGGTCGCGTGGTGCCGGGATCCGCGAGATGGACGGTGCCCGATCTTCACTAACCGACTGGAAATAAAGACGTTAAAGGAAATAGCGCTGAAAGACTCGGCGCCTGGCAGATGGTTGCAAGAGTGCATAGAGGTTGGGAAGCTCGAGGTCTTTCCAGGCAGGAACCTGACGGCCTACGGGCAGCCGCAGGGAAGGGTTGGAGAGAAGTGGCCAAGATTCAGCCGCTCGCCATTGTTGCCGAGTCCCACCGCAACGGGCACATTCCCGCTGAGGTTCTTTTCGGCCAGACGGAGGAAATGCAGCGCATCCGCCGAACGATCGAGCGGGTGGCCAGCGTGCGTGTGCCTGTGCTGATCCGCGGAGAGAGCGGGAGCGGGAAGGAAGCGGTGGCATCCTACCTGCATCGCATCGCCCCCTGGCGCGACAAGCCGCTGGTGAAAGTGAATTGCGCCGCGATTCCAGGGCCACTGCTGGAATCGGAACTCTTCGGCTTCGAAAAGGGATCGTTCACGGGGGCCTATAACAGCCGGCCTGGCAAATTCGAAATTGCCCATGGCGGCACCATCGTGCTCGACGAGATTGCCGAGATAGATTCCAATCTGCAGGCCAAGCTGCTGCAAGTGCTGCAGGACGGTTGCTTCAGCCGCATCGGCGACCTCGAGGAACGGCGGGCAGAGGCGCGCATCGTCTCGATATCGAATAAAGACGTCGAGAGCGAGATGACGCGCGGCGCCTTCCGCGAAGACCTATTCTACCGAATCAATGTGGTGAATGTGCAATTGCCCCCGTTGCGGCGGAGGCGGGAGGACATCGCGTCCCTGATCGAGCATTTTCTCGACCATTACTGTGAGCGCTACGAGCGTCCCAGGCCGCAATTGCCCTCCGGAGTGGTGGCGCGGTTCGAGCAGCACCACTGGCCGGGCAACGTGCGCGAGCTGGAAAACTACGTGAAGCGCTTCGTGATTCTGGATTCGGCGGAGTCCATCCTCGAGGAGCTCGAGGAGCGCAGCCGCGGCGCGCAGGCGGGGACGTTCCAGTTGCCGCCGATCCACGAATTTTCGCTAAAGAAGTTCGCCAAACAGGCCAGCCAACACGCCGAACACGTGATGATTCTCGAGGCTCTGAAGCACACCCGCTGGAACCGCAAACGTGCCGCAGGAATGCTGGGCATCAGCTATCGCGCCCTGCTCTACAAAATCAAGGAAGCCGGAATTCCTCCGAAGAAGCGCGGCTGAGCTTCCTGAGAGCTGAAAAACGAAAATCGGTCCCGAAGGGTCGGGACGATTCAGGAGTTCCGATCCCGAAGCCTCGGGATTCGGGATCGGGACGAGACTCGTGGCGGGCACGAGCTTTCAGCGGAGTCAATCCAACTGCCGTCCGGAATCGCGGGAGTGAACGGAGTTTAACTCGGAGGGACGGCGGAGGAAAGAACCCCACGCGTAAGACCGACGCGTGGCGCAACCTCGTCTCAGTCCTCGCCAGTTAGATTTATAATTGGCATCTTCTCATCGGCGCGTGTTGCCTTGTAAGGATCAAGAAGAAATGACAGGGCCACCCGCCACGGCCTGCCGGCCGAGCAGCTCGTGCGATTCGGGTGCTAAGATGCGGGCTGCGGCTCTCTGCCGTGGAGCAGGGTTTCGATGCCATTCGACCCGGGCGCACGATCATCGGATTTGCTGCACCTGCTGTTGAAGTCGCATCCGTGGCATGGAGTGCCCATCGGGGCGGAGTGGCCGCGGATCGTCACGGTTTACGTGGAAATCGTGCCCACGGATACGGTGAAATACGAACTGGACAAGCCATCGGGCTTCCTGAAGGTCGACCGGCCGCAGAAATTTTCGAGTGTATGTCCCTCGCTCTACGGGCTGATTCCGCAGACGTATTGCAGCGAGCGGGTCGGAGCGCTGTGCGCCGCGCGCACCGGGCGGGAACACGTGAAAGGCGACGGGGATCCGCTGGACATCTGCGTGCTTTCGGAACGGAGTTTTTCGCACGGAGATGTTCTGCTGCAGGCGATTCCGATCGGCGGGCTGCGCATGATCGACGGGCACGAAGCGGACGACAAAATCATCGCGGTATTGAAGGGAGACGCAGCGTACGGGCGGTGGAAAGACATCAGCGAGTGCGCGGGCACGCTGGTCGAGCGGCTGCGGCATTACTTCCTGACGTACAAGCAGGTGCCGGACGGTACCTCGCGCATCACGGAAATTACGCACGTGTACGACGCGTGCGAAGCGCACGAAGTGATTCGCGCGAGTCACGAGGACTACAAGGAAAAATTCGGGGACCTGACGGGCGAGCTGGCACGAAGGATGTAGCGCCGGGGATCAGGGCCGCGCGCTGGCGAGCGTGGCGCGTTCGGCGGGATCGCCGCGAAGGGGCTGGCCGGGATGGGCGGCGCGGTCGAATCCGGCGGGGCTTTTCACCACGACACCGTAGACCAGGACCCAATCCATTCCATCGGCGGGAGTTTCGGGATGCTCGACGTTGGCGCGGTCCGCGACCTTATCGGGATCAAAGATGACGATGTCCGCGTCGGCGCCGGGCGAGAGGCGGCCTTTGCGACGGAACCCGGCGGAGGCGGATTCGAGGCGGTGGGCAGGAAGAATGGTCATTTTGGCGATCGCGTCCACGAGCGACAGCGCTTTTTTCTCTCGGACGTAAACGGCGAGCGTGCGGGTGAACGTGCCGGAGGCGCGCGGGTGATTATTGTGGCCGGCGTCGAGGATGCCGTCGCTCCCAATCATCATCCAGGGACTGCGAAGAGCGGCGAGAACATCGTCTTCCGGAATGGCGAAGGCGGCGGCGATGCGATGTTCGTGGCGATAGCGGGCGAAGGACTCGGGCGTCAGGCGCTCTGTGCTGCCGGCGATCTGGAGATCGCTGAAGGTGATGTGGAAGCGGCGCTGCCAGCCGGGAGCGAAGCGTTCGGAGTCGAGATAGGTGGCCCAATAGGTGTAGGGGTAAACGTCTGCCGTGATATCGAGGCCGGACGCGCGGGCGGCGTCGAGCATGGCGAGGGATTGGGGCATGGAAAACGTGCCTCCGGTAGAGGCGATGTGCTCGACTTCGGCGGCGGCGCCGGCTTCGCGGCACTCGTCGATAATTTCCTGGAGGGCGTCGATGTTGGTGCCCGGTGGTTCCATGGTGGAGTAGCGGGCGTGGAAAAAAACGGGGACATGATAGCGGTGCGCGAGGCGCATGAGTGAGAGGATTTCCTGGCGGCTGATGCCGGGAACATATTCGGGCGAGAAGGAGACGGCCAGGGCGCCCTGGCGGAGGGCGTGATCGGCGCGAGCGGTGAGCTTTTCGATTTGTTCGGGAGTCGCGGCGGCGGTTAGAGGAATTCCGAGTTCGTTGCGGGCGACGGAGAAGAAAAAGGACGCCCCGTAATTCACGGGAGGGGGATGCGCGGCGTAGTAGCCGTACCAGGCGGGCGGGTCGGTGGTGCCGCCGTGGAGCGCGAGATTGGTGGTGACGCCGTCGGCAATTTTGTTCCATACGCCGGCGGGATTGGGGTCGTAGGAAACCATGTCGATGAAGCCGGGAGCGACGACCCGGCCGGCAGCGTCGATTTCCTGGGTGCCACGGATGGGCTCGCGAGTGACGGCGGCGATGCGGCCGGCGCGGATGCCGATGTTTGTGCCGGGCTGATCGAGACGGGATTCGGGATCGATAACGCGCCCGTTGCGAATGACGAGATCGAAGGGTTCGGCCGCGGGCTGGGAGGATGTTTGTCGCGGGAAGGCGAAAGAGGAGATTCGCGGCAGTAAGAGCGCGAGCGCAGGGACGAGCAGCAAAGCGCGGAGCCAGCGGGAACGTGACATGGCCTGAGATCGTAAGCCGCGAAGGGCCGACGGGGAACCATTTAATCGAGGAGTGGGTCAACCTGCCAACTTATGGGACGGGGCGTCAGGTGCGCATTGACTCTCGCAGAGATTCGAGACCATGGAGCGTTTGCACGGGCACATACCGGGGCATGGGGAGCCTGTGCCACCCGGCAGGCTGACCCGCTGCTACTTCTTCGCGTAGCGGATGCGCCAGAGGGACTCGGAGGCGTCGTCGCTCATGAGCAGCGAGCCGTCGGCGGCGACGGTGATGCCGACGGGACGTCCCCAGACCATGCCGTCGGGAAGAACGAAGCCGGTCACGAACTCCTGGTATTCGCCGGTGGAATGGCCGCTGTGGTGCAGGGGAATGCGAATCAGATCGTAGCCGGTGCGCACGGAGCGGTTCCAGGAGCCGTGCTGGGAGGCGAAAATGTCGCCGCGGTATTCGGCGGGGAACTGAGCGCCTTCGTAAAAGGTGAGTTGGAGCGAGGCGTTGTGAGGCTGGAGCAGGACGTCGGGAGTGATCACTTTTGATTTCAGCTCGGGATGTTTGCCGGCATGGCGCGGGTCCTGGAGACTGCCGCTGAGATAGAACCAGGGCCAGCCGTAGAAGCCTCCGGGAACGACGTGAGTGATGTAGTCGGGGACGAGGTCGTCGCCGAGTGCGTCGCGCTCGTTGACCGAGCACCAGAGCTCGCCGGTGAGGGGATCGAAGGCGATGCCACTGCCGCCGTTGCGCAGGCCATAGGCGTACACGCGCATGCCGGTGCCATCGGGATTGAATTCGAGAATGTCGGCGCGATTGGTTTCGCGAGGGGTAGTGTCGGGGTCGTCCACGTTGGAGGCGGAGCCGACGGAAACGAGCATCTTCCTTCCGTCGGGGGTGAAGGCGATGTCGCGCGTCCAGTGATTGCCTCCGCCGGGAAGCGAGGCGAGGCGCTCGGCGGGGCCGCGCGCTTTCGTGTCGCCGTTGCGGTAGGGAAAACGCAGCACGGCATCGGTGGTGCCGATGTACACGTACTGCGGGTCGGGCCCGGGCGGATAGAAATTGATGCCATAGGGAAGATGCATGCCAGAAGCGAAGATTTCGACGAGTTCCGGCTTGCCGGCGGGCGTGAACCCGCGGAAGACCTTCACGTCGCCGGGCTCGCTTTCTGCCACGAACACGTCGCCATTGGGCGCGGCGCGTATCAGGCGCGGATTGTGGAGGCCGGTGGCGTAGAGTTCCACGACGAAGCCGGGAGGCGCCTGTGGCCAGGCATCGTTGGGGCGCGGGACGATTTGGGGGCCGTTGCCTGCGGAGTGCGTGGCGTAGGGCGGAGGCAGGTCGGCAAGGGTGATTTTACGGATTGCGCCGGGATGCTCGTAGCGGAAATCGGTGAAGGGCGGATTGGGAGCGGGCCAGGCGCGCATGGCCGCTTCCATGGCAGGAGAAGGGCTCCCGGGCCCGGACGGGATGGGGGCGCCGGGGGGAAAGGTTTTCAGGAAGGTGACAAGGCGCCAGCGGTCGTCGCTGGAGAGCGAGTTCCAAGCGGGCATGCCCTTGTCGGGCTCACCGGTGGTGAGGTACCAGAAGAGTTCGCCGGGCGAGGCGGACTGGGTGGACTGGCCGAGCAGACCGGGAATATCTCCGTTGCCTTGCGCGCGAGGGCCGTGGCAAGCGGAACAGTTCAGAGCGTAGAGGTGCGCGCCGGCCTTCGCGGCGTCTTTGCTATCGGAAAACGGATTGTGCGCCTGTGCCGCGGATGCAGGAGCGTTGTGAAACGTCTTGCGCTGAACCTGCCGCGCCGAGACAGCGAGAATCAGGGAGGCGGCGGAGATCACCACCAGCGCAAGGAGAAGCCGCGCATGAACAGCGCCGCGGGATTGCGTCGCCTGGGACATCCTGGTTCTTAGGATACCGGAAGTCGGGGCGGGTAACGGCCCCCGCCGAATTCCGGCCGGGAGAAAGGATAATCCAGAGCCGGCGGGAAGAGTCCAGGAATGATTTTGGCGCTGCCGGGAGTCAAATGATCGAGGGGAGATGCAGGATGCGGGCGGACAACGCAGCGGACTGCTGGTTTCGGTATAGGATGGATGAGTGGGGCCCGTAGCTCAGCGGTTAGAGCAGCGGACTCATAATCCGTCGGTCCCTGGTTCGAATCCAGGCGGGCCCACTTTGCGTTTTCAGCGCGTTAGCCGATTTCGTGCGCTCTGCCGATGGCTGAGTGTAGCGAGAACTGTAGCCAGTCTCCCCGAATACCGGAGCGGATGCGTAAGGGTAAGCGATCCGGCTGGGCGTCCTGCCGCGAGTGGGGATTATCATCAATAATCTTTACATGAAAGCCTCGAAGGATTAGGCTCATGCGAGCGGTGGGGTTCGCTCAATCGCTGCTTTGCAGCCAATGACCCCTGAGATGGATTTGTTGCGTCCCAGGGCGGGTACCGGTGGCTGCGATGCTTGAGCAGAAAGAAAGTTTCGCTGGGCTCTCCAGCGAGCGGCGAACGACCACTCCTGCCGTCCCCGCCCTGTCTGTTGTACTGCTCCTGTTGAATCCTTTTCTCCCGGTCTGTGTTTGAGCAGGTCTGTATTGTGTTTATGAGTTCGGCGGCTCCAGCCAGGCTACTAGTCGATCTGCTGGCTTACCTCGCCGAGAATGCCGTGTTAATCCCGGCGGCGGAGAGGGCAAACATTCGTGCCGTCCGGGCTGTTATTTCCATCTTTGCTGCAGCCGGGACCGTCACGCTCCGCGAGGAGCCAGGGCGTAGTTCGCAAGAATACGGCTCTCTACAGCGAGGTTTCCATGGATTCGGCCCCGAATGACATCGATCTCGAGGGCGCGCGAACCGCGCCCAAAGAGCGGATTCCCGCTTTGCTGCACGATGCGAGGGAAGCTGTTCTTCTGGCGCTCCTCGATAACCCTGAATTCAGCGAGAGAGACGCGTGCGTGTTGTTGCTGCGAAAAGAGCTGACTACCTCGTTTGTCGGAGAGGTGGCTACACGGCAGCGATGGTTGCGTAGTTACGAAGTTCGTCGCGCTCTGGCGTTTCATCCACACGTACCTCAAACGGTTGGATTGCGTCTCGTGAGGGAACTCTATGCCATGGACCTGGTGCAGTTGACCATCGCACCTTCTGCCGCACCGCCCCTGAAACATCTCGCCGAGGAGTTGGTGCTGGCTCGGCTGCCGCAGCTCCCGCAGGCGCAGAAAATGATCCTGGCGCGTCGAGGAACCACGCGGCTTGCAGGAGCTCTCTTGAGCGACGGACAGCCCGAGATCGTTTCCACCGTCTTGGAAAGCCCCTTCCTCAACGAGGGCCAGGTTTTGCGCGTGCTCGCACGGATCAATTTGAACGCTCGAGTGGTCACCGCGATCGCCGAGCATGGGCGATGGAGAGAACACTACAGCGTGAAGTTGGCTCTCGTGCGCAACCCGCAGGCGCCTCTCGCAACCGTACTTGCATTCTTACCCAGCATCTCGACCACGGACCTGCGGGCACTGGCTGAGTCCTCCTCCTTGCCGGGCAATGTGCGGCCTCACGTGCGACGTGAGCTTGCGAACCGCATGCAACACGGAAAGGTGCCGGCGAAACGCAGCCCAGGCTCGCGGTCGCGGGGCTGAACTTCGAAGAGGGGAGAGCGCGTTTAGACGGCTTTCCTGAAAGGTGAACTTAGAGGAGGTTGCGTGTTGGCCGGCACGAGCCAGCCGCCGTCGGATAACCGAGCCGAAAACCACAGATGGGATCCGGGATTACCTGTGTAGCGTTTACACTTCCCACGGAAGTCCCGGCTTGCCAAAGTGGCCGTAATTGGTGGTTTGGCGGTACAGGGGCTGCAGCAGGTTCAAGGATTCTATGATCGCCGCCGGGCGGAAGTCGAATTTGCGCACAAAATCCGCTGCAGCCCGTTCGTCGCCTGTGCCGAATGTGTCCACCCGCACAGAAAACGGTTTGGCGACGCCGATGGCGTAAGCGACCTGGATTTCGGCGCGTGACGCGAGCCCGTTGCTGACAATCTGGCGCGCGACGTAGCGGCAGAAGTAGGCAGCACTCCGGTCAACTTTCGACGGGTCCTTTCCGCTAAACGAGCCGCCACCGTGGCGGGCCGCGCCGCCGTAAGTGTCGGCAATAATCTTCCTCCCCGTTACCCCGCAGTCTGCCGATGGTCCGCCGTGCACAAAGCTCCCGGTGGGGTTGACTGCAAAGCGAATATCCTCGCAAAACCATTGGCCCAGCGCGCGCGGCGCAAGCGTCCCGCGAACATACTCGATGATGGCGTCGCGGGACACGCCCGCGTAGTGCTGGGTTGAGACGAGGACGTCCGTGACGACCATTGGCTTATTGCCCTCGTACAAGACACAAACTTGCGATTTTGCGTCCGGACGGAGCCAGCGCGGGTTGCCCCTCCTGCGGTCTTCGGCCAGGCCTCGTGTGAGTTGATGCGCGAGCAGAATGGGAAGAGGCATGAGTTCGGGAGTTTCGAGCGTGGCATAACCAAACATAATCCCCTGGTCGCCCGCTCCCTGGTCGCGGTCCGCGTTCGTTTCCTTGTTGACCCCCTGGGCGATGTCGGGCGACTGTTTGGTGAGAATGACATGAACTTTCACGCCGTCCGCGTGGAAGGCGAGCGAAGGGTCGGAATAGCCGATTTCGCGAATCGCGTGCCGGACAATGGCCTCATGGTCAAGCTCGCACCGTGACGAGATTTCGCCGGCCAACACGACGCTGTCTTCCTTGCAAAGAGCCTCGCAGGCAACGCGAGCAGCTGGGTCGCCGGTGAGGTAGGCGTCGAGAATCGAGTCGCAGATGTAATCACACACTTTGTCGGGGTGGCCTTCCGAGACCGACTCCGAACTGAAATGATAGGTTGCGCCGCGGGGAGTTCGCGTCTTTCGGGCGCGGGTCTTGGCCGGAGCAGTTGTCATCTGCATTCTCCTTGGGGCATGGTAGTTCGCGTTGAAGTGGAAACTCCCAGCCCCGTTGGCGTGCCCGGAGCGCTTCCGCATTCACAGAGCACGCAGCCTGCGAAATATGGAGAGATTACTCTCGGGTGCAGGTCGATCAATTCTGGACGAACTCCCAACAAGAGAAATCTCTCGTATAGGAGTCATTTTCCCCGGACGGGGCAGTTAACGGTGGAACTCCAACACCGGCTCCTCACCATTATCGGCTAGAACAGGCTCACAATCAATGGCTCCAGGCACAAGCGCTCCGCGCGGCCTACACGGTGAACCAACCTGCGGTCCGAGCGGTGGTGCGACGCGAGCGCGCCGCGGTGGCAGGTTAAGAACGCAGAGGGAGCCTGCAGTTGAATTCGTCTCCGAACTGGATAGAATGTAGCAAAAGGTGACGGAGTTCGCCTAAAACCGCTGTCCCCCCGCAATCCAGCCGGGACAGATGATGACTCCTGACAAGGATCTTGCCGCGGAGTCATGTCATCACGGCAGCGGTCCAAACAAGACTCGAGGCGAGGTGCCCGTGGGCAACGTTTGGGTGCAAGTTTCCGTCTGGGTTGGTTTGGTGTTCATTTCTGCGCTTTCCGCCGTCTGGTTCAAGCTCTGGTCGTCTCTCGCTCAAACTGGGACCAGTTCCGTTGCTCGCTACGGGGATAGGGATCGCCGTGCTGCGCACGATGGTTGCGAACCCATGGTTCTGCTACGGCATCTTTCCTTCGAGCCGCACCAGGACAAATCGGCAACCGCCGTCACCCAAATGCGCGCCGTCAATGGTGGCTGAGGGGAATTCCAAGGAGGGAGCTATGGACCGGCCTCATCACAGGCACAATCCCCACTTCCAGAAGATCGTGGTCGGCTACGACGGATCGAAGCCGGCTGAGAAAGCGATCGAGATTGCTTTTTCCCTGGCACAATCGGCGGACTGCAGGGTCTTGATTTTTGCCGTTGCCCGGCCCCCAGAACCCGCGACGATGGTCGAGCTCGAGGCCATGCTCGACGATGCGCGCGAGCATTATCAGAAAGACTTCAATCGAATCTCGAAATCCGCGGAAGACACGGGTGTGGATTTGGAAACAGCCATCGTCGTGGGACACCCGGTTGAGCAAATCGTTCATCGTGCGGAAACTGACCACGTGGACCTGATTATCTTGGGGCGCCGGGGCAAATCGAGGTTTGAGAGGATGTTGGTGGGATCGACGGCGGAAAAAGTGCTTCGGTACTCCCACTGTCCGGTGATGATCGTGCACTAGGTCGCGACTCGCCCCGTCATTCACTGGCGATCCCTGCCTCGCGGAATATGTCTGGCATCACGGCCACCGTTCTCGTGCGGGGTGCCGTGAAAGAGCGCGCAGCGCGGTACCGCGCTTTCTGCGTTTCCTTGCAGGAGGAGGGCATTGCCCATGAGCGATGCGGCGACAGCGAACACGGCACATCAGCAGGCCAAAACCGGTGCCTCGGATGAAAATCGACTGGAAATTGCCATTCTCGCGAGCGTGGTTGGGGACCGCCCTTTACTCCTGAGGGCGATGGACGAGGGCTTCGATGCTTCGCTCCTCCGGTCCGCGCCAGCGAGGCTCATTGCGGCGATCTTGACCGACCTGCTCAACGAAGGCCTGCAGGCTACGGATTTGCTGGTCCTGCGGGGCAAACTCGAAGAGCGGGGCCAGCTTTCACCGCAAGTTCTCCAATACCTCGATGTGCTCGCGCGGACAGCGCCGCAGCCTGCCGACCGCATCGCTCCCTACATTGACTTTCTGCGAGAGAGAGCGGGACGGCAGTTGCTGGGGACTCTCGCCAACGATATGGAGGCGTTTTCAGAAGGCCGCGACGGCAGGCGAGGTTCAGTGTTCGATTTTTCCGAGCACTGCATTCAGCGGCTGATGAAATTGCAGCAGTCGCGGACGAGGAGGCGTCTCGTACCTCTGACCGAATCTGTCCGGGAAGTGGTGACCGAGCGGAAGCCAGAAACACCTCGATCTAAAGTACTCTTGGGGTACTCGCTGGCTCCCTTCGTCCGGCTCGAGCATTCGCTGGCGGGTCTGAGGCGCGGCTTCTATTACGGCTTGGCCGGTGCGCCGCGTCGCGGAAAAACAAATTTTGCATTGCATCTGGCGTCGCAAGTCGCTGCGAATCACGGAATACCGGTCCTGTTTTATTCATGGGAACAAACGCGGCGCGTACTAAGCGCCCGTTTCCTCGGGAGGGAATCCGGTGTGAATCCCACCCAGATGCTCACAGGCGAGTTGGGCGACGACGTTTTGGCCAGCAATCGCCTGGCGAAGGGACTCGCGGAGATCCAGAAATACGGCCGGTCGATCTTCATGCTGGAGGGTTCCCGGCAGGATACGGTGGAGCGCATCCGGGCCATGGCCTACAACCTGATGCACGATTTCCGGACCAACGAAGTGGCCATTTTCCTCGACTATTTGCAGAAGGTTCCCCTGCAGACACCGGTGGCGGATCCCCGGGCGCGGGTCGATGATATTTCGACCGGCCTTGCCGATTTGAGTTTGGAGCTCAATTGTCCGGTGGTGGTGATTTCTGCGATCGACAAGGAAGGATGCCGTCTCGACGACGAGCCCGGCGGGGATTTGGAACTCGACGAATTGCTGGACCGGCCACGGCCCACCATGCACCACTGCACGGGGGGCGGGGATATCGAGTACGACCTGGACGTCGCCCTCATTCTGTCGAAGGACTGGGCGGGAACTCAGCAACTCGCAGAGATATTGCAGTCGCGCTCACGAGAATTGCAAGGATCCTGTCCCAAGGTCGACTTGCTGAACCTGCACATCGACAAGAACCGTGATGCGCCTCAGGAAGTGAGTCAGGCGATCCAGTACGCCTTTTTCGTGCACGAAAATCGCTTTGTTGAAATCGATTTCAAGAGGGATGAAGAGCGCCAGGCCAGCTACCGCGGCTTCGCTCGCGCACAAGAGATCTTTGACTTTCTGGTGAGCCGCGGGCAACTGCAGACAGCGTCTTCCGCTGCGCCGCGCTAATCGATACCGGAAATCGAACCATCGAGATCCGCGCTTCCTCCCTGAGTTCCGGACGCAATGGACCGCAAACCGCTGGTGCGGATTGGGGGGCCGCTACACTTTTCCCGGCATTAATCCTCGATCGGAAGGTAAGAAGTCATACGAAAATGCCTGGGCCAATCCACGACCCCGTAAGCGTCACCCCAAGTACCATCGAATATGCGCCCGTCCTCGAATGCAACCCAATGCCAGCGGGATGACCGGGTCGAATGGACTTGTGCTATTCCGAGCCTGGGCAGCTCCATGAACTCCTTTAGCACAACGCAACGTCCCGGGCAAAGAAATCCATATTGGACAAGCACACGAGCGAGCTCGCGTGTAGTCGTGTGATGAGTGTGGCCTATTCGCTGGATAATTTCCGCTACGGGTCTCTCGGATATGACCGCGACTGCGACCTGCCCTGACGTATCTGTGCTCGGATCCTGCCGATACCAGTTGCGCATGCCAATCTCAGTTCTATCTGAAGGGAGTTATGCCATGCCCGCGCCCGCCCCGCGGAAAGACGAATGCATTCGAAGGGCCGCGACGAAACTCTCCTTTCATTCCGGAATCTCAGGACAGAAGCAGCACTCCCACCAGCGCAATCAAAACGTACGCCACATAGGCATTCAGCCGGCCGTTATGCATCCGCGCGCAGAGATTCGCGATAGCGTCTGCGGCTGCCGCCAGGTGCCGGAAAATCGCCCAATCCAGGATGTGCGCGCGTTCGGGCCTGCGTTTAATTGCTGTTCGGAAGTGCTCGTGAACTGTTTCCCGGGCGTCCTCAACCCTTCGGGGATGAAGGAGGGCATCGAAGATCACGCTGACGGGGCTGGAAAATCCCGTCGCAGAATAAGTCATGATCGGCAGAAGGCGTGCGATTCCTCCGTCCCAGCGGGGCTTACGCACCACCGTGTGACTGGGAGTTGTCCAGAGGCGAGTGGCGAGGAACACAATAGCCAGAAGAAGTACCAGCACGAGGAAGGTATAAGAAGTGGACATCGCAAAAACAACGGGATTTCGCTCCGCACCGCGGTGGAGAACCACCAAGCCGTTTCCGGGAAGATACCCTTTACCCACCTGAGCGCCGAGATCGTGAAATTCGCTCACGAATCCCGCAGGCAACTGGGCGGAGGCCGAGGATCGCAAGAAGGGCGGCACGAGGGCCTGTACCGCGCTTGCGCCCGTCAAGGGCGCCAATGCCTTGTCCAACGCAGGAATGACGTAAGTAGGTGTGATTCCCAAGAACAGACATAAGAAGGCCAAGCCGGCCATGGGTGTAGTCATGCTTCGACTTCCTTCAAATACCCTGCCCGCCTCTTTCCAGCGCGGCATCCCCAGGAACGACATCGCGAACGCCTTCACAAAACAGGTGATAGCCAACCCGGCGGTGAGGGCGAGAATGGCTCCGCAGAAAGCGAACACACTACCAATTGCGGCGGAGTGTAGTTCGACGCTTCGCAGGAGACTTTGGAGCGTCAGCCATTCGCTCACAAACCCATTGAACGGAGGCAAGGCAGAGATGGCGAGCGCGCCAACGAGAAACGATAGCGCAGTCCACGGCATTGCTTTTATGAGGCCTCCCAGGCGGTCCATGTTCCGGGTTCCCGCACGGCTGTCCACCGTGCCCGCCCCCAGGAAGAGGAGCGCCTTGTAAGCAGAATGGTTCAGCATGTGATAGAAAGCCGCAACAAACGCGATTGCGGCGAAGGCTGGATGGTTCGAGGCCAAGAACACGAACCCGGCGCCGAGGCCGCTGACAATGATGCCCATGTTTTCGATCGAACTGTGAGCCAGCATGGTCTTCATGTCGTTTTCTGCGGTCGCGTAGAGAATGCCGACGAGAGCCGTAATGCTGCCCACAATCAGCGCTAGCATGCCAGGACCCAGCAGGGTAACCGGCAGGAATTTCATGTTGACCAGCACGATGCCATAGATTCCGAGGTTGAGGATCACACCGGAAAGAATCGCGGATACATTCGCGGGGGCCACGGGATGAGCGCGCGGCAACCAGACGCTGAAGGGAACCAAACCCGCCTTTACCCCAAACCCAAAGAAAGACAAGAGGAACACGGCCCAGCGCATTCCGGGCAAGAGGCGAGCACCTTCCGCAGCAAGTAATGAGAAATCCAGGGAGCCCGCATTTTTCGCCAGTATGAGCAACGCGATGGCCGCGGCTAGAGTTCCCGCTTCGCTCATGGCGAGCATCAGCCAGGCCGCGGAAGTATTCTCTGCTTTGTCGTGCTCGTAATTCACCAGGAGGAAGCTGAGAATCGCCATGACCTCCCAGATCAGAAGAAACGACAGCACGTCGCCGGCAACGAAAACGAGCACCACTGAAGCAAATAAACCGTGATAGAGAACGCTAAACGATCGGAGGCTGTAGTGCCCGAGGTAGCGCCCCAAATAGCCCGCGGAAAAAACTGACGCCGCCAGGTATACCGTCGCGGCCGAACACAAGAAGAGGGCCCCGAGGGGATTGAGGGAGAGCCGTAGGTTTCCGAGTCCAGGGAGCGTCCAAAGAGGAATTTGGATTTCGCTCCCCGGCAGCAAGATCCTCCCGCCCAGACACAAAGCGGTGACCGCGGCAAGGGAACCGGTCCAAGCCAGGGCCGTCGGGTTTCGACGCTCGGAGAGCAACACAGCGAGGAGCGCGCCTAGGCTGCACCAGGCAAGAAACAGTACCAGAAGTGCGCCTTCGAGGCTCATAGCACTGGGGTGCGCTCTTCAACGGGTCGTTGCGAAACAAACATCCGGCTCGGCGGTTTTCGCCCGACGGCCACGAGCAGACCATGCAGGACGGCGAGCGGAGGCGGGGGACAGCCTGGCACCACCACGTCAACGGGTAGAACGTCCGCGACGCCCGAGCCGGAGGCGAAACTTGGAACAAACACACCGCCGGAGAGCGCGCATACGCCGATCGCAACCACGCGTTTCGGTGTGGGCATGGCAGCATAAGCCTTTCGTAACGGCTCCCGCATGTGCTCTGTGACTGGACCTACGACCAGTAACACGTCAGCGAATCTGGGTGTAGGCGTAATAAAGATGCCGAGCCGGTGCATGTTGTAGTAGGGGCCATTCAACTGCGCGATTTCGCTTAAGCAGGCGCCGCAGTCTCCCGCGTCCACGACGAGGACGTGCAGTGAGCGGCCAAATCCATTCTGACCAAACTCTACGGCAGTTTCGCCAGCCTTCGCCGATAGATCGGCCCATTCGTACCCGCTCGACCAGTCGAGGGGTGCGCTCTTTGCTGCCCGAGCGCAGCGGAAGCAATGGACACATCGCCCATATTCGAGAGCAACTTGTCCGTTTGATGCCAGCAGGGCGTTCGTCGGGCATATATCGACCAACCCAAGCGAATTGCCACCCGCAATTGGCAGGCCGGGCGACACGCCGGGGCGTTTCTCTTCTTCCTCGGGGTACCGGGTGCTCTTGATCCCCGTCTTCAGTCCGGTAAATACCCACCCTCTCATTCTCGTTGACCCTCTTGTCTTCTAACGATCGTTTTCGGCCACCGACAGCCCGAACGAAGCCATAATGATGGGGAAGTCTTGAAAGGCGAAGCCCTCCGCCGCCAAATGAAATCCGTTCCAGTTATTTAAAGAGGGGCTGGCCAGGCGGCAGCGTTGGACCATCCCATCCTGGCCGACGCGCAACCAGTGAAAGGCAGCCCCCCGCGGCGCCTCGGTCCAACCAAGCGCCGCGCCTGATTTCATCTCCAAATTTCTTTGACAGACCGGCCCTCCGGGGAGGCGGGCGACCGCTTGCTGGATGATCCTCAGGGATTGGCGGGCTTCCGCAAACAGGATTCGCAGCCGCGCATAGCCGTCGCCCTCTTGCTCGCAAGGAACGGCAAACTCCATCCGCTCGTAGCCCGAATAGGGCTGCAACCTGCGCAGGTCGCGAGCCACACCCGAAGCACGCGCGATGGGGCCGACCAAACCAAACGTCCTGGCGTCATCGTTCGAGACCATGCCCACCTGTTCCAAGCGATCCAGAAAACTGCTCGAGTAGCGGAGTTCCTCTTCCAACTTGTCGAGCCGTCTGAGGATGTCGGCGGCGCCGGCCGCCACATCCAGACATGCGGCGGACTCGAAATCCCGCGTGAGCCCGCCGATTGTATTCAGGCCGAACAGATAACGATGACCGGCGAACGAACAGGACAGAGACAACAGTTCTTCTTCGGGAATCGAGGCCTGGCTTGTGGCCACGGCCAGGGACGTTGATTCACAGATCTCCCGAATGGCGCCCGCATGGTGACGCAGCCGCTCCAACTCGGCGAGCAGCAACCGCAACATGCGTGCGCGGTCCGGGACTGCTGCGCCACAGATCGCCTCTGCCGCCCGACAATAGGCGAATCCATGCGCAAATGCGCACGTCCCATTGGCACGTTCCGCCAACAGCAATGCGTCCTGGACAGAGCGGCCTTCCGCGATCTTTTCGATGCCGCGGTATTTGTAGAACAGGCGCGGAACAGCACGAACCACATCCTCACCCGTCGTTTCCAGCAGGAAGAGCGCGGATTCCGCCACCCCCGAGTAGATTGGCCCTATGGGCATGGCGAAGGCCCCCGGAGCATCGAGCACGAGGAGAGGCTGCCAAACGCCTTCCCTCTGCTGATGGGGCAAAGGCTGGCGGCCATCCACGCTCCGCTGCATCGGAGCAATCGCTTCAGGCCAGTGATCGTCGTGGAGCACGAAGTCGCCTAGTCGCGGGTGACCCTCAAAACTGAGCCCAAAGAGGTCTTCGGCCTCGCGCTCGTTCCAATCCGCAGCATGTACGTGGCCGATCAAGCTAAGAAATGTCCGGTTGTCGATCGGCTGCCGCACCAAAACGTGAAGCACGCCCTGGTTTCTATCTCCATAGAAGACATACCGAAGCTCCCATCCCGATTCGCGCTCTTCCGGGATGAGGGTCGCAAAGTTGTATCCGGCTTCTTTGAAGAGCCAGCCGCAAAGCTCGGGAACTTCCGCGGATGGAGATTCCATCTCATACTCGAGCGCGTCTTTGCGGCTGCCGAACTCGCCGCGCATTTCGCCCGGCCATCGCCGGCGGACCTGTTCCAAAGCGTCCTGCAGCCGCATCATTTTGCAGGACCTCCTAGAAGAGTTGGCAGCGCCGCCGATCGAAGCAAGGCGTGTACTGAGCCAGGCAGGTAGAAGCCAAGGATCACCACGGGGGCGGCAGCGAGGATCAGCGTCAGGGCGCAAGTCGCGGGTAAACGAGCACTTTTCAGCTCGTTGCCCCTCGCTTCGCCGAAAACCATCCGGCTGATATGCAAAAGGATTCCGAAAAAGGCAATGGAGATAAACAGGGTCAATAAACCGGTTACGGCGTAGCGACCTTGCGCAAGGCCCGCTCGAATAATAGAAAACTCGCTCAAGAAGACGGCAAAGGGCGGGGCGCCGGCGATGGCCAGAGCGCCCACCAGCAACGAAGAGCCCACCAGCGGAGACGTGCGGAGCAATCCGCGAACCGCTCCGATTTCCCGAGTGCCCACCAGGAGCAGCGCGGCCCCGGCGGCGTAGAAACAGAATGACTTCGTGACCGCGTGACTCAGCATCTGGAACATGGCGCCGTAATATCCATCGGCCCCACCCAGCCCCACCGCGGTCAGAATGATGCCCATGTGTTCCACCGTCGAGAAGGCGAACAGACGCTTATAATCCTGAACGTGCAGAAGCAAGAACGCGGCGACGCCCGTGGAAAGCAGACCGAAGCCAATCGCCCACTTGCGCATATCAAGGCCAGGGGCCGCGCTCATCACCGGTCCTAGCCGCAGGATCGCATAGAGCACGACGGTGGTTTCGACGCCGGAAAGGAGCGCGCAAACGGGCGAGGGCGCCTGGCTGTGCGCGTCGGGCAGCCACGTGTGCAGAGGTACCAGCCCTGCCTTGACCCCGAAGCCCACGAGGATAAGCAGAATCGCCACTTTGAGCAGGTGCGGATTGAGAGAGGTGGCGGAAGCGTTGAGCGCGGCCCACGTGTAGGTGATGGCGCCGGATTGGCGCATGGCCCAGAAGAGCACTAGAAACCCTAGCAGCGCAATGGCCGCGCCCATCAGCGTCAGCACGATGTACTTCCACGCGGCTTCCATGGCTTCCCGGGTATTTTCAAAGCTCACCAGAAGCACGGAAAACAGTGTGGTGAGTTCGACGGCGGTCCACACCAGGTTAGGCTGTACGAGCACCGGGACCGCAAGCATCGAAAAGAGGAACAGACTGTAGTTGGCGTAATAGACGCGAATCTGCCGGGCGTTGTGAGAGACAACGGAAATGTAGCCCCAGGAAAAAATGGTGGCGGTGAATCCCACGATGGCCACTAACAACAAGATCAGAGCGCCCAGACCGTCCACTTCGATCCAATCGCGGATGGCCACCACGGTGCTGCCCGCGAGGACTCTCCCGCAGACGTACAGGGTAAGGACCAGAGTGAGTAAGGAGGAGGCGGAAGTCACGAAAGGAGCTGCGCGTCCACTGCGGTCGATCCAGGAAACGGCTACCGCAAGGATCGGCAACACCAGAATGGCGATGACGGCCATTTTGCTATTCTTCCTTCAATGTCGCGAGCGCGCCGGCCTCTGTGGTTCCGATGCGTTCCTGGATCACACGCGTCAGCACCGCCATCACAAATGCAAGCATCAGGGCGTCGAACGCGAACGCCAGCTCGGTAATGATGGACAATCCGGGCACGATGGCGATGCCTGCAAAGAATGCGCCGTTCTCCATGGCCAGAAGGCCAATCAGTTGCGGCACGCCTTCCCGCCGGACCGCCAGGGTGTAGACACCCAGCAGCAGCGCGGCCAGACCGATCGGCAGATTGACTCTCGCGTAGCCGCTGGCATTCACCGCCGCCAGCATAGGGGCCGAAACGAAATAGGCCATGATCGTGAGCGCCAGAGCGATAAGCAGCGAGGTCGGAATGTTCAACGCCTGTACGATCTCGCGCCGCGCGTACACTTCCTCTCGAACCGTCCTGCGCAGCAGCCACGGTATCAGGATCAGTTTGGTAATGAAGTTGAGGATGCCAACGGCAGCAAGGTCCCACGCGAACGGCCGAGCCCCGATCAGGAGCGCGGAGCTTCCGAAAAAGAATGACTGGACGATGAAAAACCGCAGACATCCGAGAGTTTGCCGCGTCGCGACCATGCCGAACGCGCAAAGCAGAAAGAGACCGGCGGCC
>JASHRU010000333.1 GCA_030037225.1 Candidatus Acidiferrales bacterium | reverse complement strand
CCTCGATTCCTGGCGGCGGAGCCGAGATCCTGGACGACGAGGTGCGCCGGCGCATTTCGCGTCTCAAGTGCACCTCCGATGAGTGGGAGCAGGTGCACCGCACGGCGCACGCGCTCGGCCTGCGCACCACGGCCACCATGATGTTCGGCTGCGGCGAGGAATTGCGCCACCGCGTTAACCATCTCGAGCGCGTCCGGCAAATCCAGGAAGACACCGGAGGCTTCACCGCCTTCATTCCCTGGATTTTTGCGCCGGAAAATACTTCGCTCGGAAGAAAACAGTCCGAAACGACCGCCGTGGACTACCTGAAAACGCTCGCCGTCAGCCGTCTCTACCTGGATAACATCGACCACATTCAGACGAGCTGGCTCACGCCGGGCATCAAAGTCTGCCAGGTAGGACTGCAATTCGGAGCGGACGACGTGGGCAGCATCCTGATTGAAGAAAACGTGGTGTATGCCGCGGGTGTGCGGAATCGCACCAATGAAGCCGAGCTTCGCCGCATCATCTCGGACGCGGGGTATATCCCCGCGCAACGCGACACGCTCTACCGCTCCTACGTCTTGAAAAACTGAGCCGGCCTCCGGGCCCGCCCTCGATGTCACACATGGTCTCGCGGATTCGAATGCTGTTCATTTTCGCAGCGCCCTTTGCAGCGCTGCTCTTGCTCGCCCCGCCGGCTTTCGCGCAGAGCGGCAAGGATATCTCCGCGGCCGCTCCGCTCCCCGCGGGAAGCACGCTGATTGTTGGTTTCCTGGCCAAGTACGAAGCCAATGGAAACACTCGAGAGCCGGGCACTGCGCTGGCCACCCGCCTGCGTGCGCTCGCGCTTCCTGGCGTGTTCGTCGAAACGGCTGCGGAATCGGGCTACGGCGATGCGTTCAAACTGCTGCTGGCCGCCGCGGGCCGTACGCCGAAGGGCGCCTGCGGGCCGGATGGCTGCCGCGACGTGCGCTTCATTCTCTACGGCTATTTGCATGGCGTGGAAGAGATGGAGAAGGCCGCGCGCAAGCTCGGCTCCTATGGACTCCCGGTGGCGCTCATGATTGAACTCACAAACGCCGGCGCATGCGAAGGCCGGATTCCTCCCAACGTGGCTCGCGCGGCCAACATTTGCCTGGACCTGCGCTGGGTGGATCACGGCCGCAAGCAGGTGCGCGCGGAAGACCCTGCAAAGACGCAGATTCTCGCCAATCTGCGCACCTCCAGCGACGGCCGCTGGCTCGACATTTCCCAGGCCGCGCAGCCCGATCCCAAAATCTGGCCCAGCGAGCCCTATCTCGAGTTCGATCCCATCGCCTGGAATCACGCCGAAGACTACATCCTCGACGAATTGCGCCGTGCCGGCATTCCCGGTGCGCCCGCGCCGCCGCATTGAAGGTCCGATGGCATGGAGTTATTCGCGATGCGGAGGAGTGAATTTGATGGTCAGCGTGACCTCGGCGCCGTCCGGTATGTCGAGCGATTCTTGCGGCACAAGCACGCCGCGGCGGTATCGCGCGCGAATGGTTCGGGGCACTCCCTGTTCCGCCTGCCTGGGCGGCGGTTGCTCCCGGTGTTCGCCGTTTTCCCCATCGAGCGCGGCATTCACAAGACGATCCGCTTCGCGGTTTTTTTCACGCGGAACGTGAGCGATTTCGAAATGCTCGAAGCCGCGCGCGAGTTTGAGCGCGCGTTCGTGGAGCGGCTTGAGGTCGGGACTTTTTACGCGGTAGTGGCCCTCGATCTGCCTTACGAGCAGTTCGGAATCGCTTTCGACGCGCAGACGGCCAACGCCGCGTTCGCGCGCGGCGTCGAGCGCAGCGATCAGGCCGTAGTATTCCGCCACATTATTCGTGGCGCGGCCGATGCATTTTCCAGCGGCGACAAGCGTTGCGCCGCTGGCGTCGCGCACGACGATCCCGTAGGCCGCAGGTCCCGGATTTCCGCGCGCCCCGCCGTCGATGTTGGCGGTAGCCATGCCGCGCGCGGAAGCGCCGGCGGCTGGCTGGGAGAACAGCCCCGCGGAGGGCGATGCGGATTTCTGAGGCCGGCTCATGGCGGGGGGACTCGCGAATCACTGGGAAGCGGGATCCGGCGCCGCAGCGCTCCCAGCGACAGCGGGAGCTGGCGCAGCGGCGGGCGGAGCGTCGAGATAGAGCATCCGGCTGCACGACTCGCACTCCACGATCTCCTCGTTGTCCGCGCGCATCAGACGTTGCACGATGTGGGGCCGCAGGTGTACTCGGCAGCCGGAGCAGGTTTCGCCGTCGACCAGGGCGACGGCGATGCCGTGATGGCGCGGAGCATAGAGGCGGTAGCGTTCGAGCAGCGGGGCAGGAACGGCCGCGGCCTCGCGTTCGCGCTCGGCGCGCAGTGCGGATTGCCGGGCCGTGAGATCAGTGCGTTCCGCCTCGACTCCTTGTTTCGCCGTTTTGGCTGCGGCTTCGGCTTCGGCAAGGGCTCTTTCGCCGGCCTTCACCTGGCGATCGTGTTCCTCTCCGGCAACCATGTGGTCGAGAACGGCGTCTTCGGCCTTGCGGATTTCGTTTTCCGCCGTCTCGATTTCGTGCACGAGGGCGCGATAGGCTTCATTGGTCTTGATTTGCGCGGTCTGGTCCTTGAACTTGCGGACCTTTTCCCTCCAGGATTCGACGTCGAGCTCGAGCCTCTTGCGATCTTTGAGGCTGGAGGACTGGGCCTCGCGGGTTTTGGCGAGCACGGCGCGCGCTGCCTCCGCTTGCGCGTCGATTTCCGCGATCCGCCGCGGGAAACGCGCGAGTTCAGCAGCCAGCTCCGCGAGCTTCAAATCGAGAGTTTGAACCTGCAGCAGTTCTTTGAGGCCGGGATGCATCTTCGAAATTCTAGCACACGGAATTGGAAGCACCGCGGCGCGGGCGCGTTGCAGGAGCGGCTAGGGAATCGGGTGAACTTCCATGGACTGGTCGATCATGAAGCCCGAAGGGGGCGGAGTGATGGGACCGGAATAGCGCGCGCTCACAGTGAACCCGCCGGCCGCCGTATCCACGGAGTAGGTGTAGCCGTCGCGGCCGGACCGAGTCATAGACATCGCGCCGCTGGAAACCAGTTCGTCGAGGGAGGCATAGGAGCCGTGCTCGGCAAAGTAGGCGCGCTCGGCCTGAGCGATAGCGATCAGGTCGTTCTTCACGCCGGTGACGCTGATGGCGGAGACGGGCGTGCTGCCGCCGGCTTCCTTCGGGAGCGACTGCACGAGGAAGTTCCTGTAGATCAGGTAGCCGATCACGAGAGCGGCGAGCAGAGCGATGAGAGCGCGCATAACCGCCTCCAGCAGTTCCAGCCTAGCGCAACCGCGCTGCGGATGGGGATGCCGCAACTCGCGGCTGTGCCGCACGCGGCACACGCGGCCGCGGATGGAAGCGTAGTGCCTGAGGGCATCGTATTTTCAGTCACAAAGCGCGGCAGGCTATGCGTTTCCCGCATGCACTCCTGCTATGATGTCCGGCAGCTTTCGGCGCGCGAACGCGCCGGCGTGGAGCGAGAAAGGTGCAAGCCCCGGCTGTCCAGCTTGATATTTCTTCCCTCATCCAGCTTCGCGAGTCGGAGCTGGAGGAGGCGCGCAACCTGCAGCTTTCCCTGCTGCCCAACGCGCCGCTGTGCGTAGCGGGCACCGAGTTCTGTTCGCGTTTCCGGGCAGCTGCTGCTGTGGGCGGCGATTTTCTGGATTACTTCACGCTGGCCGACAACCGGATCGGGATTTATCTGGGCGACGTGGTGGGGAAGGGTCTTTCTGCGGCGATGTACGCGGCATTAACGGTGGGGACGCTGCGCGGAATCCACAAAACGGGCTGCCCGCCGATGACGGTGCTCTCGACGCTGAACCGCCGGCTGCGGACGCGCACGGTAGCAGGCCGTTATTCGGCTGTGCAGTACGCCGTTTACGATCCCGAGACGCGCGAACTGCTCTACGCGAACGCGGGCCTGCCGCGGCCCATCCATTTCTCGGGGGATACGTGTTCCGAGGTGGGACAGGGCGGCCTGCCATCGGGCCTTTTTGATGAGGCGCAATACGATCAGTACAGCGTGACACTCGCGCCGGGAGACGCGGTGCTGTTCCTCACCGACGGGCTGATTGAGGCTCACGATCCGGAGCGCGAGGAATTCGGTCCGGCGCGGGTGATGAAAATCTGCAGGGAGTATGTGAACTCGTCGTCGGAGGCGCTGCTGACGCGCCTGTTCTCCGCAGTCGATGAATTCTCCGGCAATGCATCCCCGCAAGACGACATCACAGCGGCGCTCCTGCGCGCGACGTAACCGCGGCGCCGGGGTTTTCGTCTCCCACCTGATGAGTGAAGTACTTTTCCGTGCGTGCCGGCGCGGGCGTAGCGTGCGCTGCTCGTTGACAGCGGTGGCGGCGACCTCTAGGATACCTTCCGCCACGCGCAGCGCACTGGCGCTGGTCTCTTGCGCGCTCCGCTTGCGGCAGTCATCCCCCAGCAGAAAGGAACTCCGTTGCGACCGGTTCTGAGGCACGCGCGTTGGGCCGCTGCCGTCTTGTTGCTCTGGGCCTTCTCACCGCGCAGCGCGGCGGCGCAGGCGAGCGCGCAGGAGACAACGACCGCGGTGAAGCCGCGGCCGCTGCACATCGCCAGCCGGTCGCTGGCCAACGGACTTCGCATCCTCGTTGTGGAAGATCACAGCACGCCAATCCTGAATCTGCAGGTTTGGTACCACGTGGGGTCGAAAGACGAACGGCCGGGGCGTACCGGCTTCGCGCACCTCTTCGAGCACCTGATGTTCAAGGGCTCGGCGCACGTGGCGCCGGAAGAGCTTTCGCGCATCATCGAGGCCGCGGGCGGAGTGGACAACGCCTACACGAACGACGACGTGACCGTCTTCTGGGAGACCGTACCGAGCAACTTTCTAGAGCGCGTGCTGTGGCTGGAAGCGGATCGCATGGTGTCGCTGACGGTGGACCAGGCGAACTTCACCTCGGAGCGCGAGGTGGTGAAAGAAGAGCGCCGGCTGCGCATCGAAGATCCCCCCTACGGACGGCTTTTCGAGGACCTCTACGCCATCGCCTTCACGGTGCATCCCTACCATCACACGACCATGGGCAGCATGGAGGACCTCGATAAAGCAGCACTCTCCGACGTGCAGGAGTTCTACCGCACGTACTACCGGCCGGACAACGCGACTCTGATCGTGGTGGGCGACGCGTCGGCTGAGGAGTGTTTCGCACGGGCGGAAAAATATTTCGGAGGAATACCGAAGCCGGAGCAGCCCGTCCCGCGGCAGCAACTCGTGGAGCCGCCGCAGAGCGAGACGAGGCAGGCCACCAAGAGCTACGGGGCGAATTCGCCGCTGCCGGCGGTCGTCGAAGGCTACAAGATGCCGGCCGCATTCTCGCCGGACTACTACCCGCTGAACCTGGCCTCCTCGATCCTCTCCAGCGGGGAGAGCAGCCGGCTCTACCGGCGGCTGGTGTACGACACACAACTGGCGGCACAGGCCGCGGGTGTGGGCAATTTCACCGAGGATCCGAACCTGTTTCTGGCTTTCGCGGTGATGAATCAGGGAAAGACCGCGGAGGAAGGGAAGGCAGCCATCGAGAGCGTGCTGGAGCAGATGAAGGAGCAGCCCGTGAGCGAACACGAGCTGACCAAGGCGAAGAACCAGGTGCTGGCTACGTCTATTTTCGCTCGCGAAGGGGACCAGCAAACGGCCGACACGCTCGGATTCGCGGCGGTGATTGGAAAAGATCCGGAACAGGTGAACCAAGAGGCGGATCGTTATCTGGCGGTGACGCCGGAAGAGATCGAACGAGTGTCGCGCGAGTATTTTGTCTCCGCGCGAATGACCGTACTGTTCATCACCGCCCCGGCGGCGCCGCGATGAGCCCGCGAAGCGTGAACGGCAGCCATTCCGAGAGGGATCGGAACGACCGGCGATGAAACGATACCTGTCATGTGCAGGGCTCGTGGGTGTGCTGACCGTGTGGGCCGTTCTTTGCGCCGCGGGCCAGGGGCAGCCGGAGACGGCGAGCGCGACGCAGGAGACCGGTGCGGGGGCCGCATCCGCCGCAACGCAGCAGCCCTCGGGCAAAGTTCCGCCGGGCGTTCGCCTGGAGCCGCAGATGCCCGCGCCCGGGCCGCCGCGGCCGTTCGATTTTCCGCGCGCAGCCACAAAGGTGCTGCAAAACGGTCTCGAGGTGTTCGTCATCGCGCGGGACCGCCAGCCGGAGGTGACGGTTACGCTGCTCGTTCCTTCGGCCGGCTCGTTTTTCGACCCGCCCGGCAAAGCCGGCCTCGCGTCGCTGGCGGCTTCGCTGCTTCCGGAGGGCACGTCGCACCGCACGGCACAGGAAATCGCGGAGGCCATCGACTTCGTGGGCGGAACGCTTACGACGGAAGCGGAGAGCGATACGGCGAGCGTCACGGTCACGGTGATGAAGAAGGATTTTCTGCTGGCGATGGACCTGCTTTCCGACGTGGTGACGCACCCGAGCTTTGAGCCGGAGGAAATCGAACGCAAGCGGCGGCAGACCATCTCGAATCTCGAAGTGGAGTCGGCAGACGCGGGCTACCTGGTGCAGGCGGTGGCGGCGCGGGCGCTCTTCGGCCTGCACCCCTACGGCCTGCCCGATGACGGGACTCCGGAGACGGTGAGGGGGATCGGGAGGGAAGACCTGACGGAGTTTCAGAAAAGCAGGTACGTGCCCCGCGGCTCGTTTCTCTCCATCTCCGGCGACATAACGCCGGAAGAGGCTTTCGCAACAGCGGAAAAGTTCCTGGGCGAATGGGCGGGAATCGCTCCCCAATTCACCGCGCCCGCCATTCCGGATCTCGGGCCGGGACTGCACTTTGTGCTGGTGGACAAACCAGACGCGGTGCAGACCCAGATCCGGCTGAGCCGGCCGGGGATTGCCCGCAACAATTCCGATTACTTGCCGTTGTTTGTGGCCAACCGGGTGTTCGGCGGCGGCCAAAACAGCCGGCTAAACGTTCGCATCCGCCAGCAGAAGGGCCTCACCTACGGGGCTTACGCCCAATTGGCGAGCCGGGCGCGTGCCGGCGGGATATTTGCAGGCCTTTCTACGCGCACGGAGAGCACGATAACGGCATTGCGGCTCATGGTGGAGTTGATGCGGCAGATGGGCACCGGCGACGTCTCCGCCGAGGAGCTGCACTTCGCGAAGGAATATCTGATCGGCGCGTTCCCCATGCAGTCGGAAACGCCGGATCAAATCGCGGGGCGAATTCTTTCGCTCGCCCTCTACGCCCTGTCGCCCGATTACTTCCAGCACTACCGCGAAAACCTGGAGGCGGTGACCGCGGCGCAGGTGAACGCGCTGGCTCCGCGGTATTTCAACACGTCGAGCCTTTCCATCGTGCTGGTGGGAAACGTGAGCGCGTTCCACGACGCGTTGAAGCAGGCCTATCCGGACGCCACGTACGACGAGTTGCGCGCTTCCGAGCTGGACCTGCTGGCGGCCGACATGCGGCGCAAACCCACGGGCAACAGCCCGGAAGCGGGCGCGCCGGCGCCCACTCCCGAGACGATGGAGCAAGGGAAAGCGCTGCTGGCGGTGGCGGCGAGTTCGGCCGGGGGCGAGACGCTGGCAGGGATTAAGACGGTGGACGTGGCGGCGCAGGGGAAACTCTACCAGCAAACGGGCAACGCCGACGTCGAGCTGCATCTTCAGGTCGGATATCCGGACCACATGCGGCTGGACATGAAGCTGCCCAACGCCGACCTCACTCAGGGTTTTGATGGGACGACCGGCTGGCTGCGCTATCCGGGCGGAGTCACCGAAGTGCCGCCGGACGCGATCAACGAATTCCGCCGCTCGATCCTGCTGACGGGAGGTATCGGCATCCTCAACGCGGTGCGGACGGGCGCCATCGAGGTGCAATACCTGGGAGACGACGAGGTGCAGGGCAAGAAAACGAAATCAGCTCTGTGGCGGGGGCCATCCGGAGTGGTCCGGTTGCACCTGGACGCGGAGACGAATTTGCTCTATGCAGCGCAATTCATCTCCGCAAGCCCGCAAGGCACGGCGGAAACGCTGCAGGTGTGGGACGACTACCGGGTGGTGGACGGCGTTCAGTTTCCGTATCACACGGTGACGTACCAGGACGGCGAGCGGCATTCCGAAATCTTCGTGCAGCAGGTGCGCTTCAACCAGCCGATAGATCCGGGGCAGTTCACCAAGCCTGTGAACTGAACTGAGGCATAGATTCTGCTGTTCAGGTTGGGAGGGCCCGATGCGTCGAGCGAACCGGGACCGGCCTTTTCGCGCGGCTTGCTTCACGCTGGCCGCGGTTTTCTTGGCGCGTTCCGCGAACGCGCAGGACCAGCCCCCCGCGAATGCGCGGAAATTGCTGACTCCAGCAGCGGCGCTGACGCTGCGAACGATTTCCGACCTGGAATTTTCGCCGGACGGCTCGCGGCTGGCCTTTGTGGTGAGCGAGCCCGCGAAGGGAGAAAATCGCGCGCAGCACATCTGGATGTACGACAAAGGGTCGGGCGCGGTGCGGCAATTCACGTTTTCGGCCAAGTCGGAAACCTCGCCGCGCTGGGCACCTGATTCCCGACAACTGGCTTTTCTTTCGAACCGGGGCGAGCAGCAGCAGATTTATCTGATTCGCATGGACGGGGGCGAGGCTACAGAACTGACCAGCGGCAAACGAAGCGTACACAGTTTTGGCTGGTCTCCGGACGGGAAACAGATTGCGTTTCTCGCGCCCGACGCAAAATCCGAAGCGGAGGAGAAAAAGGAGAAAGACAAGGACGATGCCCGCGTAGCGGACAAAGACGAAAAGCATGCGCGACTGTGGCTCATCAGCGCGGCGGGCGGCGAGGCCAAAGCGCTCACACCGCCGCAGTGGGAAATCAGCGAGCTCGCCTGGCTGCCTTCCGGCGCGGGAATCATCCTCCGGGGAACGGATCATCCCGAATCGGACAAGGAAACCGACCGGATCCTGGACGTCTCTTTCCCCGACGGGTCTCTTCGCACGCTCTACTCTCCGCGAGGTCCGTTCGGGCAACTGCGAATTTCCCCGGACGGCAAGACGCTGGCGTATGTCGGCTGCCGCGAGGACGGACCTTCGCCGCACGACTTGATTCTGCTCGATCTGGGGCAGGCGAGCGCGCGCAATCTAACGGCATCGGGCTTCGACCGGGCGGTGCAGCAATATCGCTGGCAAAAGGACGGCTCGATTCTCCTGGTCGCTGCCAGGGGATTCTCCCAGGGCCTGGCGAGATTTACGGTGGACGGTTCGCACAACGAGCTCGCGCTTCAAGATGTGCTGCCGGGAAGCTTCAGCCTGGGCGCCGACGGCGAGATCGCGGCGGTCTCACAAGGCGCGACGGTGCCGCCGGAGATTTGGTTATGGAACGAGCACGGGCCGACGCGGCAGGTCTCGCACTTGAACGAAGCGTGGAAGGAATTTACGCTGAGCAAACCGCAAATCTACAAATACCGTTCGTTTGACGGCATGGAGATCGAAGCGGCGCTGCTCGTACCGCCCGGATTCGACGGGAAATCGAAGCTGTCCACGATTGCGCTGATTCATGGCGGACCCACGGGCCGCTGGGGATCGTCCATCGAGGCGTGGGGACAATTGCTGGCGGCGCGGGGCTACGCGGTTTTCTACCCAAACATCCGCGGGTCGGTCGGTTATGGGCAGAAATTCATGGAGCTGAACCGCGGCGACTGGGGCGGCGGAGACTTCAAGGACGTCATGGCCGGCGTGCAGGACTTGATCGACCGCGGAATCGCAGATCCGGCGCGGCTGGGCATCGGCGGCTGGTCCTATGGCGGCTACATGTCGGAGTGGGCCATCACGCAAACGAATCTGTTCAGGGCCGCGGTATCGGGCGCGGGGCTATCGAACCTGATTTCCGAATACGGAACGGAACATGGCCCGGCGTACGACGAGTGGTTCTACGGCGTGCCTTACGACCCGGACAAAATCGGAGGGTTTTTGAAGAGTTCGCCCTTTGTGTACTTGAAGAACGCCAAGACCCCGACACTGATCCTCCAGGGCGACGCGGATACGACGGATCCGCCGGGCCAGAGCCAGGAGTTGTACCGGGGCTTGAAGCACTACGGCGTAGAGGCGGAACTGGTGATGTATCCGCGTGAGCCGCACGGCTTGCGCGAAGAGAAACATCTGCTGGACCGGCTGAACCGCATCCTTGCGTGGTACGACCAGCACCTGGGCAATTCCACCCCGGCAGCGAACTAGGGCGGCTCCGTGAGCGGCTGGTTGAATTGCTAGACGGTCAGAACCACCTTGCCTGTGTTTTGGCGGTCGTGGATGTAGCGGTGCGCCGCGGCGGCCTGATCGAGCGGAAACGTCTTGCCGACCACAGGCTGAATCCGGCCTGCGGAATACAAGGCGAGGATCTCTTCCATTTCGCGGCGCAAAACTTCCTCGCGGCCGTGCATGCGGCCCAGGTGCACGCCGATCACGGCGTGGTTGTTCTCCATCAGTTTCAGCGGCGAGATGCGCGGCATTTGCGCGAAGGCTTTGGCGGCGCGGGGGAGGCTGCGCTTGCCGGAGGGGCCGGCCGCAGCGGAAAACCCGAACACAACCAGGCGTCCCATTGTGCCGAGGCAGCGCAGGCTATCGGCGAAGGACCTGCCGCCGATGGGGTCGAGCACCATCTCGATGCCGGCGGGAGCCACGCGGCGCACGGCTTCGACAAAATCCTCGCGGGTGTAGTCGATCGGATGGTCCACGCCGATTTTGCGGAGGAAGTCCTGCTTTGCGGAGCCGGCGGTGCCGAACGTGACGAGCCCGCGGGCGCGCGCCAATTGAACTGCAGCCACGCCCACGCCGCCGGCTGCGCTGTGAATGAATACACGGTCGCCTGGACGCAGGTTGCCCATCTCGAACATGGAATGGAAGGCGGTGAGGTAGTTGACGGGGATGGCGGCCGCGAGTTCAAAGGGAAGCGCGTCGGGAATGGCGAAAGCGGCGTTCGCAGCGCAGACGGCGAATTCCGCATAGGCGTTGAATCGCGTCATGCCCACGACGCGGTCGCCGGGACGCAGCGCAGTGGAACCCGGGGCCTGCTCGACGGTCCCGGCGACTTCAAACCCGGGGATGAACGGAGGCTTGGGCGTGCCGGGGTAAATTCCCATGCGCTGGAGCAAGTCGGCGAAGTTGATGCCCACGGCGCGGACGCGAATCAGGCATTCGCCGGACTTGGGCGCTGGGACGGGCCAGTCGCGCAGTTCAAAGTTCTCCGGCGGACCATATTTGCGCACCACCGCAGCTCGCATGGATTCCTCCAAGTTCTGAAGCGCACACCACTCCCGAATTGGGTTTTTATCATGCCGCGGCCCGCGAAGGGAATCGAATCGGCCGGTAGAAGTTATGTGCAACTTTTCGCAGATCTGGTGTATAGTCCCGGCATGGCCAGAACGAACATCGATCTCGACGAGCAGTTACTCCGCAGGGCGCGCAAACTGACCCGCCTGAGGACCAAGCGCAAGATCGTGCACAAGGCGCTCGAACTGCTGGTGCGCTCGGAAAGCCGCAAGGGCGTCCTCCGCTACTATGGGAGCGGGATCTGGAAAGGTGATTTGAAGTCGTCGCGGAGAAACCGCGTGTGATTCTGGTGGATAGCTCCGTGTGGATCGATTTCTTCAGCCGCTCGCCCGGCCCTGCTGCCCAGGAACTGCGGCGCATGATTTCCGAAGCGGAGCCGATTGCGCTGACGGGTCTCGTTCTGACCGAAATCCTGCAGGGGCTCACCCGGGATGCAGATGCCGTCGAACGGTACCTGGTGCAGTGGCCCCTGCTCGAGCCCCGTGGATTTGCCACCTACCGGAAAGCCGCAGCGATATTCCGGCTCGCGCGGGGAAGGGGAATCACGCTGACTACGATGGATTCCTTGATTGCCGCGGTGGCTCTGGATCACGGCGCGGGAGTGTTCACTCTAGACAAGGATTTTTCGCGCATCGCGCGGCTGACCCGCCTGCCGCTCTATGAGTTCAGCAGATAGAATCCCCTCCCGGGCCGAGGTTCAGGGCGCGGGAGGGGACTACGGCCTCTACCGAGTTCTCCGCTATTGTTTATCGTACACGGCTTTGCTGATGATCTTTTTCCCGCTGGCATCCATGCCTTCAACCGTCACGGTGCGGCTCTTGCCGTCGGCAGCCAGAACGATTTTTCCGGTGGCAGTGACTTTTCCTGCTTTCTTGAGGGTGATCTCAGTGGTGCTGGCGTCCACTTTCTTGTAGGAGCGGGAGTCGGAGGTTGGATCGCCGGTCACGGCGTAATCTTTGCCGTCGAACTTGCCGGTCCACTCGTTGTGGGTTGGCTTGCCGTCGGCGCCCGTACCATCCACGGTGACCTTGATGCTGTCGCCGGCGGCGGTGTAAGTCACGGTGTGATTCCTAGTGGCGCCAGCGGGGATTTTTGACTTGGCTTCGTTCAACTTCCAGATACCCATATTGCCATCAGCGGCGAGGCTAACGGCCACGCCGGCGAACAGCACAGCTAGAGCAATTCCAACTGCTTTCTTGTTCATGTCTCCCCCCTTTGGTGGGCGCGAGTGACCTGCACCTGTTTCGGGCGGCGGGATTCTATCCTCGGGCAGGGAACGCGGGCAACCCGGCACAGGACTCCCGCGGACACCGCACGGCATCTAAGCCTGTGTGCTCGCATGTGTGGCCCGCCCTTGCTACACTAATGAGCTTTGACACCACTATGAAATCATCTACTGTGCGTACTCATCCTCTCCACATCCTTGCGATGGTGCTGGCGGCCGCGACGACGTGCGCCGCCGGCACGCCCGCGGACACGCCGGCGGCGGACAAACAGCCGCCGAGCGCGCCCAAATCCGTCGTCATTCAAGCCATGGAGCAGGAGCTCGAGCGGACAACGGGCGGGCTCGCCTCCGCCAATCCGCCGCCCTATTTCATCAGTTACCGTGTGACGGAGCAGCAGCGAGCGGAGGTGCAAGGCTCGAACGGCGCGCTACTGTCGAGCGAAGAGACGCACACGCGGTGGCTGCAGACCTCGGTGCGCGTGGGGAACTATGAACTGGACGACACGCACCGCGTGGGCGGGGCGGACTCAGGCTCGCAGGCCAGCTTCGGAGCGCCGGCGCCCGTGGACGACGATCCCGCGGTGCTGCGCCGGCTGCTGTGGCAGGAATCCGACCGGCAGTACCGGGGAGCGACCGAAGCGCTGCTGCGCATCCAGACCGGCAAAGACGTGAAAGTGGAAAGCACGGAGGCGCAGGCGCCGGACTTTTCGCGCGAGACGCCGCATGAATACTACGGGCCGCATGTGAGCTTCCAACTGGACCGGCGCCCGTGGGAAGAAAAGGTGCGGCTGTACACGAATTACTTCCGCAGCTCCGCGGCGGTGCTGAATTCCATCGTGAGCATGAGCGCGCAGGCGCAAAACAACTACATGGTGACGAGCGAAGGAACGCGCCTGCAGTTCGGGCAGGTGCGCTACCGGCTGGAGCTGTTCATCCAGGGCAAAGCCAGCGACGGGATGGACATCAACCGCTACGCGAATTTCGACTGGGTGGAGCCTTCGGAGCAGCCCGACGACAAGACGGTGCTCGAGTCGGCGGGACAACTGGTGAAGGAAATGGAGGCGCTGGTGAAGGCGCCGCTGGTCGAGCCCGCGGCGGTGCCCACGCTGCTGACCGGGCGTGCGGCGGCCGTGTATTTCCATGAAATGTTCGGCCATCGCGCCGAAGGGCACCGGCAGAAGGACGTGAGGGAAGGGCAGACGTTCGCGAAGAAGGTGGGGGAACCGATTCTTCCCGATTTCCTTTCCATCTACGACGACCCCACGCAGAAGCGGCTGGGGAAAGAGGACCTGCTGGGCTACTACCCCTATGACGACGAGGGCGTGCCCTCCGAGCACGTGGTGCTGGTGGACCACGGAGTGCTGAAAAACTTCGAAATGTCGCGCTCGCCGCTGATCGGGTTTCCGCATTCGAACGGGCACGGGCGCGCGCAAACGGGGCTGATGCCCGTCTCCCGCCAGGGAAATCTGGTGGTTCAGAGCTCGAAACAGGTGAGCAACGCCGAACTGCGGAAGATGCTGATCGAAGAGGTGAAGAAGCAAGGCAAACCGTTCGGGCTGGTTATCGACGACATCGCCGGGGGATTCACGTTCACCGGCCGCGGCCAGCCGCAAGTGTTGCAAGTGACGCCGCTGGTGGTCTATCAGGTGTATGCCGACGGACGGCCGGACCTGCTGGTGCGGGGCGTGGACGTGATCGCCACGCCGCTGATCTCGCTGACGAAGATCGTGGCCACCGGCGACACACCGGAAGTGTTCAACGGCTACTGCGGAGCGGAATCGGGCTCGGTGCCCGTGGCGGCGGTATCGCCGGCCATTCTGATCAGCGAGATGGAAGTGCAGAAAAAGGAGACGTCCACGGACCGGCCGCCGATCCTGCCGCCGCCGGCGCATGATCCGCTGGCTACGGGAGAAAAGCCGTGAGCCGCGCGCGCAGGCTGCCGTTCCGCTCGGTTCTGGCTTTCGGCGCGTTGCTAGCCGTGGGGGCGGCGCTAGGGCGTCCCGCGGTTTCCGGCGCCGCGGAGGACAAGGATCAGACGCTGCACGCCATGCGGGACGAGATGGCGCGCTCGAAGGCGCGGCTGGTGCTGCCGCCCCAACCGGCGCCTTACTACCTCGAGTACCGTTTGCTGGACCTCGAGCAGAAGACGGTGTCGGCATCGTTCGGGGCGCTGCTTTCGAGCTCCACCTCGAAGAACCGCTTCATGGACGTGAACGCGCGCGTGGGCAATTACCAGCTCGACAATTCGAACTTCATCGGCGGGACCGACTTCCAGGGCTTCATCGGCTCGACCGGAGGAGTGGGAATCGACGGCGACTACAATTCGCTGCGGCAGGACCTGTGGCTGGCCACGGACCAGGCGTACAAGGAAGCGCTGGACGGGCTTTCGAGCAAACGCGCCTTCCTGCTGAATCTAACGCGCCCGCCGGAGATCCCGGATTTTTCGCACGAAGAGCCGGTGAAAGACATCGAGCCAAAACTGGCGGCCGATTGGAGCACGCGGAACTGGGAACAGGAGGCGCGAGACGCCTCGTCGGTGCTGCGCCAGTTTCCGGAGCTCTACGGCTCGCGGATCATCTATCACATGGCGGTGATGAATTACTACCTGATGACGACGGAAGGCACCGAGGTGCGCGTGCCGCGCGAAGTGGCGTCGATCGAGGCCAGCTTCGAAACGCAGTCGGACGACGGCTACCCGCTGCACAATTACTACGCCGCGTACGCGAATACGCCGGCCGAGCTTCCCCCGGCGAACGTTGTGCGGGATGGACTGGAAAAAGCGGCGCGCAATCTGATGGCGCTGCGGAACGGCCCGGCAGCGCCGGATTACACCGGGCCCGTACTGTTCGAAGCGCCGGCGGCGGGCGCGTTGCTGGCGCAGATCGTGGCGCCCTCAGCGGGCGGCTCGCGGCCGCCGCTGGCCGCCACGCAGAGCTTCGACCAGTTCCTGGAGCGGGTGGGTGGCAGGAGCGAGTGGACGGGGCGTATCGGGTCGCGTGTGCTGCCGCTGGGGGTATTCCTGGTGGACGATCCGACGCGGCGGGATTACCAGGGAACGCCGCTGGTGGGCGGATACGCGGTGGACGACGAAGGCGTGCGCGCGCAGCGCGTGACGATGGTGGAGAACGGGCTGCTGAAACAGCTGCTCATGTCGCGCCGCCCGGGTCCTGATTTTGAAACCTCAAACGGACACGGCCGGGGCTTCTATTTGAGCGATCCGCGCGCGACCATGAGCAATCTTTTTCTCCAGGCGGCAGACACAAAGAGCCCGGAGGAGCTGCGGAAACAGTTCTTCGACCTGTGCCGGCAGGACGGGCACGCCTGGTGCATCGTGGTGAAGAAGATGGACAATCCCGCGGTGGCCATCAGCCGGCAGGAAGATTTTTCGGAGTTCATCGGAATGGTGGCGGGAGGGGCAGGCTCGGGCGACCGGCTGCCCTTGCTGGTCTATCGCGTGTACGTGGCGGACGGCCGCGAAGAGCCGCTGCGGGGCGCGATGCTGCGCGGGCTGAACCTTCGCGCGCTGCGCACAGTGGCCGGAATCGGCAACGACTTCACGGCGTTCAATTACATGCAGAGCCAGCAATTCGGCTTCGCTTCGACCGCGCTCTCGGCCTTCGGGGGAGCGCAGGGCGGATTGCCGACGTCGGTGGTGTCGCCCTCGCTGCTGTTTGAAGACGTGGACGTGCGCGGGGCGCGAGGCGAACCTCGGCGCGCGCCTTTGCTCGCTCCCCCGCCATTGAACTGAAGGAGAAGAATCGCAGGAACGAGGGCGATCCTAGCTTCTGGCGCTGGGCCCGGTGATCCGCAGAAGTATTTTTTCCGCCCGCGTGATCGATTCGCGCAAAAAAGGGACGAATCCGCGGAAGTTCTTTCCTCCGCCCCATCCTGCCCTCCTACGGCCATTTGCTGTACCATTCGAGCGCGATGCGCAGGAGGGAGAATACGGGGAATTCTTCTGCCTCCCTCGCGGCGGCCGGCTGTGCCGCGGCGCCGCGGCCCCGGGAGAACCACGCGCCCTAGTGAGCGATCAGGACGATATCCGGGAAAAGCGGCTGGCTGCCGGCGCGTCAGTAGTTTCCGCACTGGTGCTGGTGGGGCTGAAGGCGTTTCTTTCCTACTCGACCGGAAGCCTGGGCGTTCTTTCCGAGGCGCTGCATTCCACGCTCGACCTGATCGCGGCGGTGATCACGTATCTTTCGGTTCGCGCGGCCAGCCTTCCGCCGGACGAGACCCATCCGTACGGCCACGAGAAAATCGAAAGTTTTTCGGCGTTCGTGGAGACGCTGCTGCTGCTGGCCACGGCACTGTTCATCGTGTATGAGGCGGCGGAACGGCTGTTTTTTGAAGGCGTGCGCATCCGTCCGAGCGTGGGCGCCGTGCTGATCCTGTGCGTGTGCCTGGGCGTGGATCTGGCGCGTGCGCGCGCGCTGACGCGAGTGGCGCGCAAGTATTCGAGCGAAGCGCTGGAAGCGGACGCGCTGCATTTTTCGACGGACGTTTGGAGCACGCTCGTGGTCATCGGAGGACTGCTGCTGGCGGCCGCAGGGGCGCGCATCGGGCAGCCCTGGCTGCGGTTCGCCGACCCCGTGGCGGGACTATTCGTGGCCGGGGTGGTGATCCGGATCGGCTCGCGGCTGGGTCAGAAAACTCTGGATACGCTGCTCGACGCCGCGCCGCGCGGATTGCAGGGCCGGATCGAGCGGGCCGCGGAGCGGATCGACGGAGTCCTTTCGGTGGAGCGGGTCCGAGTGAGGCGGGCGGGCAGCCGGTACTTTGTGGACGCAACGATCAGCGTCTCGCGTACAGCGACGTTCGAGCAGGTCCACGCCGTGAGCGACGCGGTGGAGCGCCGCATCCGGGAAATGGTTCCTGCGGACGTGATGGTGCACATGGAACCGCGGGCGGGCACGCAGGAAAACGTGTTCGATCGTGTGCGCGCGATCGCGCAGCGGCGAGGGCTGGCCATCCACGACGTGGCGGCAAACCAACTCGACGGAAAACTGTACCTCGACTTGCACCTCGAGGTGCACGAAGGACTGACGCTGGTGGAGGCGCATCGCGCGGCCACGGAACTGGAGCGCGATCTGCTGTCCGAGATTCCGCGGGCGGGCGAGGTGAACATCCACATCGAGCCGCTGGGCGCCCATATTCCGTCCGCGGACACGATGAAAGACCTGGGGCGGACGGTGCAGGCCTATATCAACGATTTGCGGAGCGAATATCACGAACTGGTGGAGTGCTCGCACGTCCAGGTGCGGCGCGCGGAAAACCGGATTCTGGTTTCCTGCAAATGCACGCTCGAGGCCCGCCTGCCGATTACGGAAGTGCACGACGTGACTGGGGCGCTCGAAGACCGCGTGCGCGAGCGGTTTCCACAGATCGCGCGCGTGACGATCCATCCGGAACCGCCGGGAGAGAGCTAGGCACCGGGGCGCAGGCATGGGGCAGGCCGCTGGGCCATACGAACATCTTCATTGCGGAGCCGGTGGAGCGGCTCCCCTCTTTCCGCGCTGCCAACACTGCGCCGCGAGCGCGAGCACCGCGGGGAAGCAAACGAGAACGTAGCGCGGTTCGGGCGTCTCGATGCGCGTCAAAAAGAGCGTGCGGACCACGATGTGAGCCAGCAGGAACAGCGCTCCCGTGGGGAGCACAGCGTCCCGCGCCCGGTGCGAAAAAACGATCCAGGATCCCGCGGCGGCCAGGGCCAAGAGAATCAAGTTCACCAGCCACAGCCCGAGCGTCACCAGCAAATCTTCGCGGTCGTACTCCCATTTTTCTGCAAGCGGCGTCAGATGGCCGGAGTAGGGAAGCAGTTCCACGCGCGGAGTGAGCCACAGCGTGGCGATTCGCTCGAGAGGCACCCAGAGCCATGTGCGCAGGGGATGGCG
>JASHRU010000332.1 GCA_030037225.1 Candidatus Acidiferrales bacterium | reverse complement strand
TGCTGGCTCAGGGCTTCAAACACCGTTTCCTGGATTTTCACTCGGCGGTAAAGGTCCGCATAGGTTGTGCCGATCAGCGGCAACTGGCGGAGGGTTGGATAACCTCCCTCCATCGAACTGTTCGTATCTCCTCCGGCGCTGGCACCGCTTCCTCCCAACTTGTTCAGTTGCTGTCGCAATTCGTTCACGCGGGCCTGCGCGGAACGGACCCGTACGTTCTGGTCCGTATAGATTTCCTGGAGCATCTTTAGTTCTGATTCGGCCGCAATCAGGTTTCCCTCCAGCGTTGCGGCAGCCTCGACCATCGCGCGCCCCTGCTCGCGCACATCCAGCGTGGCATTCTTGCTCGAGAATTCACCCAAGGCTTTCTCCGCGGCCTCCAGATCTTCCTTGACGGTCTTGAGCCGCGTCTCGATAAATTCACGCTCGCGGCGCGCGCCCGATGTGCTCAACTGGCTCACCAAGCGGTTCAACTCCTCGATATAGGCTTCGCCCAGAGCCTGCGCGCGCTGCGGGTTCGTGTCCGTGACCGTAATCACAATGATTCCACTCTTGCGGTCTTCCGACACGTCCGTGTTGTCATCGAGAACTCGCCGCGCGTCCTGCATCAGCGGCACGCCGTACACGCTTCTGAGGGAAAAACGTTCAATGAGCCGGTCCTGTAACGTCCGGCTGTGCAGGATGCCGATGAAAACCGCGCCGGTGGTTTTCAGCCCAAGCAGGTCGGCCGCGAGGCCCGGCATGCTCGCCCCCACCCGTCCCATCCCGCCTGATGCCAGCGCCAGCGCATAGGGATTCATATTGTTGTCAGGCGGCATCAGCCGGACTATGGTCTGATATCGCTTCGGGATGAGAAATGCGTAAATGCCTCCCAGGATCATGCCCGCAAAGGCGATGCGCAAAACGAAGCGGCGCCGGCGCCATGTGAGCCGCAGCGCAGCAACCATGCTTTCCTTCCAGCGGCGATCGCCCAACTCTTCCGGCTCAACTTCCGCGGGAAGGGCAGGGACGACATCCTCCGGTACCTGTTCTTCGCTCGTTGGTCTCATGGAGCGGCTTTACCCGTCTGGTTCGAGTTCCCCTGTCCGCCCGGGTGCAACAAGCTCAGGCCCCCCCGGGGCGTGTATGCCAGCCTCACAGTTGCCGTCACGTTATTCACTGGGCCGTTGAACAGAACTGGATAATGGCCGATATGCTCGAACTGGAAAGCCCCGCCAACGGATAGCCCCGACCGGGTCACCCTCTGAAAGCTTGCCCCATAGTCCTGCCAATTCCCTCCCTGCGGGATGAATTTCGGGCTGACTTCGCTGGTCTTATAGCTTACCTGTAGGCTCGTCCGTGGAGAAAACCAATATGTCGAGGACACCTGGATCGTTTGCCCGTCCCGGCCGACCGTATTTCCCAACAGATATCCATCATTCGTAAACCCGTTTTTATAGAAAAAGTCGTCGTAACTGACCCCGTAAGCGTTCTCTGAGGCGAAGAACGGAGTTTCCGAGTTCGCGGCCTCGATGCGCAGATCCACCCTCGGCAGGCCTGGCAGCCGTGCAAAGTACAGGCCCGGCCGATAAATGGATTCCGAGAGCGCGCGCCAAGCGAAGGCGTCGTCCTCTGAGTAAAGGTCCACATAGAACAGGAGCGCGCCGTGCGTCCCCGGCACCCGGAGCGTGATGTCGCTGCCCGTCGCGCTCTCACCCGGTGGCGCGCCCTTTGCAGCGCATGCGGAGATCGTGCAATGAAGCCCGAAGAGCACCTCAAACCAGCTCGTGGTTGTCAGCGGATCGCCCCCCTGGCCTGCCACGATGGTGTATCTCGAGTACGAGAACTCGAAATACGGCCCCCACTCCAGCGTCGCTTTCTGTCCGAAGATGAAGGGACGGGGAAATATCGTGTGGCCCTCCAGCCTCCCGAAAATGTTATCGATCCGCGCCGGCCAGATATACTTCAGGATTCCCGGCAGTTTGGGCGGCCGGAGCTGCGTCAGTCGGAACATCGGAAAGGGCTCCGCGTTATTGCTGAACATCAGCGCGCCATCCGTGCTTGGTCCCCAGGAGAGGGTCTGCTTCCCCGCGGAAAGCTGCCAGTCACCAAAGTCATAGGCCACGTATCCCTGAAGCAGATCCAGACGATCGACTCCCGCCAGTGTTTCGGCCGCCGGCAGCGGGATGTTGTCCGCGGTGGCGATTGCCGTCCGCGCACTTAGCGGCAACGGAGGCGCAGACGGAGCGTGTTGATACTCTGGATCCAGGAAAAAGGCGAACGGGCCTTCGCTCCCGCTGATTTCCACTCCGCCGATCGCATTCGTGCCTTCACGATCCGGCCGCCCTTCGTCATAGGAAATCGTCTGGCCGAAGTCGAAGCCGTCGTTCAACACCGGCCCGCTGATCGACGTCACCCGCCCGTACACGGAATCGAGCTGCAGGCTTTGGTTGGGGCCCGATTCCATGGCTCCCAACTCTCTCGCGAATTCCCCGCGCAGTTCCGTGTCGATGCGCACAGCTTCCTCGGGCGCGTCGCCTCCGCGTTGGACCGCGGCATTCAGCTTGTCCTGCGCCTCCGCGAGCATCGTGGCGCATTCGAACCGCGTCCAGGGTTTGATCGCGAAATTCGCTACCGAAACGTATCCCATCGCCGAGAGCCGCTCGAACGCCTGATAGACCCAGCTATCCAACGGCACATAGGGCGAGCCGAGATTGGCTGGGCGCCGCCGCCCTTCCTCCTCATGGCTCTCCGCGTAAGGCTCCCAGCTCGTGCCGCCTAGAGTGGGGTCGTGATGGTCCCGGTAGTTTTTCCGGCTGATCCACCAACCCAGCAGCGCGCCCACAAAAACGTCCGATGGGAAATGCTCTTTCGACGTCACCCGCGCCAGCGAAATGGAAGTCGCCATGCCATAAGCCAACACCGACGTGAGCGGCCCGGGGTACTCGTGCGCAAACATTCCCGCCAACGACCAAGCCACGGTCGAATGCTCCGAGGGAAACGAACTCCCTCCTTGAAAGAACCTGCCCCCTCCGCCGTCCTCATCGGGCCGGTCCCGGCCCAGCGAGTATTTCATCGCCTCGGCAACCGCAAGACTGTTCAGCGCCGCCTCTCCACTCAAGATCGCCGTTTCGATCTTTCGCTGGTCGTGCTTGTATTTCCCCCACAAATACAATCCCGCTCCTGCGCCGGCCAGCGCTGCGACTCCGTAATTTGAAAACGAATTGCTCGTATTGATCCGGTTCGGGGAATTCGACAGGCTGCGGCTAAAGGACTGGTCCGTCGCAAACAGCACTCCCGCCGCGCCCACCAGCGGCACGAGCCAGGCCGCGTCTGACGGCCTCAGGCTCGCCGGGCTGGACCAGATTTCCTCCTGATCTTGCGCCAAGTGTTTCACAAACGGGGTTCCCAAACGGTTCTCCCGGTCTGCGAGTGGATCAGCAGTTGCGTTTGCCGTCCCCGCTGGCGCTTCGGACGAGGCGGCACTGCTGGCCGCCCCACCGTCGTTCGGCTGGGTCTCCGGTGTTTGCGGGGATGGCATCGGCATCGACAGGAGTTCAACCCCGCTCCCGCCAACGAATGCCATCACCATGCAGGCCCGAGACATGAGCCTCCAAAATTTCCTTCTTCTAGCCATGATCAGTACTTGATCGCCAGCACCGTTGTGTAAGCGATGGAAGTTGCCAGTTGCGCCGTTTGCAGGATCAACTGCCAATTCGGCCCCGCTCCCACTGCCTTTTCCGGTACCACCACTGTGTCTCCCGGCTGCAACACCTGATTAAATGAGCTGCCTTCCCACAGTCCCGTCTTGCCGCCGATCACGGAACCGTCGGCGCACAGCACAAAGATGGCCTTCTTGTTCGCCACCGAAGTGGGCCCGCCCGACTGTTCCAGGTACCACTTCGCGGTTTTCCCCGGCCGGTAACCCACCGCCGTCGGGTTGTACACCTGGCCTGTCACCATCACGTAGCTCGGTTTTTTCGGGATGGTCAAAACGTCTCCCGCTCTCAGCTCAATATCGGCCGCGGTGCCTTGCCAGTGCCGGATGTCTGTGCTGATCCGGATGGTCACTCGCCCCACGGGGCGGCTCTGTTCTAGCGTCTGGAATGTGGTTTGCCATTGGCGATAGGCAGCCTCTTTGGACTTCTTCTTATCCGCGTCAGTTTCCTGGTCCACCGCCAGCTTCAGATCCGCCTGCGAGGCCTGCACGCGCTGCAACAGTTCCGTCCGCGATTCTTCCTCGAGTTCCAGCACCTCCGTGCGTTGCAGCACCGAGCCATACGGATACGCGTCGGGAGAGAATCCGCCCGCCCGCTTTAAAACGGAGCTCAGCCGCTCTCCCGGCCGCAGCCCGTACGTGCCCGGATATTGCACCTCGCCGCGCACCAGCACGGCCGCCCCCAGGTCATTCCATCCCGGAAGCTGGCGAATCGTCAGCGTGTCGCCGTCTCGGAGAGACAGGTTTTGATTCGCATCGCCCGCCAGCGCGTCTGCCAGGCGGATCTCGCGGTGCTCTCCGGTCAGCGCCCCATTCGTGTCCGCTGTCTGATAGAGAGTCAGATCGGCGGTTTCGGAGTCCGCTCCTCGCTTCAGCCCTCCCCCCAGCCGGATCAGGTCGGCCACATGCATATCCGCTCCTAGCGGATAGCGGCCCGGCCGCAGCACTTCACCCTCGATAAAAACGCTGGGCGGGTCCGCTTTCGCGGGATTGCGGTGGATGAGCAGCGAATCGCGCGAGTGCAGCACAATGTTGTCTGCGGGGCTGCCGTTCATTGCGGCCTCGAGGCTCACGCTGGTCACTCTCAACCGGCTGTCCGGCAGGTAACTGAACACCTGCGCGTCTCCCGATTGCGCGTCGGGCCCCAGTCCTCCCGCGATCCGGACCGCATCCCGCACCCGCATATCGCCCGTGGCGCGATACGTCCCCGGCCGGCGGACGTCGCCAAGCACGGAAACCACCGGCGCATCTTCAAAGTCAAATCGGCTGAAGATGCGGATCGTGTCGAGAGGTTTCAGTTCCAGGTTTGCCGCCGGATTCGTCAAGGCGTCTGCCAGGTTGAAACTTTCCACGCTCAGCCGGTAATCCGGCGTATTGAGCCGGATAACTTCGGCATACTCGTTTGCGGGCTCAGGGAGAATGTCCTTGTAGGACGCGATCACGTCCGTCAGTTTCATTCCCGCGTGGTAGGCGTATCGGCCTGGGCGCACCACGTGGCCCTCCAGGTAAACCGCGTCCTGGTTATAGGGCGCCACGGGGAAGAGATTCACCGAGTCGCCGTCCTGAATCGCGAAGGCTTGAAGTTTGCTGCTTATCTCCGAGGCGTCCAGCGCCGAGGGAAGCTCGAGGCTCAGCATTGTCTGCCGGTCGTGCGCGATCATCCGCTGCACCTCGATGTGACCCAGCGCCGCGCTCGGCAGGATTCCACCCGCCAGCTCCAGCACATCCTCGAGCGTTTTTTCGCTCCTCAGCTCGTAGATGGCCGGCCGCCGGACCATTCCTTCTACGGTCACCTGTTTGCCCAGCGGCGGGACGAGCACCGAGTCGCCGTCCTCGAGCCTCTGCATGTTGGCCCGCACCCCGTGCAGGAGCAGATCATAGACGTCCACTTCCTCCACCAGCTTGTCGCCCCGCATGTGCCGCAGATTCCGCAACGAACCTCGCGCCGTCGGTCCGCCCGCGGCGAATATCGCGTTCAGCGGAGTCGAAAGCGAGCTGATGTCGTAGGCGCCCGGGCGCTCCACGTCTCCCACCACGTACACGCGAACCGTCCGGAGCCGCGCCAGCGAGAGCGAGGCCGATATATCGCGGAACTGGCTGCGCAAAACCTTCTGTATTGCTTCCTGGGCGTCTCCCAGGGTCTTTCCGCTCACCAGCACCGGACCCACTTCGGGCAGGCTGAGCCGCCCTTCCGGATCCACCGTGCGAATCAAGCGGTGCGACACTCCTCCCCATAGATCCACCGCCAAGCCGTCCCCTGGTCCGATCACATAGTCGGGCCCCACCGGGATATCCATGGGCAGCCGGACTGGATTCCGGACCGGACGATCGAAAACGTCCAGACCAAACCTCTCCGGCTGCGGCGGTCGCGCATTTGCCTTCAAGTACAGATCGTAAAGAGCTGGAATATTTCCGTACGGCTGCGGCTCGTGGACCATCGGAGTCCCGGGCGCAGGTTCGAGCATTCTCCGCTTTCGCGTTAATTCCTCTGCTCTCAGCGTCGAGGTCGTGGTGCCATTTAGGAGCGTACCCGTTCCCGCGGCTTCGACGGAATTTACGCGAGGCGTCTCATTTTCGTTCTGGGACTCGAGGGCATAGGCGGGGGGAGTGGGAGCCGGGGGGGTGTAGTTGCCGCTCCTCCACCCATCCACATCTTGGGCCGCCCCGAAAACGTCCATCTCTGTTTCTGGTGGATAGTCTTGCGTCCTGAGCGGTTGCGGCAGGATCGAAGTGCCCGCTGCCGATGCGCCTTCTGTCTGCGCCACTTGGGTCATCCCTCTCTGCGGCTGCGGCTGTGTGGGCTGCTGCCCCGGATAGGGAGACGGCGCCATTTGGTTTTCTTCATCGAGCTCCGAGGGATAACCCTCCTCGGGCGGCGCGTTTGTGCTCTTGCTTTGAACCTTCACTCGCTCTTGGTTCAACCGCTCCGTGCATTCCGTCGGGTCTATCTGGAGGTCGCAGGGCAGTTGTTTGGCTTCCCGCTCCGCTGCCTGCTGGCGCGCGATTTCCTGGCGCTGCGCCAGCCACTTCACCCTTTCCTGAAGAAGGAGTTCCTGCTCCTTCCCCAGCGGTGAATCCGGGTTCACTTGGGGAAGCAAATAGCCGTACCGTTGCAGCAACGCTGTGGCCACAGAGCGGAACTTCACATCCGCTTCCAGACGCTGGTAAACGGCTGTGTCGGCCAGGTCTGAGTCGCGGACGATTTGCCCGTGGGCGGCTCCGTCCTTTGCCATCCAGCGCTTCAGCTCGATAAAGAGCCCGCGATCCTTCCGCAGCACAGACTCGATCTCCACCGCCGAAGCGGCCACGTTGCTCAGGTTTTCGGCCGCCAGGCTGGAAGGCGTCGGCCAGACAGTCTTCGTTTCCTTCTGCTTGTCGTTCTGATTCGGGTACTGATTTTGGTCCTGAGCAATCTGCGCCCAGGCCCCGGGGCTCACCAGCGTGAGGGCCAGCAGAAGCGCAACGGCCTCGCGGACCCGGACTCCTGCCTTCCGAAGCAGAGTGGATCTCGATGACTTTTCGAACATGTTCACCCCGCCAATTGGTGTGCCCGGCTCCGAATCGTGTTGAGCACACCCTCGATCGATGTTTCGATGGGATTTGCGTGGATACACAGCGACGCCCAATAAAAAAGCGTCGATTCGCGGTCGGGAGCGATCCCGATGATGCGGAGCCGCGGTTCTTCTTCCAAGATCGCGTAGCAGGCCCCCGGCAGCCGGTCTTGCTGGTCCAGTGCCACGATCAATACATCCGGTTGCGTGCGCTTCACTTCCTCCGCAAGGTTACTCTCGTCTTGCAGCTCGCCCACCATCTCGATATCGGCTTGATCGGAGATTGCTTCCAGCACGACCTCGCGCATCAGCCGGGGACGGTTGGCAACCAGAACGCGAATTGGCCTCATTGTGGACACCCCATTTTGCCCGGGAGTATCCGCCCGCAGCGGGAGACAGGAACAGGTTCAATTCGGGTTCGCTCGGGGGTGAAACGCCGGCGGTCCGCGAGTACCTCGCGGACGCTTACGATGCAACGTGCGGGTACTGTTTTGAAGTACCAGAAAAGTACCTATGCCTCGGAGCTTCGCGGCGGAACGAGGGAGCGGACGCAGAAGTCTATAGGATTAGTCCTTGGTCCCTGCACAGGTCTACGACGCCGAGCCGGTTGTCCGCCCCGAGCTTGTGGAGCATTCGATGCAGATGATTCTTGATGGTTTGCTCGGACACGTTCAGACGCGTGGCGATCTCCTTGTTCGTCAGACCGCGCGCAATCAGCGGGAGAAGCTGCTGCTCGCGCCGCGTCAGCCCCAGTTGCGTACGCGTGCGTCCGGAAGGCAACTGGCAGGCCTCTTGGGCCAGATGCTCAAACAGCACGCGGCACAGCCGCGGAGGGCACACCGCCTCGCCGTTCATTACTGCTCGCACCCCCGCCACCACTTCAGCCGCAGTCGCTTCCTTCAAGAGGTAGCCGATAGCCCCCCTGCGCACAATCTGGAGAAACGCTTGCTCGTCGTCGTCCATCCCGATGAGCACGATTCTTATGGCCGGGGCCTCTGCCCGCAACAACTTCAGCGCCTCTTCCACCGCGAAGTACAGGCGCATCGAATCCAGCAGCAGAACGTGGACGCCCGTTCGGACAATCTCGTCCCGGACCTCAGCACTGAGATCCGATCCATGCAGGACCCAGAAATCCGGTCTCTTTTTCAAGATTCGAGAAAGGGCCTCTCGCACCAGCCGGTTCTCGGAGAGAATGTAAACGCCTGTGCCTGCATCCATAGGGGAGCCCCTCAGACTCCGCGGCCCGGATTGAAGTTATGTTGAGGCGATTATCTATACGCTACTCTGCATCTGACATGCAAATAATTTAGTTTGCGGGGCTGGGGGGTGCTGCAACGCGGAGTATTCTACCTTAAACTTAGGCCGCCGAACAGCTTTGGCTGCATTTGGGTGGGGTGGCTGCGGGGTTTATTGGCCGTTGCCCTGGCCGGTCCTCGTCGTCTGCGCTCCGTTGCCGGAAATCCCCATTGCTGCCGATGTGCTATGTCGGCGCTCCGCCAGTTCTTGAGCTAGCTTTTTGCAAATTGCCTTGCCTTCAGGCGTCCCCGCCGAGTCGTGCGCTTCTTTTGCGTCCTCCTGATATCGGTACAACTCTTCATGCGTTCCTGCTCCGAGAACGTAATGCCATTCTGCAGTGGTCACGGATTCCATGGGCCCGTAGTTGTGCTTGTTCGGTGGAAGGAAATCGACCCGCGACAGCTCGGAAACGGGGTCGGGAAAATCCTCAGGTCGGGCGCCAGTCTGCCATAGAGGCGCCAGCGAGGGCCCTGGTATTTCTCCTTCTGCTCGTCCCGTCGCAAGTTGCAATAGTGTGGCGGGTAGCCAGGTAGTCGAAACCGGTGTTCCAATGCGGACTCCTTCGGGCAGTTTTCCCGGCCACCGGAAGAGGAGCGGCACATGAATCAGTTCCCGATACAGCGAGTTTCCGTGCGTCAATAGTCCGTGCTCATCAAACCCCTCACCGTGATCGGAAACCACAACCACCAGCGTGTTCTTCTCCAGCCCGCGCTCGGCCAACTGCTCCATGAGATTTCCAATCTGCTCGTCCACATATGCAATCCCGCTGTCGTAGGCGTCCACTTCCCCCTGCAACTGTTCTGGCGTCAGCTCCGGCTGCCAATCGAGCCACACGCGCTTCCCCGGCCGCCGTGTATGGAAGCCTCTCGCAGGAGTTTCGGGCGGCTCGTAGGGACTATGCACGTCCAAATAGTTGAGAAATACCAGGAACGGCCTTCTCGTCCGCTCAATCCAGCGCAGCGCATGAATGTTGATGTCCCGCGCGCTCAGCCGGCCGGGGATATCACGGCAGATCCCCAGCCTATAACAGTGAACCTCAATCCTCTCCCCGAAAAACGTCTCTTCCGCTGCCGCCCCGAACGACTGCAGATAATCCTCGAAATGAAGGAAGCCTCTGCCCAGGCCGGTCGCTCGGGAGAACAGTGCCGTGTTCGCGGAAAAGGCCGCCGTCGCATAACCATGAGCCTGAAATGCATCTCCGATAGTCGGATAGCGCCCGTCCAGCGATTCTGTTTCTCGATCCGCCCGGTGTTCATGCACAGGCCGCCCGGTCAGCATCGATGCGTGTGTCGGCAGCGTCCACGACGAAGAGGCCACTGCATTCTCGAACAGCACTCCCTGCTCCGCCAGCCGCGTCAGGTAGGGGCTCGTGGCCCGGCTGTATCCATACGTGGACAGGTGATCTGCCCTCAGCGTGTCCACGATCACCACCAATACATTTGGAGATTCCGGTGCGGGATTCGGCAGCCGCGCCAGGGCTCGCTGCTCGCCCGTGTATTCCCCTCCAAGTATCGCCAGGCCCCCAACCAGGCTGCAGCCCAACATTAGCGGCAGTGTCCGTCGCTGCAAGCGCTTGATTCCTCGTCGATACCGCAGGAACCCCCAGAGGGCTGCCCCAGCGGCCACCACCGGCCCCGTCCGGCCGAGCATTTGTTGCGTCTCGGGTGCAAAGGCGAACCGTTCCCACACGAGTCCGCTGCAAAACGTAAGGAAGAAGAACTCCGCGGCAAGTACCGGAGCTTCCGGTCGGAATCTCAAGATCACCAGGAATTCCAGAGAAATCAGGAAAAACAGCGCGGCATACACCACAGTCGTGACGCAGATGAGATCCGGCGCCGGAACGCGCCTTTTCGCCAGCTCCATTCCTCCCTCAAACCAGCCGGCTAGAACTCCGAACCACAGCGCACAGACAACGATGTCCGTAGCCGAGGTCGTCTCGCGGTTCGGTCCGCTGGAAGGTTGTTCCATGAAACCAGCAATTGTACAGGCCTCGGCAACTCTCGAACCGTCCTCCAGGTCGTCCGGAGCGGGATGTCCAAGCAGTGCCGAGAACAATCCCCTGAACGGTGCCAAGTCAGCTCTAAGCTTGGTTGTCCTGCATCCTTAGGTTGGAAAAATTCTAATGGGTCCGTGGCCTGCGGTCAAACTGTGGGCAAAACGAAAGAATCCTGACTCTTGCCGACCGCACCCGCCGCTCCAGCTCACCAGTCGCCCGCCGGCTTTTCTTTCGATTCGGAGTCGCGCGGGCCCTCTCCGCACCACCCGCTCATCTTCCGCCGGTACGCTTCGCGCTCGTCCGGCGTCATGTGCTCCATTCGTTCGGCCATACGCTCCGCCATCCGCTCAGCCATGCGCTCGCGCATCTTGGAACGGACCGGCGCGCGCACCCCCCAACCGCCGAACAGAATTCGACACAGCGCCAGCAGTCCCCACGCTTGCCAGAACGTGACTTGGCGCCAGCCGAAAAGCTGCGGCCCTAGCCAGTTCCAAAGGAGCATTACGATCCCGCCGCCGATCACTGTAAGTAACACGAGAAGCGGAGGAACCACGAAGAACAGCCACAACCGCCTTTTTCTCATTTTCCATCCTCCAGATTCCCGAATTCGTCCCGGATCTCCCGCAGCAGCTCCCGCAGATGCATTACCGCGTAGCGCTTTCTGGAGAGCAGCGTGTTAACGTTCACTCCTGTTTCGGCCGCGATCTCCTTGAAGCTCCGCCCTTCCACCTCATGCGCCAGGAACACATCGCGTTGGTCCTCTGGCAGTTTCTCAAGCGCGATTTCCAACTCATCGAGAAGCACGCTGCGCTCGTAGAGGGCCTCCGGTCCCGCATCCGGCGACGGCAACAGGTCCTCGAGCAGCAGCAATTCGCCCTCTTCATCCGCGACTGCCTGATCGCTCAGGCTCTCCGGCTTCTTCTTTCGGAAAAGGTCGATAATCCGATTCCGCGCCACTCGGAACAGCCACGCGGTCACGTGCTCGATGGGCATCAGCAGCCGGTTGGCTTCCACCAGCTCGTAGAAGACTTCCTGCAAGATGTCCTCGGCGTCCGGCGGGTCGGGGACTCTCCGGCGAATGAAGTTGAGCAGCCGCGACCGCTCCCGTTGGACCACTTTTGTGATCCGCTGGTCTTGTTCGAATTCCACCAGGGCCAGTTCCGCCGCTTCCTTCATCCATTCGTGAAGACGAATGAGTGGGTCCGAATATTGCACGGGTCGGCCCAAATGGTATCCCCGCTCCCCCTTCAGGCTCGCCGCGTTCACCGCCTGTTCGCCCCGGCCCCGCACCACGCCGGCTCGTAAGTTCCATCCCGGCCAATTCCCACCGCGCATTTTTTCGGATTTCCGGCTCTTTTTTCTTGATTTTATATTTTACCTTTGGTATAATAGGCTAAGATAAGCTTCGATGCCTTCCGCCGGCTCATCCATAGGCCATGTCGCCTGGCTTTCTGCTAAGTCTTTTGGAATCTGCACTTTCATGCCCATGCATCCTCGCGCTCACTCGCCGTCAGACCCCGCCGGGAACTCAACCATGGATAATCTTCCGTTTAAGGCTCAAAATCGCAACACTTGTGAAATCAATGACTTACGAACTCAATTTCGTGCATCCCCTGAATTTTCTGTCAGTTACGCACTCCCGGGGGAGGGGGGTAGGCACCTCGTCTCAAAAAGAGACCTGCAGGTACTATCCCATTTTGGTTCGCCATTCGCTTGCGCTAGACTCGCACTCCTTGGCCGGTTTGCCGCTTTCAACCCGTGCGAGCGCGAGAGGTCTGGCGAATGAATTTTGAGTTCAGCGACAAGGTCAAGGGGTTCCAGCAGCGCCTCCAGGCGTTTCTCGACGCGCACGTTTACCCCAACGAACAGCGCTACCACGATGAGATCCTGCACGACCGCTGGAAACCCTCGCAAGTCATCGAAGAGCTGAAGCCTACAGCGCGTGCGGCAGGACTCTGGAACCTCTTCCTTCCCGATAACGAGTACGGTCCTGGCCTTACAAACCTCGAATATGCGCCGCTATGCGAAATGACGGGTCGCAGCGTAATGGCGCCCGAAATCTTCAACTGCTCGGCGCCCGACACGGGCAATATGGAAGTGCTCGCCCGCTACGGCACCCCGGAGCAGAAAAAGCGCTGGCTCGAGCCCCTGCTCGCGGGCGACATCCGCTCCTGCTTCGCAATGACGGAGCCCGCCGTGGCTTCCTCCGACGCCACCAATATCGAGGCCAGCATCGTTCGCGACGGCGACCACTATGTGCTCAACGGCCGCAAATGGTGGATTTCCGGCGCGGGCGATCCGCGTTGCAAGATTGCCATCTTCATGGGCAAGACCGATCGCTCGGCCCCAGTTCACAAGCAACAGTCCATGATTCTGGTGCCGATGGATACGCCGGGAGTAAAGATCGAGCGCCTGCTACCTGTGTTCGGCTACGACCACGCCCCCCACGGCCACGCCGAAATCGCCTTCACGAACGTCCGCGTTCCCGCCTCGAATATGCTGCTCGGCGAAGGCCGTGGCTTCGAAATCGCCCAGGGCCGTCTCGGTCCCGGCCGCATCCATCACTGCATGCGCTCCATCGGCGTCGCCGAACGTGCCCTCGAAATGATGTGCAGCCGCGTCGCGTCGCGCGTTGCCTTCGGCAAGCCGCTTGCCGAGCAGGGCACCATCCGCGCCCATATTGCCCAATCGCGGATCGAAATCGAACAAGCCCGCCTGCTCACCCTCAAAGCGGCGTATATGATGGACACGGTCGGCAATAAAACCGCGCGCTCCGAAATCGCCATGATCAAAGTCGTCGCCCCCAACATGGCGCTGCGCGTGCTCGACCGCGCGATCCAAGCCTTCGGCGGTGCCGGGGTCTCCGACGACACTTTTCTCGCCGCCGCTTGGGCCAACGTTCGTACACTTCGGTTGGCCGACGGGCCCGACGAGGTCCACATGGAGTCGATCGCCAAGCACGAACTCCGAAAATTGGAGAAGTCCCGCGCGTCCCGGCCCGAACGTTAGCCGGCTCCGCGCAAACAAGGAGCATCACATGGCACAAGCGTCCGCGAGTCAGATGTCCATTCCTCAGCCCCCGTCATTTGCCACCGTCGAGGAAGAGCGGAAACACCGCAAGCAACGGCTCGCCGCCGGTTTTCGTCTTTTTGCGCGCTTTGGCTACGACGAAGGCGTCGCTGGCCATATCACTGTGCGCGATCCCGGCCGGCCCGATCACTTTTGGGTGAACCCGTTCGGCATGTACTTCGGCCACATCCGCGCCTCGGATCTGATCCTCGTGAATCACCGCGGCGACGTGGTCGAGGGGAACCATCCGCTGAACGGCGCCGCCTTTGCCATTCACTCCCGCGTTCATGCTGCGCGGCCCGATGTGATGGCCGCGGCGCACTCCCATTCTCTCTATGGCAGGACGTGGTCCTCTCTCGGCCGCCTGCTCGATCCGCTCTCACAGGATGCCTGCGCCTTCTACCAGGACCACGCGCTCTTCGCTGATTACACCGGCGTCGTTTACGAAACCTCGGAGGCCGAGCGCATCGCTCAGGCGCTCGGTTCCAAGAAGGCCGTCATTCTTCGCAATCACGGTTTGCTCACAGTCGGCGAAACCGTTGACGAGACCGTCTGGTGGTTCATCACCATGGATCGCAGTTGCCAGGCTCAGCTTCTCGCGGAAGCAGTGGGCAAACCCATTCCGGTTTCTCCCGCCGATGCAGCCACCGCACACCAGCAAGTCGGCTCCCATCTCGCCGGCTGGTTTCAGGCCCAGCCACTCTTCGCTCGGGTCATCCGCGAGGAGCCCGATCTGCTCGAGTAGCCCATGCCGGCGCGCCAGGTAACGTCCATCCAGGGTCTCAAGGAATTCGTTGGCCGCGAGATTGGCCTGTCAGATTGGTTTGAGGTCACGCAGCAGCGCATCTGCAATTTCGCTGAAGCCATCGAAGACCGCCAGTGGATTCACACCGACCCTGACCGCGCAAAGCGTGAGTCTCCCTACGGCACAACCATTGCTCACGGCTTCCTCACGCTGTCGCTGATGGGCCATCTCATGAGCACGGCCTTCGAAGTTTGTGGCGTGCGCATGGGCATTAACTACGGGCTAAACCGCGTGCGTTTTCCCGCGCCAGTTCGTTCCGGCTCGCGCATCCGCGCTCGCGTTACCCTCGATTCGCTCAAAGAATTTCAAGACGGAAAGGAAGCCGTATTTTCCGTCAGCGTGGAGTCGGAAGGCGCACCTAAGCCCTGCTGCGTCGCGGAGTGGATCGTTCGCTACTATGCGGAATAAACTGAATGAAAGCCCGGGAATCAGATCGAGTTTGTGGCGGCAGCCTCGAGCGCCGCGTGCATCAGAATTTTCACCACTTCGCCCATGCCCGCAAACCGCGGGTCGTGCGTGAGTCCCTGGCGATACCGGTAGTAAATCTGCTGCACGATCACCGCTACTTTGAAACGCGCGAACACCAGATAGAACACCAGATTGGAAATGTCGCGCCCGGAAGCGCGGGCGTATCTCTCCGCAAGCTTTGCGCGGCTCAGACTGCCGGGATGCGTCGAGGGGCACCAGCGGATCTTCTGCAATCCCTCGGCATCCTCCGGGTCAACCCAGTACGCAAGTGTTGTCCCAAGGTCCGAGAGCGGATCTCCGATCGTGCACATCTCCCAGTCGAGAACTCCGACGATCTCCGTCAGGTTCGTCGCGTCGAGCACCACATTGTCGTATTTATAGTCGTTATGAATAATCGTGGCGCCACTCGTCGCCGGCATGTTCTCCTTCATCCATGCCGAGACGCGCTCCACTTCCGCCAATTCGTCTGTTTTCGAGCCGTTATAGCGTTCCGTCCATCCGCGTACCTGGCGCTCCAGATATCCCTTTGGTTTCCCCAACTCACTGAGGCCTACCGCTTCGTAGTCGAGCGCGTGCAGCCGCGCCAGATTGTCGATGAAGGATTCGCTCAATCGCTGCGCCGTCTCTGCGGAAAACGGCATTCCTGCGGGCGGATCCCGGCGCAGGATCACGCCGCGAATCGGCTCCATGATGTAGAAAGGTGCACCCAGTACGATCTCATCGTCGCAGTACAGCAGTACTTTCGGCGCAGGTGCATAGGCCGCGTGCAACTTCGAAAGCACGCGGAACTCCCGCCCCATATCGTGCGCCGATTTTACTTTGCTCCCAAACGGAGGCCGCCGGAGCACGAGTTCGTGTTCCCCGAGTCGCACCAGGTACGTAAGGTTCGAGTGCCCGCTCGGAAATTGCTCCACGCGGATTGGCCCCCTGCACCCGGGAAAGAGCGGCAGCAGGAACGGCTCCAGCCGGGCAAGTTCCAGCTCCTCGCCCTTTCGTACCGCGTGCGCATGATCGGTGAAATCCTGCATCTAGCCCCGCACAGTTACTCTCTAGCGGTACGTGATCAATTTCACCCCATCCAAATGGGGCGACGCGTTGAAGGCGCTCAGCGTGAACCGCTCGCCGGAGAACAGGAACTCGCTGTACGAGCAGTTCCGCGACATCCACATCACCCGCAGCGTATCCAGCGGCCCCAGATGCAGCGCGCGCTCCACGGCCACGGCAATCGGCCCGCCCGAAGTGAAGATGACAGCGTTCGCGCCATGCCCGCAGCGCGCCCGGAATGCGGAAATTCCGCGGTCGACCCGAGCCCGGAACTCCGCCCACGACTCCACGCCCGAAACGGGCAGCTCGCCGCTCACCCATCGGCCGATCACCGCCTCGAACAGCCGCTGATAATTCTTCGAACGCTCCTCGAGTGTTGTGCCGCCTTCAATCGCGTCATGGAGCGCGCGCACCTGCTCGTCAGTGCTAATCAGTCCGGGCAGTGCTTGCCGGAGCACCCGCTCCGCATCGCATTCGTTGAACTCGGGCACGGTAATTGGCTCCGGAAAACGCACGCCCGCGCGGCGATACGATTCCGCCACGATCCGTGCCGTGTTTGTTTGCCGCGAAAGCTGGCCTGTTGCCGCATGGTCGAACTTGACGTCCCGGCTCGCCCAGTATTCCCCCAGCAGTTGCGACTGGGTCTCGCCGAGTGGCGAGAGCTTGTCGTAATCGGCCTCGAGAAACGATGCCTGGCCGTGACGCACGAGGACCAGTCGGCTCACCGGCGCCCCTCGCGGCTAGGCAATCGCACTCCGTCCCGGCGTGTATTCCGAGAATGTTCCGCCCGTTTCCGCCAGATGTTTCAGCAGCGGGGCAGGCGCCCAGATTTCTCCCAGCTCCGCTTCAAATGCTCGCACCCGGTCGTACACCTTTTTGAGTCCTACCGTATCCGCGTACCACATTGGCCCGCCACGATACGCCGGGAAGCCGTAGCCATTCAGAAAAATAATGTCGATGTCGCCCGCGCGCAGCGCGAAACCCTCCTCCAGCACGCGCGCTCCTTCGTTCACCAGTGCATAGATGCATCGCTCCACGATTTCTTCCGTCCCGATCGCACGCTGCCGAATACCTGCCGTTGCGGACCACTTGCGCACGAGCGCCTCGACATCCGGGTCCGGAATCGCCTGACGCTTCTCATCATATTTGTACCAGCCAGCACCCGTCTTCTGTCCGAACCGGCCCATCTCGCACAGACGGTCTCCCGCGATTGGATGGCGGACGCCGGGCTTTTCCAGATGGCGGTATTCCTTGCGGATTCGCCAGCCCACGTCCAGCCCCGCCAGGTCTCCCACAGCGAGCGGCCCCATGGCCATGCCGAAATCGTACAGCGCTTTGTCCACCGCCTCGACGCTCGCTCCCTCTTCCACCAGGAACACCGATTCGCGGACGTAGTGATGGAACATGCGGTTGCCCACGAATCCGCGGCAGTTGCCCACCAGCACGCCCACCTTTCCCAGCTTTTTCGAGAGCTGCATCGCCGTGGCGATCACGGATTTGTTTGTGGCTCTGCCGCGGACGATTTCGAGCAGCCGCATTACGTTCGCCGGGCTGAAGAAGTGCGTGCCCAACACGAACTCGGGCCGCGAGGTGGCCGACGCGATCTCGTCGATGTTCAGCGTCGAGGTATTGCTCGCCAGGATCGCGCCTGGTTTTGCCGCGCGATCCAACTCCGCGAAAACCTGCTTTTTGAGCTCCATGCCTTCGAATACGGCCTCCACGATCATGTCCGCTTCCGCAAAGCCCTCGTAGCCCAGTGTCGGACGGATCATGGCCAGCCGCTCGTCCACGAACTGCTGCGTAAAGCGGCCGCGCGCCACCGAACCCGCGTAATTTTTCCGGATGTTCTCCAGCCCGCGATCGAGCGCCACCTGGTCCGTCTCTTTCAAGAGCACCGGAATCCCCGCGTTGGCGAGAACCATGGCGATCCCGCCACCCATCGTTCCCGCGCCCACCACGGCCGCGCGCGTAACCGAGGTCGTGGCCGTCTCTTTCGGCACGTCCGGAATTTTTGCCGCCTCGCGCTCGGCGAAAAACACGTGAATCAACGCCTTCGATTGGTCCGAGGCCAGGCACTCCATGAACAGCTTTCGTTCCAGCCGGCAGCCTTCGTCGAACGGCAGCTTCGTGGCCGCTTCCACGGCTTCAATCGCCGCCAGCGGTGCCATCATGCCGCGCTGCTTTTTTCGCGCGGTGTCACGCGCAGCCGCGAAAATCGGGGCATTCTCGCCCGCCGTACCCAGTTTTTGGTTCCGCTCGCTGGTCCTCGGCACGGGTCTTCCGGCAATCTCGCGCGCAAAGGCGACCGCTCCCGCCAGCAGATCGCCTTCTATCAGCCGGTCGATGATGTTGAACTTCACCGCCTCCGCGGCTGGAATCAGATTGCCCTCGGCGCACATCGCCACAGCCTTCGCCACTCCCGCGAGCCGCGGCAGCCGCTGCGTGCCATGAGCGCCCGGGATGATGCCCAGCTTCACTTCCGGCTGGCCCACCTGCGCGCTCGCCACGGCCACGCGATAATGCCCAGCCATGGCCAGTTCCAGCCCGCCACCGAGCGCGTTGCCGTGGATCGCCATCACCACCGGCTTTCGGCAATCCTCAATACGCCTCAGGACGCTGGGAAAATCCATGGTGCCGCGCGCCCCGCCGGAGCGCAGCTTCGCGAACTCCTTGATGTCCGCGCCGGAGACAAACGTGCGCCCCGCGCCGATCAGCACGGCGGCGAGAACCGCGGCGTCGGCGTTGATCTCGTCGATGGCCTGAGCGATTCCTTCCGGCACGCCCGGGCTCAGCGCGTTCACGGGGGGATTGTCGATGGTAATGACGGCGATGCCGTCGGTTTTCGTCAGTTGCACCAGGTCGCCCATGGGGTCTCTCGTCCTGAATTTCTACGCGCTTTTTGCCAGCGCGCCGTGCGCGTCGATCACCAGCCGGGCCAGCCGCTCGCGGTGAAAGGTCGCGTCGCCCAGCATGGTTTCGGAAGCCTTGGCACGCCTGTAATAGAGATGTACGTCGTTTTCCCAGGTGAAGCCCATGCCGCCGTGCACCTGGATTCCGCGGTTGCCCACTGTACGCCCGGCGTCGCTCGCGTAGAGCTTTGCGATGGAGACGGCGGCCTCTGCATCGGGCGAATTCTCCTCGAGCGCCCACGCCGCATAATAAGCCGCCGAACGCGCGCTTTCCGTCTCCAGGTACATGTCCGCGCACTGGTGCTGCACGGCCTGGAAGATGCCGATGGGCTTGCCGAATTGTTTCCGCGTTTTCGCGTATTCGACGGTCATTTCCAGCGTTCGCTGCATCCCGCCCACCAGTTCCGCCGCCAACGCAGCGGCCCCGACCTGCAGTCCGCGAGCGAGCCCCTCGGAATTTCCCAGTTGCTCTGCCGGCGTGCCGCTCAGGCGCACTGCATACTGCGGGCGTGTCAGGTCCAATCCGTTCATCAGCTCGATGCTGACTCCGGCTGCCTTCGTCTGGACGACGTAAACCCCTTCGCGGGCCACGACGAGAAGAAAATCCGCCGCGGCTGCGTCGGTGACAAAAAGTTTCTCGCCACTCAGGCGGCCATTGGCGGACGCAACGCGAACATCGGCGGGATTCCAGCTCGCGCCCGTTTCCAGGAATGCCACGGTCGCCCTTGCTTCGCCGCGGCAGAGGGGTGCCAGGTACCGCTTCTTCTGCTCCGGCGTGGCCGCTTCGCTCAGCACCGCTCCGGCCAGCGCGACGGTGGAGAAGAACGGACCGGGCAGCAGCGCGCGGCCCGCTTCTTCCATCAGCACGATCAAATCCACCTTGCCGAGTCCCGCTCCGTCGTACTCCTCGGGGAAAATAATCCCCAGGTATCCCTGCTCGGCCATTTTGCTCCACAGCGCCGCATCATAAGCCGTGCCGGTCTCCATCAGCCGCCGCACGCTGGCCATGGGACACTCGGAAGCGAAAAACTTCCGGGCGTTATCTTTCAGCAAAAGCTGGCTGTCACTGAGTCCGAATTGCATCGCCGCTCCTCAGTAGCTTCGGGGAAGGCCCAGCACAAAGTGCCCGATGATGTTGCGCTGCACCTCGGAAGTGCCGGCTTCGATCGTGTTTCCGCGCGTGCGCAGATAGCCATAAGACCAGATGCCGTTGTCCACGGCGAGCAGGTCGCCCTTGGCCAATTGTCCGTAGGGGCCCAGCAATTCCTGTGCAACCTGCTGGACGCGTTGGTTCAGCTCGCTCCAGAACAGCTTCTGGATCGACCCCTCGGGGCCGGGAATTCCGGTGGCAGTGATGCGGCTGAATGCACGCAACTGGTTGAGCCGCATGATTTCGATTTCCGCGTAGCATTGCGCGAGTTTTTGCCGCACCAGCGGGTTCTGCGCTGCGGGGCATCCGTTGTGCTTGAAGGTGCGCGAGAGCTCAATGAGGCGGTTGATGTTGCGCTTGAAAAGCAGGTGCAACCTTGCGCCGTACGAGCCACGCTCGTGCATCAGCGTGCTAATGGCCACGTTCCAGCCGTCGTTCACCTGGCCGAGCACATTGTCCACCGGCACGCGCACGTCGCGGAAAAACAGCTCGTTGAATTCGCTCTCTCCGGTCATTTGCCGCAGCGGGCGAACCTCCACCCCCGGCGATTTCATGTTCAGCAACAGCACGGTGAGGCCTTTGTGCTTGGGCACATTGGGATCCGTGCGCACCACCAGTTCGCACCAGTCGCCGATCCAGCCGTAGCTAGTCCAGACCTTTTGTCCGTTGACGACGTAGTGGCCGCCGTCGAGGCGCGCTTCGGTCTGCAGGCTGGCCAGGTCAGAGCCCGCGTTGGGCTCGGAGAAACCCTGGCACCAGATTTCCTCCGCGCTCAGGATTTTCGGAACGAAGCGTTTTTTTTGCGCTTCGGTGCCGTAGGCGATGATCGTCGGGCCGATCAGCCCAAGCCCCAGCGCGTTGGCCATCGGCGGGGCTTCCAGCCGCGCCATCTCCTCCCAGAAGATGGCCTGCTGCATGAGCGTTGCGCTGCGGCCTCCGTACTCCCTGGGCCAGGAGACGGCCGCCCATCCGCCTTCGTAGAGCTTCCGCTGCCAGGCGCGCAGATAATCGAAGGATTCTTCGAGAGGCTTTTCGCGCCACTCGGGCCAATCGCGCGGCACGTTCGCTTCCAGCCACGTTCGGAACTCGTTCCGAAAACTCCGCTCATCTGCGCTCAGATTCAGGTCCATCGAACCGCTCCTCGTTCGCTATTCCGGCCGTATCGAATTCTGGTCCTTCCAATATTTCTTGCGAAGTTGACGCTTCAGGACCTTTCCCGTTCCAGTTCGGGGCAGTGCGTCCAAAAATTCCACGGATTGCGGGCATTTGTAGTGGCTCAGCCGCGAGCGGCAGAACTCAATCAGCTCCGCTTCCGTCGCTTTGGCGCCCGGCTTGAGCACGACGAGCGCCTTAGGCACCTCCCCCCAGCGGCGGTCAGGCACGGGGATGACCGCGAGTTCGAGCACCTCGGGGTGCGCGAGCATCGCTTTTTCCACCTCGAGCGAGGAAATATTTTCTCCGCCACTCAATATCATGTCTTTCTTGCGGTCCACAACCAGCAGATAGCCGTCTTCGTTCCAGGTGGCCATGTCGCCGGTGTGGAACCAGCCGCCGCGCATTACTTCCGCGGTGGATTCCGGCTGGCCCCAGTAACCCTGCATCACTCCGTCGCTGCGGGCGACAACTTCTCCGACCGCGCGGCCGTCGCGGGGCACGTCGTGGTCGTTTTCGTCCACCACGCGCAGCTCGCATCCCGGCATCGCGTATCCCGAGCTGGCGAGGGCGGCAAATCGGGCTTCCCCTTGCGGGTTGAGGCCCGGCTTGAGGGCCGCGAGGCTCAGCGAGGGCGCCGTCTCCGTGAGTCCATAGCCGGAAAAGCATTCACAGCCCAATTTTTCTTCCACCTCGCGAATCAGCGTGGGCGAGGCCGCCGCGCCGCCGATTGTGACTCGCTTCAGGCTGCTCAGGTCGTGCTTCGTGCGCTCCGGGCAATTGACCAGCGCGGTGGCCATGGCTGGCACCAGACTGCAGAAGTTCGCGCGTTCCTGCTGAATCAACCGGAAAATCTCTGCCGGATCGAATTTCGAAACCATCACGTGCTTTCCGCCGAGCAGGGTCAGGAAATGCGCCACGCCCCAACCGTTGGCGTGGAACAGAGGAATCGTATGCAGCTCCACTCCAGCCGCCTCCGGTTTGTGAGAGAGAGCGGTATTGAGGGCGTGGAGGTAAATGTTGCGGTGCGTGAGCATCACGCCTTTGGGATTGGCGCTCGTGCCGCTGGTGTAGAAGAGCTCTGCCAGAGCGTTCTCATCGAAGCTCGTGATTTCCGCGCGGTAGGGCGAGGCGCGCTCGAGCATCGCGTCGTAGTAGTGCGGCGAGAGCCAGGCAGCTTGCGGCTGGGCATCGAGGAGGTGATACGACTGGACAGTGCGAAGCTCGCCGCGGAACGAGTCCACCGTTCCCATGAACTGGCTCTGGAAGAAAAGCAGCTTTGTTCCAGAGTCGTTCAGGATGTAGGCGAGTTCCCCGGCGGCCAGGCGGGTATTGAGCGGGAGCAGGACCGCACCTGCTTCGACGACGCCGTAATACGCTTCGAGGAGCCGATGGCAATTGCCGGTGAGCAGGGCGACGCGATCCCCGGACTTCACACCGGCTTCGCGAAGAGCGCCGGCGAGCCGTGCCACGCGCGCAGCGAATTGCGTGTAGGTGTAACGGTTGTTGCCGCAAACGACGGCGGTATTGCGCGGATACTGCTGCTCGGCGTAGCGCAGAAAGCGGACAGGGGTGAGAGGAAGATTCATGGCGATGCGCCGCTACCAGGCGGTCTGGCCGCCATCCACGGCGAGAACCTGGCCGGTGACGTAGTCGGACGCCGCGGAAGCCAAGAAAACGGCTGCCCCCTTCAAATCGGAGTCATTGCCAAAACGGCCGAGCGGAATTCTCTGCCGAAGCATTTCCCGGTTGCGCTCGATGATCACTCCGGACATGTTCGTGGGAAACCATCCGGGAGCGATGGCATTGACGTGGATGTTGTGCATGGCCCATTTGCAGGCCAGATCTTTGGTAAAAATGATGACGCCGCCTTTGCTTGCCTGATAGCCGATGGCCTGGAACTGGGGCGGGGAACCACGCAGTCCGGCGACGGACGCGATGTTGATGATTTTCCCCCGCCGCTGCGGAATCATGACTTTTCCCGCGGCCTGCGAGAAGAGAAACGTTCCGGTGAGATTGGTCTCGATCACCTTGTTCCATTGCTCCAGCTTCATCTCTTCGACGGGCGCGCCCCAGGATGCGCCGGCGTTATTGATGAGAATGTCGATTTTTCCAAACGCGGTCAAAGTGGAATCTATCACTTTCTGGATGTCGTCGGCGTTGCGCACGTCGCAGCCGAGCGCCAAGGTTTTCACTCCCAGAGCTTCCAGTTCGGCGGCAGCTTGCTCGCAACGCTCCTTCTTTCGCGCGCAGAGCACGACGCTGGCGCCCATTTCCGCCAGGCCCTCCGCCATTTGACGTCCGAGGCCGGTGGAGCCGCCGGTGACGATGGCCACGCGGCCAGCAAGGCTAAACAGTTCAACCGTCTTCATAAACCGAGAAATTCCTGCTCTCCTCGCA
>JASHRU010000331.1 GCA_030037225.1 Candidatus Acidiferrales bacterium | reverse complement strand
TTCACGCCGATCGGCTGGTACACGCGGTTCAGAATCCGGTACGTCCCACCGTACACGTCCTGCGGGATGATGATTTCATCGCCCGGGCGCAGGTAGGCTTGCAGAACCGCGTTTTCCGCGGCCAGGCCCGATGCGAACACGGCTCCGTGCGTCACCCCTTCCAGTTCCGCCAGCACGCGCTCCAGCCGCTCCCTCGTCGGATTATTCGTCCGCGAGTAGTTGAACCCTTTATCGCACCCGGGTGCTTCCTGCTCGTACGTGGACGTTTGGAAGATGGGGGCGATCAGCGCGCCGGTTTCTGGCTCCGAGGGCTGCGCCGCGTGAATCGTCTTGGTCGCAAATCTCATTTCAGTTCTCCTTTTCTCAACTGTTCGCAAAAACGAGCTTGGAAGTGTCGCGTGTGCCGCCGTCGGTGCTTGTGAAGCCCGCCGATACCACCGTGATCAGCGCCGACCCATCGAGGCTACGCACCATCAGCGGCAGTCCCGCTTTTGCGGCTGTCTCGATCGCCTGCCGCTGCACCAGGTCGCAACCGTGGTCCGCCAGATCGAGCGCTTCCGCAAACGTCAGCGCGGGCAGGTGTCGCGCGTTGGCGTCCCGGTTCGGGTCCGCGGAAAAGTAGCCTGGAACGTCTTTCACCAGTTCGCACCGTGCCGCTCCCAGTCCCGCGGCTAGCAGCACTGCGCTCAAGTCCGATCCGCCGCGCCCCAGCGTCACTGTGGTTCCCTCTGCATTCGTTCCCAAGAATCCGGGCACCGCCACGACCTCGTTTTCCGCGAGCGCCGCGCGCAGTTGTTGCGCATCTAGCCACGCACGGCATCCCGGCCCCCTGTCCACTCGCAGCCCCGTTTCGGCCACATTCAGTCCAGCCGCCCGCACCTCGAACCTCTCCAGGTGCAAGGTCAGCAGCGCGACCGAGCGGATTTCGCCCGTTGACCACAACAAGTCGAGGGAGCGCGCCGAAGGTGTTCCTGTGATTTTGCGCGCCGTTCGTTCCAGCGCGTCCGTCCAGCCTGCCTGGGCCGAAACGACTGCGACAAACCGCTCCGCCGGCGCTCTCCGCCGGCGCTCGCGCAGGTAACGCGCCGCGCGGGCGAACGCGCCTTCGTCCGTCAACACCGATCCCCCCAGCTTCACCACCACGATGACCGGCTCAAAGCACCCTTCACAGTCCGACATCCTGGTCCTCCTTCAATAGACCTGTGCCTCGGCCGCATTTACACGGTCGATACACCACGGCCTTCGGATTGGCGCGGCGTTCGTTGCTGCGGCAAATGCAGCCGCGGCGCGAGCGCGCGTGGCGCCGGTCCGTCATCTTCAGTTTGGGAGCGAGATTCTTACGCTGGTCCCGCGGATGCCGGATCAGCTTTAGACTTTATCTCTCCCGTACTGGGCAGGATGTAGCACCTTGGCTCACGGGCCAGGTTGCTGTGGCTTCGTAGGGCCTGTTCCCTCAGCCACTCTGGATAAATGCCGCTGCGTGAGCGGCGTCATCATGTGTAGCAAACGCCCCAAACCGTGTCAAGCCTAATTTGGGCTGTTTCGGCGGATTGTTTCTGCGCTTATTCTGCCGCCTGCCGCGCTTTGCTCCTACTCGAGGCCGCGAGGAAGAAGGGAATGGCCGCAAGTTCCAGCGTCACACACGCTCCCACCGTCAGCGCCAGCGAATGGTCGTAGAGGAATCCCACGAGTGCGCTTCCCGCAAACCATGCGACCCCGTATCCCGCCGTGAACAAACCATAAGCCGACGCGCGCCGTTCCGCCGCCACCATCGGCGCCACCGCTGCCGGCACGATCGATTCGTGCACGCCCATTCCCGCGCCCCACACCGCCGCTCCCGCCACCGCTGTCCAGAATCCCCCAAAGAAAACCAGAGGAGCAAACGCCGCCGAAAAGATGGTCAGCGGAACGAGCACTCTCAGCCCATGCAGGTCGAACAATCTTCCGAACACCAGCGAGCCCGCTCCGCCCACTCCCATCGCCACTGCGTACAGAATCGGGATCCAGGCCGCCGGCACGCTCGACGCTTTCTGGAAGTGATACGCCACCAGCGCAAAATCCGCGAATCCCGCGCCCACCAGCCCCGCCCCCATCAGATAAATCCAGAACACTCGCGGCAACCCTGTAGTCCCGCGGCTTTCCTGAATGTTCGGCGAGCGCCTCTCCATCTCTCCCGGCCGCGGATACAGCACTCGCGCCACGGCCAGCAGTGCCAGAGTCGCAAGCGAAGGCACCAGGAGGACACTGAATGCCACCCGGTAACTGCTCGCGCCCGTCTCCGCGCCGCGCCGCAGCAGGATGATCGCCATCACCAGCGGTCCGCACAACGCGCCCAGCTGGTCCAGCGCTTCGTGCAGGCCAAACGCCCAGCCGTACCCGCCCATCTGCTGCCCCGCATGCGAGAGCATTACGTCTCGCGGCGGATTTCGCGTTGCTTTGCCCGCGCGTTCCAGCACGAGCAGCGTCGCTGCTGCGGGCCAGCTTCCCGCCAGCGCCAGCGCTGGCACCGCCGTCATCTGCACCACGTATCCCAGAATCGTAATCGGCCAGTACAGCCCCGTGCGGTCCGCCAGCCGTCCCGAAACGATTCGCAATCCGTATCCGGCCAACTCTCCGAGCCCGGCCACCACTCCCACCGCCGCGCCGCTCGCTCCCAGAAGCGCAAGATACGGCCCCAGGATCCCGCGCGCACCCTCGTACGCGAAATCCGCAAAAAAACTCATCGCGCCCACCAGCAGCACGAACCGCAGTGCGGCACTTCTTGTGTCCCGCGTTCCCAATGTCGCGGCCATCGAACGACCATCCGGGCCGCGATTATCCCCTGCACTTGGCAAAATGGGGAGCTTCGCGTGCCCCCATTTCGTTGTGCAGCACCTTTTGCAGTGAGTGTCCGGGGAAGGGAATCGCGAATCCCACAACCGGGCAGGTCGCCCGTCAGCCGGTTGCTCGCCGCCTCCTAACCTATTCACTTGGAATCGTTTATGCCCCAGTCGTGGCGGAAACTTTCGTGCTCACACTCCACGGTTCTCGTTTGTCTCACGAGGAAATTCCATGGAAACTCTCTGGCAGGATGTCCGTTATGCCGCGCGCCTGCTGACCAAAAACCCGGGCTTCGCCTCCGTCGCTGTGCTCACGATCGCCCTAGCCGTTGGCGCGAACACGGCCGTTTTCAGCGTTCTCGACGCGGTACTGCTTCGTTCCCTCCCGGTTTCCGACCCCGACCGCCTCGTTGTGCTCACCGACCCGGACTCCCACGGCCGCAGCTATGGCAGGGAAGGTGGCGAACGCGACCTGCTCTCCTACGCCGAGTTTGAATTCCTCCGCGACAAGAACGAGGTCTTTTCCGGGATCTTCGCCGCAGACAGCCAACTCCCCGAGCCCAATGTCGTCATCGGCGGCTCGTCCGCTTCCTCCGGCCAGCAAATCGAAACCGCGCGCGTCCGCCTCGTCAGCGGCGGTTATTTTTCTACTCTTGGGGTCCAGCCCGTCCTGGGCCGCGCGTTTACCGGCGAAATTGACCGCGCGCGCGGAGCCTCGCCCTTCGCGGTCATCAGTTTCGCCTATTGGAAGCAGCGTTTCGGGCTCGATCCGGCCATTCTCGGCAGGACCATCCGCATCCGCGACACAACTTTCGAGATCATCGGCGTCGCCCCGCCTGGATTCTACGGGGAGACCGTGGGCGACGCGCCCGATGTATGGCTGCCCATCATGATGCAGGACGCCATTTACTCCGGCACGGACCTGATCACTCCCGCGACCGGCGTCGACAACGTGTACACGTGGTTGCAGGTCATCGGCCGCCTCAAGCCCGGCGTCAGTTTGGAACACGCCAACGCCGGCATCAACGTTACCTTCCAGCATCAGGTCGAGGAGGCCATGGGCACACAGGTGCCTCCCGACTTCCGCCGCGATGCCCTCGATCAGCGCATCGAACTCAAGCCGGGCGCCCGCGGCGCCTCCACTCTTCACGGCGACTACGGCAATCCACTTAAACTCCTTATGGCCCTGGTCGGATTTGTCCTGCTGATTGCATGCGCCAATCTCGCCAATCTGCTCCTCGCCCGCGCCTCGGCCCGCCAAAAGGAATTCGCCGTGCGCCTTGCGATCGGTTCCGGTCGCGCTCGTCTCGTTCGGCAGCTCATCACGGAGAGCTGTCTTCTCTCCGCGCTCGGCGCGCTTGCCGGTTTCTTGCTCTCGCGCTGGGCGGCGGATTTTCTCGTCGCCATGGCCTCCTCCAACGCCCCCGGATCCAGCCCCATTTCTCTCGATTTGCATCCCGATCTTCGCGTTCTCGGCTTCACTCTTGCGGTCACCGCTCTCACTGTGCTCCTCTTCGGCCTGTTGCCTGCCGTCAGATCCGCGCGCGTCGATTCGTTACTCGTGCTTCGCGCCGCCTCTGTGGTGGGCAGGCTCGATAGCGCTCGCCGCCTGCCTGCGAGCCGCCTCCTGGTGATCACTCAGGTGGCCATCTCCGTGGTCATGCTTTCTGCCGCTGGTCTTTTCCTTCGCAGCCTCCAACAGCTTCGTCAAGTGGACCTCGGCTACAACCGCGAGCACGTCCTCATGTTTCGTGTGGATTCGGCGCCCGGCGGCTATAAGGGCGACGCGCGCGTTGCCTTCCATCGCAATCTGCTCGATAGAATCCGCTCCCTTCCCGGCGTCCAGTCCGCCACGCTCTCCTCGAACGGCCTGTTTCAGGGCTCCGAGTCCGGCGATCCCATTTCCGTTGAGGGCTACACTCCCAAATCCGGCGAGCACATGAACTCCCGCATGGACCACATCGGCCCGGGCTACTTCTCCTCGCTCGGCATTCCGGTTCTCTCCGGCCGCGAAATCCAGGAGCAGGATGCCGCTCCCTCCCGTCGCGTTGCCGTCATCAACCGGACATTTGCCCAGACCTACTTCGACAACTCCAATCCCCTCGGCAAGATCGTTGCCGACACGTTTCCCGGCAATCCCGGCGACGCGGTGATTGTTGGCGTGGTTGCGGACTCGAAAGGCAACAGCCTCCGCCAGCCGCCGCGCCCGCGCATCTATTTCCCGTTTTTCAACGAAGTGTGGGAGCACTCCATGGCCGGTTACGAGGTTCGCACTCTCGCCGACCCTGCGATCGTCAGCCGCGAGATTCGCACCGCCGTCGTGGAAACCAATCCCGCCCTTCCCGCCGTCCGCATCACCACTCTTACCTCTCTGATCGACGGGTCCATCAATACCGACGTATTTGTTGCAAGACTTGCGAGCGTTCTGGGTGTGCTCGCCCTCGTCCTGGCAGGTATCGGCCTCTACGGTTTGATGGCCTACACCGTTTCGCGCCGCACGCGCGAAATTGGAATTCGTATGGCCCTTGGCGCCCGGCCAATCTCGGTTCTGTGGCAGGTATTGAGAGAGACTTTGCTGCTCGTACTGTTCGGCCTTGCCGTCGGCGTCCCCTCCGCCCTCGGACTCGCCCGGCTCATTCACAGTTTGCTTTTCGGAGTGGGCGCTGGAGATCCCACGGCAATGGGCGGCGCAATGCTCGTGCTCGCTGCCATCGCCGTTTTCGCCGGATTTCTTCCGGCCCGCCGCGCCGCTCAGGTCGATCCTATGATCGCCCTTCGCTACGAGTAGATTTCGCTGTGCTGGGCCCTACTTCGCCGGGAGTCGCGCCCCGATGAAATTCGCGAGATTCTCCGCCGCCGGGGGATCCAGGTTCGCCAGCACCGCCACCTCGTATCCCGATTCCGGATAAATCGCCAGCGACGCATTGATCCCCGGCCCGCCGCCGTTGTGGCCGATCTCGCGCACTCCGGCCTCTTGTATGTCATGGAACCCGTATGCGTACATGTGTCCCGGTCGGCCGGCGCCGATCTTCCCGGTGGTAAGCAAATCCGTGTAGCGCGCATTGAGCAGCTTGTGGTCGAGCAAGGCTTGCGCGAATCTCACCAGGTCTTCCGCCGTCGAATAACCGCCGCCCGCCGGGCTGCCTCGCGGCGGCAGCGCAGCCGAATTTGGCTGCGCCCCTCCGCCCGGCAGCATGCGCGTGTAGCCGATCGCGCGGTTCGCCACCGCGTCGGCCTCGAAATACGAATCCGTATCCTTCATTCCGGCAGGTGCGAAGATGTGCTCGCGCACGTAATCGTAGTAACTCTGCCCGCTCACCTTCTCGATGATGGCCCCGAGAACCTCAAATCCGTAGTTGCTGTACTCGTACCGGCTTCCCGGCTCGAATTCCGGCGCGCGTGTGCCGTAGAGCGCCACGTAATCCCCCGGATTTTTCAGCTTTTCCCGGCTCTCGCGAAACTCCGGCCCGAACACGTCTCCCGTGCCGCCTGTGTGCGTCAGCAACTGGTGGATGGTCACCTTTTCCGCCACCTCGCGGTTCGGATAGTCCGTCAGATACTTCCCCACCGGGTCCTCCACCCGGACTTTGCCCCGCTCCACGAGCTGCAGCACCGCCGTTGCCGTGAACATCTTGTTCATCGACCCGAGATTGATTTTCGTGTCCACACGGTTCGGGATTTTCTTCTCCCGGTCAGCATCTCCACACGCTCGCGACAGCAGAATCTTCCCTTCGCGAGCCACCAGCATCACCCCGGAGAATTCACCGGCCGCACATAACTCCTGGGCGCGTTTGTCCGCGGCTGCCAGGGCTTCGGCCTCCGGCATCCGCTTCGCCGGCTCCGTCGGAGGCCCCTGCATGGCCTGGAGCCCGAACGCCGTGATTCGGTGCGGTTCCTCCGCCTCGACGTCGATTTGAATTTCCGCGCGCTGCTCGGAATTCTTCTCTTTGAGCTGCCCCGCAATGTGCGTGGCCGTCGCCACCAGGATCCCGCGCAGATCGAATCCCCCCGTCCGTTTTCGAAACTCCAGTTCTTCGTCTACCGTGCGTCGCGGAGGGTTCGCGAAGCCCTCTTCGCGAAACTTCCGCAGCGCCTCGCGGTCGCCGCTGTTGAACGCTTCGAGCCACCCGGCCAGCCGTTTTCCAGCCGGCGTCGCAGGTATCGCGATTTGCGGTGCGCTTGCGGCCTGATTTTGCTGCCGCTCTCCGGCTCCCGCCGTTAAAGCAGCGGCAGCCAGCACCAACACGCCTGCGGGATAGACCAATCGTCTCCGCTGATTCATAGAAACGGTTCCCCCCGGCTCTTGGACGCAATGCTGCGCGGAATGTCTCGCAAAAACTAGACGGAACGGTACGGCTATCGCGCGGCCTCGTTCCTGAACACTACCCCGTTGTGCATGACAAATCGGACATTCTTCAGTTCCTCGATGTTCTTCAGCGGATCCCCCGCCACGGCAATGATGTCCGCATATGCCTCCGGCGCTACGACTCCGATTTCGCCCTGCATATCCAGCATTTCCGCGGCCCGCGACGTAGCGGATTGGATTGCCGCCATCGGTGCCATTCCGAACCGCACCATATATTCAAAATCGATTGCCTCCGGCTTGCTCCAGTCGATTCCGCCCATATCCGTGCCGTAGACGATCTTCACTCCGGCCGCCAGCGCCTTCTTGAAGCTCGGCTCGTGCACCTCCACGCGTTTCCGGTCCCGCCTGCCCGCCGGAGTATCCGCCGGCGCTGGATTCTCGTAGTAGGCCGCAATCGTCGGGCAAAGCCACGTGCCCTGCCGCAGCATCTGCGCGATGTTCGCGTCCGTCAGCTCCAGTCCGTGCTCGATCGAATCGCATCCCCCATCGAGCGCTCGCTGCATGCCGATGCCGTTGTACGCATGGCACGCCACTTTCTTTTTCCATCCGTGCGCTTCGTCCACAATCGCCCGCAGCTCCTCGACCGTCAGCGTCGGCTGCGACACCAGGTTCCCCGCCCGGTCCACCCACGAGCGGTGCGTCATGTACACCTTGATCCAGTCTGCGCCGTGGTCGAGCTGCTCCCGCGCCGCTTTCCGCGCTTCCACCGGCCCGTCAACGAGCTGTGCGCCCTTAGGCATGTCCAATTCCGGCGCGTAGCCTTCCAGGTTGTATCCGCCTGTCGTCGAAATCGCCCGCGTCACCACAAAAAGCCGTGGCCCGGGAATCGTACCCTCCGCGATCGCCGCTTTTATCCCCACGTCGCCGTAGCCCGCGCCCTCTGTCTCCAAATCCCGCAACGTCGTAAATCCCTGTTCCAGAGCCCGCCGCGCCGCCGCCGTCGCCCGCGCCGCGCGCTGTGCCAGCCCGGCGTACAGGATGTTCGCGTCGTATCCGCCCTTCGCCGGGTCTTCGCCCCACAGGAAGATGTGCGTATGCGAATCAATCAGCCCCGGCAGCACCGTGGCGTTTGATAGATCGATCACCTTCGCATTGCCTGGAATCGCCGTCCCTGCATCCGCCACTTTCTCGATCCGTTCCCCGCGCACAAATATCAATTTGTTGTGCGCCGGCGTGTCGCTCGTCCCATCAATCAGCGTCCCCGCCCGTATCACCACGAGCGGGCTCAGCGCTGACTGTGCTCCCACGGCGATGGCGCATCCCAGCGACAGGCAGGCCAAAACGGCAAAATGGCGGCGTCGCATATTCTCTCCTCCTGAATTTTCCAAACTGAAGGGCGCTCACTTCTACTTCATGCAGGCGGGTTTTGCAATCGTCCGCGTAGCCACGGTCAGTGCTTCTGTGCCCGGGGCCTTTCCTCTCCTATCTCCTCTGCCTTCCTTTCCCGCTCTTCTGCCCCTATCCCTCAAATATCAGCGACGAGCACGTCAATCCCGACTCTGCCTTCTGCAGCTCGGAAATATCCAGCGGCACTACGCGGAATCCTCGCTTCTCGATCCGCTCCCGCGTCCGCGGAAACGCCGTGGGGAAAATCACCGTCTCCCCAATCACTAGCGCATTCGTTGCCCGCGGCTCTTCCGCCGCCACGTCGATCCACTCATAACTCGCAAACGGCGCCGTATCGATCCGCGTCCGGTTTCCCACCACATTATTCCGCCCCAGATACGTCACCGCCGATTTCAAGTGCAGGCATCCGTTGACCGGGACCGCAATCACCTCGTATCCATGCGGCGCCAGAATAGCCGTGAGCTGCCTGATCCCCTCTGCATTCGTACGCCGCGAGAGCCCCACGTACAATTTCCGCCCGATCCTCACTACGTCGCCGCCTTCTACCGTTCCCGGCAGTTCCACCCGCTCCAACTTCCGGTAGGGCTCGAGCGCACGCGCAATCGATTCCGACTCCGCCCGCCGCGATGCCGTGCCCAGTGGAAAAATCACGGCCAGTTCGTCCAGCACGATCGCCGGATCTTCCACGAACATCGAATCCGGCAGTTCCGGCTCCGCCGGCAGCGACACCACTCGCGCCCCCAGGCTCTCCAGCGCCAATTCGTAGGCCCGGTGCTGTTCCCGCGCTCGCTCAAAGTCGATCGGCTTCCGGTCGATAAAACTCAGTTCGCACCTCGCTATCGCCGGGCTGACCGCTCGTGTAATCGCAAGCAGCATATGCGTCGCCAAAGTGTACACTGGGCGCACCCAGAGCGCCTCGCCCCGATCCTTTCTCCCCGCCTTTCGGGGTACCGGCGAAAATTCTTCGAAGTCTGTAATTCCTACCTGGCTGAAATCCACCATTCTCGTAAAACTTGGGAATTCAATGGGCTGGAAGGGTACACTTGGTACGCCAGATGCTCCCCCAGTCCGGCAGGATTCTTGCAAGGGCGCGTCATGAACCACCATGTGATGGCGCGCAGAGAATTATCGGAGGAAGCTTCAATGAGAATTCCGCTCGGTGTAACTCTCGCATTCGCTCTCATCGCGTCCGCTCCTGCGATTGCACAGCCGCAGGAGCACCACGAGGAAGCCAAGGCAGCGCCCGCGGCGCACGCGGTGGATCGCAACCCGCCCCGCGCCAACGGAGGGAAAATTCCACCCGCGCCCGAAAAGCGCGACGTGAACGCGGCGCGCGACGTCCACAAATTTGACGATGGCCGCTCGAGCGACCGTCCGCATGTTGCCAACAACCACTGGTATGGTCACGAGGCGCCCAATGATCCGCGCTTCCATCTCGACCATCCCTTCCCACATGGCAAGTTCGCCCATTTCGGTCCTTCTTATCGCTACTCGATCACGCGCATCGACGTTAATGCACACCGCTTCTGGTTCCCCGGCGGCTTTTACTTTGATATCGCCGCCTTCGACTGGGCCCAATGCGCCGATTGGTGCTGGAACTGCGGCAACGACTTCGTGGTCTATGAAGATACCGACCACGTCGGCTGGTATCTGCTGTACAACGTCCACACCGGTGTGTACGTTCACTGCCAGTACATGGGCACCTGAACTGAGCCACACCACCTAGCTCTGGGCCGCGGCGCGCGAGCGTCGCGGCCCTTTTTCTTTTCACAGCGCGCGGATCGAATCGGACGCGCTGCCGGGCAGATGCGATTTCGGCATCCTCGTTCGGTAGGTCTCGTCTATTCGCTGTACCAGCGGAATCCCTTGCGTTGTTCCGCTGCGTTTTTTCGGAGCAGCTCGCGCACCGCTGGGCTCGGATAATACCCGCATGCCGCCACAATGCTTTCCAGCAGGCAGATGGGCGCCACGTAGGAGGCGCCGAACGAGGGCGACTCGACCGGGGCCAGAAACGTCTCGTCGGCAAATCGCGCAATCGGCGAAATCAGTGTGTCTGTGATGCCCACGCAGTACGCTCCATTGCTCCGGGCCAGCTTCAGTCCCTCCACCGTCTGCCGCAGTCCCCGGCGGAAACTGAGCGCGATCACCAGGTCCCTCTTTTGGCATGCCTGTGCCAGGTGGATCGTCTCCCCCGGCGAACTCGCTCCGATCACCGGAAACCCGAGGAAGTGGAGATGGTATTGCAGATATCCCACCAAAACGGCCGCTAGGTCGCCCCCGAAAATCACGATTCGCCGGGCGCCCACAATTCGGTTCGCGAAGGCCGCGATGCGTTCGGAGTCAAACGTCTCTCGAAGCCGATGGAGGTTTTGTAGATTGTGCTCCACGGTTTCCCGCACATGCGCCGGCAGTCCTCTTCCGGTGGCCTTGCTGCTTCTCATGGTGTCGAGCGAGGTGGCGTGCGAAATTGAAAGTTCGTGCAGGTAGCGCTGGAAGTCGCGGTAGCGCGAGAACCCCATCCCGTGCACCACTCGCACCGCAGTCGCCGGGTCTACGCCGAGTTCGCGCGCCAGGCTGCGGACGCTCAGCAGGACGAATTCCCGAGGGTTTTCCAGCACAGGCTGGATCAGCTCCCGCCGCTTGTGCCCCAGCCGCTCGAGATATTTCTCCGGCGACAGCGGAATTCGCAGGCGGCGCGCAACAGCGGGAGCCTTCATGGGGCTAGGAGATAACCGAGCCTCCTTGCAATGTCAATAGAGTGCAACGAATGTTGCTCCCCGTGGTTTTCCGGCCGGGCCATGCCTTCCTGCTCCAATTCCCGCCCCCGCGCCGTCCGCCGATCGTGCTTGACACCGCTGCCTTCCTTTCAATAGATTGTGCCGCACAATGGCCTTCGAGGAATGCAACAAATGTTGCGTGACTGCCCCCAGGAGGACTCTCATGAAAGTTGTGTCGCCGCTGCTCCTCGAAAATCGAATCTCGGGACTGGCGTCCCTCTGCATGCGCGTTTTTCTTTGCTTCTGCGCGGCACAGCCCGTCCTTTCCGCCTGCGCCGGCCAAACGTCCGAGACGGGCGCCGTTGCTGGCACCGTCTCCGACCAGAACGGAGCCGCCCTGCCCGGTGTCGCTCTCAAGCTTCGCAACGAGACGACAGGCGATATTCGCTCGGTCAATTCTCAGGCCAACGGCTCCTACATCGCCCCGTTGCTCCTGCCCGGCGTCTATCGCCTGGAGGCTTCCAAAGCGGGGTTTAAGACCTTTGTGCAGACCGGCATTCATGTTTTTGTCACGGAGACGCAGACCGTCAACGTGCATCTCCAGGTCGGAGCCCTCTCAGAGCAGGTCGTCGTCAACGCCGAAGCCGCCCTCCTCGACACGGAGAACCCCGCCCTCGGCCATGTCACCACCGGCGAAACCGTAGGCGAACTTCCCCTCGTCACGCGCAACTTTACTCAGATCATTGGTCTCTCTGCCGGCGTTGCCAATGACGTCGAGGATGCAACCACCGTCGGCCCCGGTGGCGGCGGGTACAGCGCGGGTACCACCGGCTTCTCGGCCCATGGCTCCGCAACGAACGACAACAACTATCAAATGAATGGCGTTCAGGTGAATGACTTGATGTCTTCCGGAAACTTGAGCAGTGGCGCTCCCATTCCCAATCCCGACGCAATCCAGGAATTCAAGGTCCAAACCAGCCAGTACGATGCCTCCTACGGCCGCAACTCCGGCGCCAATGTCGACGTGCTCACCAAGGCCGGTTCAAACGACTTTCACGGCACCGTTTTTGAGTTCTTCCGCAATGACG
>JASHRU010000002.1 GCA_030037225.1 Candidatus Acidiferrales bacterium | reverse complement strand
GCTGATTCTGCTGGCCGTGGCGCTGGGCGCCGAGTTTGCCCAGCACCTGGAAGCGTTGAATCTGCACGCTGCGGCGCTGCCGTTCATCGTCGTCGCGATGATCGCGGCGCTCGTGGTGCTGGTGTGGCAGCGGCGCTCGGCGGTGGTCCACGCGCGCCGCGAGCTGGTGGATCGTCAGTCGCAGCAACTAGCCATGGCGGTCGGTCTGCCCGCCGCGCGCGAATTCGAGCGGCTCTACTACGTCATCCAGAAGTCGCAGCAGGGCTACCGCGATCTGATCGACAGCTTCGACGATCCGGTTCTGGCCGTTTCGCTCCAGGGCGACATTCTGGCCGCCAACCGGCGCGTGATCGAAGTCCTCGGCCACCAGTTCAACGAAGTAATCGGGCGCCGGCTGGACGAATTCGTGAGCGAGCCGACCCTTGCGGATGCAACGGCAGCGCTGCCGCGGTTCGAGGAGCGGCGGCACTGGTTCGGGGTGCTGCGGGTGCGGCTGCGTCCTTCGGGCGAGTTGCGATTTTACGATTGCGTGCTGCACGCGGTGGTGCGCGACGGACGCACGGTGGGCGTGAGCTGCCTGGCGCGCGACGTGACGCAGGAGCGGCAGAACGAGGCGCGGTTTGCCGAACTCTTCAGCTCGCTTCAAGAAGGCGTCTATTTCACGACGCCGCAGGGCGAAATCCTGGACGCGAACCCGGCGCTGGTGCGGATGCTGGGCTACGGTTCGCGCGAAGAGCTGCTGAGCAAAAACGCGAAAGACCTGTACCTGAATCCGGACGATCGGGCCGCGGACAATACGCTGCTCGAACAGCAGGGCCGGCTGGTGGCGCGGGAGGTGGTGCTGCGGCGGAAGGACGGGAGCGCGGTGACGTGCCTGGACACGGCCACGCTGGTGCGCGACGCGGCGGGCCGGCCGGTGCGGTACCAGGGCACGCTGGTGGACATGACGGCGCGGCTGGAAATGGAGCGGTCGCTTAGGGAGCAACAGGAGTTTGCGCGGCGGCTGATCGAGAGTTTTCCAGACCTGATCGTGGTGCTGGACCGCGAGGGAAAATTCACGTTTGTGAGCAGCCGTGTGCGCGACGTGCTGGGAGTGGCGCCAGACGAGCTCATGGGAAAGCGGTACGGGCCGCGGGCGCATCCGGACGACGTCACGCCCCTCGACAAGTTTGTTCACGACATCCTGAACGGGGTGAGAATGAACGACACGCTCGAATACCGTTCGAGGCACCACGACGGCTCGTGGCGGATGCTGCGGGCAACGGCCGCGCCGCTTTCAGACGCAAGCGGGGCGGTGACGGGCCTGGTGGCTTCGCTCCGCGACGTGACGGAACTGAATCGCCTGGAACAGCAGGTGCTGCAGAGCGAAAAACTGGCGGCGATGGGACAGATGATCGCGGGAGTGGCGCACGAGCTGAACAATCCGCTGACTGCAATCCTGGCGGTGAGCGACATGCTGCGCGAGCACTCGGAGGACCCGGGGCACAAGCGGCAGCTCGAGCTGCTGCATCAACAGGCGCGGCGGGCGGCGGACATCGTGCAGGACCTGCTTTCGTTTGCGCGGCCGCCCGCGCCCCGAAAGGGGCGCGTGCAGCTCGCGGACGTGCTGCGGCGGGCGCTGCACCTGCACGAATATTCGCTGCGGCGGAACAGCGTGGCCGTGGACTTCTTGCAGGAGAAGGGAATTCCAGACGTGCTGGGCGACGCGAACCAGCTCATCCAGGTGTTTCTGAACCTGGTGGTGAACGCGGAGCAGGCCATACGCGAGGTGCGCGAGAGCGGGACCATCCGCGTGCGCATGGGACGCGGAGCGGCGGGCGAGCCGCAGGCGTGGGCTTCGATCCAGGACGACGGGCCGGGCGTCCCCACCGATATTCTGGAGAAAATTTTCGATCCGTTCTTCACCACGAAACGGCCGGGCCGCGGCACGGGATTGGGACTGAGTATTTCGATGGCCATCGTGAAGGAGCACGGCGGAGAAATCCGGGTGCAGCCGGCGCCGGGAGGAGGCGCGGTGTTTCTGGTGACACTGCCCGCGGCGAAGCCGGGTGAAGAAGGCGACGCGCCCGCTTCGGCCGCGTGACGGGCGCGCTCAGATATTCCTGCGCAACTTAATGCGTGCAGTGATCCGCGGTTACTTCTTCGGCGGGGCGTCGGCGGGAGCGTCGATGCCGAAATCCCAGACATAGAGATCGATGCCCTGCTCGGGAACGCTTTCGACGAAGGCGTATTCGCCGGGCTCGAGCTTCCGGCCGAGCGTGTAACGGAAGGTGCCCTGGGCGACGACCCAGTCCGAGATGGGAATGCGGGTTTCCTTGGAGCGAGTCTCGCGCGCGATATTGGTGAGGAACGCGGTGATGTGGCGCTCGCCGCTGTGGACCTGGGCGCGGACGAGAATGATGGCAGGCTCGCGCTGGTCGGCGGTGCGGAAGTAGAACTCGGGCTGCAAATCGCGGATGCGCATTTTGGCGTGCTCGCCCTTGAGCGTGACGTCATGCTTCGTCGGGACAACGGGGATGGGCGTGATCACCTGTACGAAGAGCTGCTTCATGCTCATGTGTGAGTTGGCCAGATCCTGGTTGAGTGAGGCGATGGTGCCGTTGGTGACGAGGTAGAAGCCGGGCGCATCGGGCAGGAAGACGCCGGGAGCGACTTCGATGGAAGTGTCCACGGTGAGCGAGACGGCGCGCTCGTGCTCCTTGATCTCCTCGAGCTTCTGGTCAATCTGCTTTTTTCGCTCGGCATCTTCCGCTTCGCCGCGGTGCGTGGCGTCCCAGTCCACCAGATCGTTGGGAATTTGTTCCCAGGCGCCGCGCTCCACGCTCCAGTAGGTGACGCGGCCGTTGGCGACCTTGTATTCGCGGACGAGCAGGTAGTTTCCGTCTTTCAGGTAGAGGCGGGTGCCTTGCGGCAGGGGAACGGGAATCGTCTCGGCCGGCGCCGCGTCGGCGGGCTTATCGGGCGCCGGCGCGGGTGCGGATTGGGAGGGCGTGGTCTGCGAAGGCGCGGGCGGCTGCTGCAGCGCGAGAGCCACGGGCGCGGCCACGAGTGCCGCAGACAGCCAGCGTAGTGTGGATGCTGCGTTCATCCTCAATCGAATTCTACAGCGTCCGGCCCCGGAGAACGCATGAAGGGAGGATGCACCCTGCGTCCCGGCGGGTTTTCCCGGCCGAAGGGGTCAGCGCTCGATGCGCACACCCTTCCAAAAGGCTACGTGATCCTTGATCTGATTGGCAGCGGCGCTGGGCTCGGGGTAATACCAGGCGGCATCGGCATTGCGTTCGCCGGCGACCTCGACGTCGTAGTAATGCGCGGTGCCTTTCCAGGGGCACTGCGAGGTGGTTTTGCTGGGCTTGAGGAATTCGCGGCGGAGCGATTGGGGCGGGAAATACTGATTGCCCTCGACCTCGACGGTTTTGTCGCTCTCGGCAATGACGGTGTTTTTCCAGACGGCTTTAGGCACGGCTCGTTCCCTCCTCAAAACTGGTGAAGCGATCAGTCGGCAATCCAGAGACTATGGGCCATGGGCCACTCGGCGTCCACCCACTGGGCCTTGCAGCGATAACCGGTGCGGCGGCTCATCGCGACCACCTCGGAGAGCGTGTATTTGTGGCAGCTTTCCGTCCAGATGGTTTCGTCCTTCGCGAAGCGCACGACGAGCGAGGCCCGGGGAATGCGCACGATTTGATCCGCTGAGGACTGGAGGTGCATTTCCACGCGGCGCTCGCGGCGGTCGTAGCGGACGAGATGCTGGAAGCGCGCGAGATCGACATCGGCGCCGAGCTCGCGGTTCAAGCGCGCGAGCAGATTCAGGTTGAAGGCGGCCGTGATGCCGGCGGGATCGTCGTAGGCCAGGAGCAGGCGGTCTTCGTCGTTCTGGAGATCGGTGGCCAGAAGCAGGGCATCGTCCCTTTGGAGGATTTGGCGGACGCTGCGGAGGAAGTGGTCGCCGGCCGGGCGGTCGAAATTGCCGATGGTACTGCCGAGGAAGAGGACGAGAAGTCGCATGCCGTGCCGGCGCCGGGCCGCGGCTTCCAGCAGGCCGTCGAGATAGGCGCGCTCGAAACCCACGATGCTGACGGACTCCAGGCGTCCGAGATCGGAATCGCAGCGGTCGAGCGCCGAGCGCGAAATATCGATCGGGTAGTAATTCACGTTCTGCTTCCTGGCCAGGGCCTCGAGCATCCAGCGCGTTTTTCGGCCAGTGCCGCTGCCCAGCTCCGCGACCATGATGGGCCCCGGGATCAGGCTGACGATTTCCTCGGAGTTCTGCTCGAGAAGGCGGGCGCCGGCGCGGCTGAGGCCATACTCGGGCAGGAGGCAGATGGCTTCGAACAGCATGGAACCAATCTCGTCATAGAGATACTTGGAGTAGAGCTCCTTTTGTCCGGGCTTGGTGAGGCCTTCGCGGGCGTCGCCGGCAAAATCGGCCAGCGAAATTGCCGCGAGCTGTTCGGGAGCGAGCCGTGCGGCTTCGATCATGGGTCAGGCCTCCACACAGCGGAAGGTCGCGTACACGTAGGGATAGCGCGGCTGGAACCAGTTGCGGAAGGGCCGGCGGAGAAAACAGGCGGCCGTGCGAGCCGAACCGCCTTTCATGACGAAATGGCGGCCGTCGAAGAAATCCGCGGAGTAGCCGCGATAAAAAGGGAAAGCTTCAAAGCCGGGGAGAGGGCCAAACGGAGTGCTGGTCCATTCCCAGCCGTTGCCGAGCAGGTCGTGCACGCCGAATGCGCTGGCACCGGAGGGATGCGCGGCGACGGGCGAGGGTTCCCACTGCGCGGCGTCGAAATTCCCGTGCGCGGACGCGGGCGCGGCGCCACCCCAGGGGTAAAGGCGCTCGGCGCCCTGCGGAGTGCCGTAGGCGGCGCGATGCCATTGCGCTT
>JASHRU010000330.1 GCA_030037225.1 Candidatus Acidiferrales bacterium | reverse complement strand
CGGTCAGTGGAAGGTGGAGGACGGAGGAGTCGTGCCCTTGGGCGCGGGCTTCTCGTCCGTCAGAACAGGAGGAACGGGCGGGGGCGAAGGAGGCGCAGGCTCGCGCACGCTCGGCTCGAATTTGCCGATGGCGGCTTCCAACGCCTCGTCGAGCGTGCGCACGTAGCGCAGTTCGAGCCCTTCCAGCATTTCGGGCTGGAGATCTTCCTTCACATTGGGCTCGTTGTCGGCGGGCAGCAGGACGCGCTTGATGCCGGCACGCTTGGCGCCGAGCACCTTTTCCTTGATGCCGCCGACGGGAAGGATGACGCCGGAGAGCGAAGTTTCTCCGGTCATGGCCACGCGCGGCTGCACCTGGCGTCCGGAGAGCAGGCTGACGAGAGCGGTGACCATGGCGGCGCCGGCGGAAGGGCCGTCTTTGGGAACAGCGCCGGCGGGAACGTGAATGTGGACGTCGCTGTTTTTGAAGAATTCCGGGTCAATGCCCAGGTGATCGGCGTTGGCGCGCACCCAGGTGAGCGCGGCGTTCATGGATTCCTTCATGACGTCGCCGAGCGAGCCGGTCATGGTGAACTGCTTTCCGCCGGGCATGCGCGAAGCCTCGATGAAGACTATGTCGCCGCCTGCGGGGGTCCAGACGAGGCCGACGGAGACGCCAGGGCGATTGACGCGCTCCTCCACTTCCTTTTCGGTGCGGAACTTGGGCACGCCGAGGGCCTGGCGCACAACTTCGGCGTTGACTTCGAGCTTCTCGGTGTTGCCTTCCGCGATCCGGCGCGCCTGGCGGCGGGAGAGCGTAGCGATTTCGCGTTCGAGATTGCGGACGCCGGCTTCGCGCGTGTAGCTGTGAATGATTTCGCGCAGGCCTTCCTCAGCAAATTCGATGTTCTCGCCCTCTTTGAGGCCGTGCTCTTTGGCCTGCTTGGGGATGAGGTATTTGCGCGCGATGTGGATTTTTTCCTCCTCGGTGTAGCCGGGGAGTTCGATGATTTCCATGCGGTCGCGCAGCGGCTCGGGGATGGGATCCATCCAGTTGGTCGTGGCGATGAAGATGACTTTGGAGAGATCGAACGGCACGTCCAGATAGTGGTCGCGGAAGGTGGCATTCTGCTCGGGGTCGAGAACTTCCATCAGAGCCGCGGAGGGGTCGCCGCGAAAATCGCGGCCCAGCTTGTCCACCTCGTCGAGCATGAAGACGGGGTCGTTGGTCTCGGCGCGGCGGATGCCCTGGATAATCTGTCCGGGGAGCGCGCCGATATAGGTGCGACGATGGCCGCGGATTTCGGCCTCGTCGTGCATGCCGCCGAGCGAGATGCGGACGAACTTGCGCCCCATTGCGCGCGCGATGGATTTGCCCAGCGAAGTTTTGCCCACGCCCGGAGGTCCGACGAAGCAGAGGATGGGCCCCTTCATGGCGGGCTGGAGCTTTTTCACGGCCAGGTATTCCAGAATGCGTTCCTTGACCTTTTTCAGGTCGTAGTGATCCTCATCGAGGATGGTCTGCGACTTGGGAATATCGATTTCCTCCGCGCCGGACGATTTCTGCCAGGGCAGCGTGGTCATCCAGTCGAGATAGGTGCGGGAGACCATGTATTCGGCGGATGCCGACTGCATCTTGGAAAGGCGCTTGAGTTCGCGATCGCATTCCTTTCGCGCCTCGGGGGACATTCCGCTGGCCTCGATCTTCTTGCGCAGCTCCTCGATTTCGTTCTGGACGTCGTCGGATTCGCCCAGTTCCTTCTGGATGGCTTTCATCTGTTCGCGGAGCAGGTATTCGCGCTGGTTCTGGTTCACCTGCTCCTGGACCTGTTCCTGGATCTTGGAACGGAGCTCGAGCACTTCGAGCTCTTTGGAGAGCTCGCGGACCAGGCTTTCCAGGCGCTTGCGCACGCTGGCGGTTTCCAGCAGCTCCTGGCGCAGCAGCGTGGAAAGAGATGGAAGCGTGTGAGCGATGAAATCGGAGAGGCGGCCCGGATCCTCGTGGCCCATCACCTGGTTTTGCAGGTCGTCGGAGAGCTGGGGCGAACGGGCGACCACGTCGCGGAAGAGTTCCTGAGCCTGGCGCACGAGAGCGGTCAGCTCCGGATCCACGGGACCGACGACGTCTGCTTCGATGTTCACGCGGCCGCGGAGGAAGGGCCGGAAAGAAACGATTTCGGCGATGCGGATACGGCTGAGGCCTTCCAGAAACACGACCACCGTGTTGTTGGGCATGCGCACCATTTTGTGAATCTTGGCGGCCGTGCCCACGGCATGAAGGTCGGAGCCGCTGGGTTCCTCGATCCTGGGGTCGAGCTGCGCCACAACCCCGATGAGCTTTTCGTCGCCGTGCAGGGATTCGAGCAGTGCCAGCGAGCTTTCGCGTCCCACGGTGAGCGGCATGACCGCGCCGGGGAACAGCACCGTCTCCCGCACGGGGAGTATGGGTAACTCGGGAGGGATACGAGTCGATTTGTCAGCCATCAAAGGCTCCTCGCTCCGTCGGCTGCCAAAGGCTGAACTGGCAGGAACGGGTGACAGATTGGATGGCCGGGGAAGAGCCCCGGTTGCGTACAATCACTATCTCGAAATCAGCATATATTAGCGCATCAGGCTAAGGATTACAATGCGTTCGTTAACTCCTTTGTTCATATGACCTTGCAGAAGAATCGACGCTTCGATCTAGACTCCTTTCGCTCATCTATGCGTCCACCTCTCGCTGTCCTCATCGTGCCCCTGGACTTGCCGGGAGCTGCCGCCCGCTAGACTGCTGGCGGGCAAACTGAAGCGCTTCTTCCCGCGTCGCGAGCCGGCCTTCGAGCTGGGCCTCCTCAACGGCCTCGAGAATACGACGGTATTCCGGCCCGGGGGGTAGCCCCAAGAGTCTCAGGTCGTCACCCGTAACCAGGCGTGGGGGGCGGACGGCCTCGGCAGGGGTCTGGGCCAGGAAGCGCTGTACGAACTCGTAGCCATCGAGATTGCGGTGGGAGGCCAGGCAGTCCATGCGATGCAGTTCGAGATGCTCGTCGAAATGGGGCTGGCGGACGAATCGCTTGAGGGTGGCCGGACGCATGTCGAAGACGTCCTTGAAGCGCAGGTGCTGGGCCACGAGCGCGGCCACACGCTCCGTTTCTTCGCCTGAAAATTTGAACCGGTGCGCGATTTCTTCGGCCATGCGGGTGCCGACTTCGACGTGGCCGTCGAAGCGGATGCGATCGCCGGGCGCGCGCGGCGCGGTGAAGGTGGGCGGTTTTCCGACATCGTGAAGGAGCGCGCCCCAGGCGAGCGTGGGCGCGGCACCGGCGGGCAACTGTTCGAGCAGGAGCAGGGTGTGAACCCACACGTCGCCTTCGGGATGGAATTCCGGGGGCTGCTGGACGCCGTGCATGCGCGCGACTTCGGGCAGGACGTGTTGGAGCAGGCGCGTTTCGTCGAGCAGATCGAAGCCGCGGCGCGCGCCTCCTTCGGTCAATATGCGGGTCAACTCCTCGCGGATGCGCTCGGCGGAGACGGCGGAGATTTCCGCGGCGTGCCGGCAGAGGGCGGCAAAGGTGGCCGGTTCGATCGTGTAGCGGAATCGCGCGGCAAAGCGGACGGCGCGAAGCAGGCGCAGCTTGTCTTCGCGGAAGCGCAGGGCGGGATCGCCGATAGCGCGAACAATTCCGGCGCGCAGGTCGGCCTGGCCGCCCACAAAGTCGAGGATGCGATTGTCGCGAGGATCGAGCAGGAGGCCGTTGATGGTGAAGTCGCGGCGGCGCACGTCCTGCTCGGCGGATTTGCTGAAGACGACGGCGTCGGGCCGGCGGCCGTCGGAATATTCCAGATCGGTGCGGAAGGTGGCGACTTCCACGCGGGCGTCGGAATGCTCATCGAGGACGAGAATCACTCCGAACGCTGCGCCCACGCCCACGCTTCCGGGGAAGAGCGCCTGAACCTGCTGGGGCGTGGCATCGGTGGCGACGTCGAAGTCCTGCGCCGGCCTTCCCAGGACGATATCGCGGACACACCCGCCTACGAGATAGGCCTGATAGCCCGCGCCGGTAAGTACGGCGCAGATACGGTCCGCGAGTCGGCGCGCCTCCATGATGAGATTATCGGCCAGGCGGCGAACGGCTACAAGGCGCGCGGCGCGCCGGGTTCCCAGGCGGGCTAATTGGCGAGGTTGCGGCGGACGACGAGGCAGGTGAGGTCGTCGTGCTGCGGGGCCGCACCGACGAAGCCGTCGAGAACGCGCGTGACGCGATCGAGGATTTCCGCGGCGGAGTTCGAGGCGTCGCAAGGGCCGAGCACGTTGAACAGGCGGGCGCGGCCGAACTCTTCTCCCTGCGGGTTGACGGCCTCGACCACGCCATCGGTGTAGATGAGCAATATTTCGCCGGGCGCGAGGCGAGTCTGGCCGGCAGGAAATTGCTCGTCCTGCTCAATGCCGAGCGGCAGGCCGCCCTCTTTGAGTTCGTTCACCTCGCCCGCAGCGCGACGGATGATAGCGGGAAGATGGCCGGCGGAGGTATAGCGCAAGTTACCGGTGGCGGGCTCGAGCTCGGCAAAAAAGGCGGTGATGAAACGCAGGCCGCTCTGGCTGTTGGCCCAGACGTAGCTGTTGAGACCGCGAACCAGATCGATGAGCGCGGTGTCGGTAGCCTCGATGGCGCGCAAGCTGGCCTGGAATGTGGCCATGAGGAGCGCGGCAGGCACGCTTTTTCCGGCAACGTCGGCGACAACGAGCAAGAGGTTGCCGTCTGTGGAGGCGGCGGAGGGTGCCGGGCCGCGCGGGATCGTGTCGTAGTAATCGCCGGCCACGGTGTTCGCGGCGCGGGTGAGGAAGGCGATGTCGTAGCCCGGCACGGCGGGCGGCTTTTCGGGCACGAGCCAGCGCTGGATTTCGCGCGCGATTTCCAGGTCGCGCTTCATGGTGACGCGGTCGGCGAGCTCGAGAGCGAGAAGGAGAAACAGGAGCAGAACGCCGGGGCTCAGGATGCCCACGGAGACAAAGACCACGCCGCCGCGCTGCGTCTCCACCTGGAAGGAGAAAAACAGCAGAGCGGCAATCGCCGCGAGCAGGAGCAGGCGCCGCGCCGGGCTGAGTTTCATCAGCATGGCCCAGAAGAGGGCGCCCGCGGCGCGGAACGGCTGCTTCCAACGTTTGCCGCGGCGCACCTTTTCCCAATCGACGTCGCGCGAATAGAGGCCGTAGCTGGTGCGGGCTTCCGCCTGGAACTGCGACCAAAGTTCGGAGATGCGAATGCCTTCGGTGACGCTCTGCCAGAAGGTGCGCAGACGTCCGGCGGCGCGGCCGGCCCTGTAGGAAGAAGAAGGACGCGCGCTGCCCGCCGCAGAAGGTTCTGTGGACATCACGGCGAGTTTATCATGCAGGGCGGGAGCGCCCGGGAGGGCGAGGTTTCGCCGATATTCCGAGCGGGCCAAGGAGACAGGTGCACGCCATGGCGTGCCCCTACGAGTTGGCGCGTGCGGGGGGAAGTGCGACGCCGCGCTAGCGGCGGCTGGGCTTGCGCATGGAGCCGCCGAGCTGGAGTTTCTCGAAACCGAAGCGCTCGCGGAGCTGGTCGGAGGCGCGCGCGAGTTTTTCGAGCTTTTCGCGGCGCGCGGGATCGAGCAGCTCGAGCTGGGTCTCGCCGTGAGAGATGGAGGTGAGAGAAACGCCGACGAGACGCACGCGGCGCTTGGGGTCGCGATGGCGGGCGAGGAGCTCGCGCGTGACGCGCTGCACGTCCTGGTCGAGGTTGGTGGGAGCGGGGAGCGTGCGCGCGCGGGTGATGGTCTCGAATCCGGCGTAACGCAGTGTGAGCGTGACGGTGCCGGCGTAGAGCCCGGCGTCGCGCAGGCGCTTGGCGGCTTTCTGACATAGATGGCTGAGCGTGGTTTCGATCATGGAGATGTCGTCCACATCTTCGGAAAACGTGTGGTGATGCGAGATGGATTTTGCTTCCGCATCGTCGAGGAACTCGTAGGTGTCGTCGCCGCGCGCCTTGCGATAGAGAGCGCTGCCCCAACGGCCGAAGGTGTCTTCGAGGCGTTGGCGCGGGAGTGCGGCGAGCTGGGCGACGGTTTCGATGCCCAGGCCGTTGAGCGCGGCTTCTGTGACCTTGCCGATGCCGGGAATCTTGCGCACGGAAAGCAGCGCCAGGAACGTAGCTTCACTGCCCGCAGGAATCCAAAGCAGGCCGGCGGGTTTGGCCTGGTCGGAAGCAACTTTAGCGACGAGCCGCGTGCGCGCGAGGCCGATGGACGACGGCAGGTTCGTCTTTTCCCAGATTTCGCGGCGAAGGCGGTGAGCCGCGGCCAGCGGATGGCCGAGAAGGCGCTCGGTTCCGGCGAGATCGAGGTAGGCCTCGTCTACCGAAGCCATTTCTACGCGCGGCGAAAACCGCGCGAGGATGGCGGCGATGCGGTCGCTCCACTCGCTGTAGCGCTCGTGGCGCGGCTCGAGAAATACGGCGTGCGGGCAGAGACGTCCCGCGGTGCGCAGCGGCATGGCGGATTGAATGCCGTAGCGGCGCGCCTCGTAACTGGCCGCGGAGACGACGCCGCGCTGGCCGGGCTGGCCGCCGACGACAACGGGCTTGCCACGAAGCTCGGGGCGCTCGAGCAGCTCGACGGAGACGAAGAACGCATCCATGTCGACGTGCAGGATGGTGGTTGCGCCTTCGGATGGATGAGCGCCCAGTTCACTGGCGGGAGCGCTTTCTTTCTTTGCGCGGAAGCTGGAGAGCTTCGGCATGAAGGAATTCTACCTAGTGGCTCCTGCGGCGCGAAGCAGCTCGAGCGATTGCCGGGAGCGCTCGCCGAGGTCGGCCCGGAGCAGGGCGAGCGCCGTGGAACCATCGCGGGCGCGGAAATTCACGTCAGCGCGTGCGGCGAGAAGGAGTGAGATGGCATCGGGACGCGCTCGGCGCGCGGCCCACATGAGCGCCGTTTGGCCTTCGACGGTTTCCGAATTGGGATTGGCGCCGGCATCGAGCAGTGCTTTGATGCAGCCGGAGTCACCGGACAAGCCACCGACGGCGGCCATGAGCGCGGTTTCGCGGCGCAGGGATTTCGCGTTCGGATCTGCGCCGTGTGCGAGCAGGTAGGCGACGACGGGCTCGTTGCCCTCGGAGGAGGCGTACATCAGGGCCGTCCATCCGCTCGCATCCGTGGCTTTCGGATCCTCGCCCTGGGAGATGAGGCGCTGGACGGCTTCGACGCTCGCCGTGGCGGCGCGAAGGAGCGGCGTCAGGCCGGGTTTGGGCAGTTCGAGATCCTGGCGCACGCCGCCGAAAAGAGTTTCGTCGGGGGGCGCGCCGCGCAGCAGCGCGTGCGAGTTGGCGGCAGCGAGAATCTCCGGTTCGAGATCGGCGAGCCCCGGAGGCGGAGCACCGGTGACGTGTTCGATCGTGCGCGAGAGGCCATCGGCGGAAAAGGTGAGTGCGGTGGTGTTTGCGTCCATCGCCAGGCGCACGCCGGGCGGCTGGGGAAGCGTGAAAAATCCCGAGGCGTAGAGCTGGTGAAAGACCTGGGACGCGGCACCGGACGGGAGCGTGATGCCCGCGCCCGGCCGATCCAGCCGGTTCGGGAAGAGCTCCGGCGAAGGGGTGGATGACTGTGCCCTGTCGTCGCCGAAAATCGTAATGGAGAAGCCGGCGCCGCCCCAAACGCTTTCCGACACGCGCAGAGTGAGCGTAGCGCGCTGCAATTCCGCCGGAGTGAGCGCGAGGAGCGCCTTCGCAACCGTGGGGCATTCCGGCGCGCGCAACTGCTGCGTGGAGCGCAAACGGACATTGAGCGGCAGGGAATCGGCATTGATTTCCCATTCTCTGACTACGGGGTCGAAATGAGGGGCCTGAAAGCAGACGCGATACTGGCCGGGCGGAATCGGGCCGATCGAGTAGCTGCCGACCTTTGCGGTGCGAGCGTGCCAGGCGGCTGTGCCGCCGGGATCGTCCACGATGACGATGGCGGAGGATTTTGCATCGCCTCTGATTTGTCCGGAGAGGACAACGCCGGCGGGCTGCTGGGCGCGGACGGGCGCAGCGAGCGGCACTGCCGCAGCGAAAACGAGCAGGAGAATCGGCCGCATGAAGCGGTTCGGCGGAGCGAGCATGGACGATCCTAGCAGGCGGCAATGCCCGTGAGGAATAGGAGGCACAAGCAGCGGAAGGGTTTGCCCGCGGCACGAAACGCGGCGAGCGCGAGCGGAGGACGGCGACAAAAAACGCCGGCTTCGGGCCCGCTATTCGCGCACGGCGGAAACGACGCGCTGGATCCCGGCCAGATCATTGGCCACGGAAATGTCGCACCAGCCTTCGCCGAGCAGCGCGCGCACTTCCGGGGCCTGTCCTGCGCCCACTTCGAGGACCAGAGCGCCGGCGGGAGCGAGCACTTTTTCCGCCTGCCGAATCAGCGGACGGTAGAATTCCAGCCCCGTTTCGCCGGCGAGCAAGGCTTCCCTGGGCTCGTGTTCGCGAAGCTCGCGCGGCAAATCTTCGAATTCGGAGAGAGCCACGTAGGGCGGATTGGAGACAATCAGGTCGAAGGGCGCCGCATTTTCCGCCTCGCCGCCGATGAGGAAAGGGGTGAGCAGGCTGGCCTCGAAAAAAGTGATGCGGTCCTCGAGGTCGTACCGCACGGCATTGTGCCAGGCGATGGCCAGAGCGGCGCGCGAAATCTCCGTGGCCCAAAGACGCGCCTGAGGGACTTCGCGGGCCAGCGCCACGGCCAGGCAGGCCGACCCGGTGCCCACGTCCACAAGGCGCAGCGTGCGTCCGACGCGCTCGCGGCGCAGCGACAGGTCCGACTTCTGCGGTTGGCGCTTCGGCTTCAAACGTTCCAGGGCCACTTCGACCACATGCTCGGTTTCCGGCCGTGGAATGAGCACGCCGGGGCCGACAGTGAACTCAATGCCCCAGAATTCCTGCTTCCCGGTGAGATATTGAGTGGGAGTTCCGTCGGCCCGCTTCTCCACCATGCGGAAAAAATTTTCGGCGGCGGATTCCGTCACCTCTTCTTCCGGATGGCCGTAAATCCAGGCGCGGTCGCGTTCGAGGGCGTGTTGGAGGAGCAGCTCGGCCGCGAGCCCGTGCGAGGGGACGCGGGCAGTCTGTAATTTGGCGACGGCGTGTTGCAGCGCAGTGCGCACGTTCACTCGACGAAAATACACTATGCGCAGCGGGAACCGGAAGCGGGCCCCATCACTTGCGGGCACGGGCCGGGGCACGTGGCGCGGTTTATACCTCGTCCAACTCGTCTTTCAGCCTCTCAGCTTCAAAATGCGTGACGAGCGCATCTACGATGGGCGCGAGTTTGCCGTCCATGACCTCGGTGAGCTGGTGGAGGGTGAGGCCGATGCGATGGTCGGTGACGCGGTTCTGCGGGAAATTGTAGGTGCGGATTTTTTCCGAGCGGTCGCCGGTTTTAATCTGCCCGCGGCGCTCGGCCACGATGGCGTCGTGCTGCTTCTGGCGCTCGAGTTCGAACAGACGCGCGCGGAGGACGCGCATGGCCTTCTCGCGGTTCTTGATCTGCGACTTCTCGTCCTGCTGGGAGACGATCATGCCGGTGGGCAGATGCGTGATGCGCACGGCGGAGTAGGTGGTGTTGACGGACTGCCCGCCGGGGCCGGAGGAGCAAAACGTGTCGATGCGGATGTCCTTCGGCTCGATCTTCACTTCGATTTCATCGGCTTCGGGCAGCACGGCGACGGTGGCGGCGGAAGTGTGCACGCGGCCCTGCTGCTCGGTCTCCGGAACGCGCTGGACGCGATGCACTCCGCTTTCGTATTTCAGCCTGGAAAAGACTTTCTTGCCGGAGATGGACGCGGTGATTTCCTTGACGCCGCCGAGGGTGGAGGGCGAACTCTCCAGAACTTCGGCGCGCCATCCCTGCGATTCGGCGAAACGCGAATACATGCGGAAAAGTTCCGCGGCAAAGAGCGCAGCCTCGTCGCCTCCGGTGCCGGCGCGGATTTCCAGGATGATGTTTTTTTCGTCGTTGGGGTCGCGCGGAACGAGCAGGCGCTTCAGTTCTTCTTCCACTTTGGCGCGCTGCGCGGTGAGCTGGCGTTCCTCGTCGTGGGCGAGCTGCTTCATCTCCGCGTCGTTCGAATCCACCAGGAGCTGCTTCGCGTCGGCGAGCCCCTGCTCAATCTTTTTCCACTCGCGGTATTTCTCGACGATGGCGCCCAACTCGGCGTGCGCCTTGGCGAGCCTCTGCAGCCGCGCCGAATCCGAGGCCACATCGGGAGACGAAAGCTCGCGGGTGAGCTCCTCGTAACGTGTTTCGATCTGCCGCAACTTGTCGAACAGAGATGCCATGACAATCCTCTCCAGGCGAAAGCGGGAAATCGCGCAGTGCACAAACGGGAATGAACGGACTGAAGGTCAACGGCTCCCCAGGGGCGGGGAGCGGAGGGCGAATCGCTAATAAAAGCGGCCGAGCCTCATGGCTATCTGTTGGATGCAGGATAGCGGCGCGGGGGAGACAGTGTCAATCGCCGGTGCGCCAACCTTAACGGGGCTCAGCGCGGAGAATGCTGCGCGATCCACTGGGCGGCCTGGCTTCGCGCCAGATCAATCTGTTCCGCGGGCATGATTTTCTCGAGAGCTCCGAGACGTTCCGCAGCGTCCTTGAAGCCGGACTGCGCGGAGAGGGTGAACCACATATAGGCGTCCACGTTGGAGGGGCTGACGCCGTGGCCCATCAGGAAGGCCTCAGCGAGGTGATACTGGCCGAGGGCGCTGCCCTGCTCGGCAGACTTGCGATACCAGCTCACGGCGATCTCGTCGTCGTTGATCACGCCGCGCCCGGCCTCGTAGAGAGCGCCGAGGCGAGCCTGGGCGTCGGGATTGCCCTGCTCGGCGGACTTGCGGAACCAGCCCGCGGCATCCACATCGTCCTGGGGCACACCGCGGCCTGCGGAGAGTAGAATGCCCAGTTGCATCTCGGCCTGCGCGTTATTCTGATCGGCGGCCTTGCGATACCAGCGGGCAGCCTCTGCCGGGTCGGCCGCAACGCCGTGGCCGGTTTCAATCATGCGGCCCAGATTGACTTCCGCTTCGGGGATTCCTTGTTCGGCACCCATGCGGTACCACTTCACAGCGGCCTCGTAGTCGCGCTTGATTCCGGTGCCGGTCTCATACATCGCGCCCAGGTTGCTGGCGGCTTGACCATAGCCTTTCTCCGCGGCCTTGCTGTACCACCGAACGGCTTCGCCGGAATCGCGGGGTGTGCCCATCCCGTGTGCCAACAGAAAGGCGAGATTGGTCTGCGCGGCGGCATTTCCCTGCACGGCGGATTTTCGATACCACCGGACGGCCTCGGCGTAATCCTGGGTCAGGCCGCTGCCGTGCTCGTAGAGCCACGCCAGATTGAATTGCGCGATGTCGCTGCCCTGCTCGGCAGCCATGCGCTGCCATTTGGCCGCTTGCACATAATCGAGCGGCACGCCCTGGCCGTTCATGTACATCCATCCGAGATTCGCCTGCGCTTCGGGATTGCCCTGCTCGGCAGCCTTGCGGAACCAGCGCAGCGCCTCCGTCCAGTCCTGCGGCACGCCCCGCCCTGAGCGGTAGAGCCAACCGAGCGAATTCTGAGCGTCCGAATTGCCTTCGTCGGCGGCGCGCCGATACCACTTGGCTGCTTCGGCGTAATCCTGTGGCACGCCGTTGCCTTCTTCATAGGCCTGGCCGCGTTCGAAGTAGGAGCGCGGAAGATCAGGCGGCGCGATGCGTGCGGCATCAGCGGACGCCGCGTTCTCCGAAGCCCCGTTAACCGGAAGTTCAATCACGTGAGGCTTGGGGGAAGTATCGCTCACAGAGGGCTGTGCCGTCGGCTGCGCAGCGGACGGCTCGACCGCCTTTGCCGGGGGCTTGGAGGCTTTCGCCATTTCGGAATTTTTTTGGCGGATTGCGGCCAGAACGGTGGGAGCTGCTCCGGCAGCCGCCAGCCGCTGCTCAATTTCGGGGGTGAGTTGAAAGTTGACCCCGCACTTCTCCACGAACTGGACAATGCGCTGGGGGTGAACGCCGGCGGAAGACAGCTGGATCACGCGGGACTCGGAGAGCGGGCCCGCGCATGTGATGGGAGCCTGGGCAGCGGCAGCGGGCGCGAGCAGGAGCCACAAGATGGCTGCGGCGAGAGGCGCGGATCCGCGTTTTGATTTCTCCGCGGCATTCGCAGCGTGTTTCCGGGGGTCGTTCGCCATCGGCATTGCCAATCTTCCGTCGGCCGTTCTTGCGAATGCGCGTCCGCCTCCCGCGCGGCTAGTTAGTTTAACGGCGCGGGTGCTGCGCCGACCAATCACTGGCGCGGTGCTGCGCCTCGGCCACCTGCGCTCCGGTCATGTGCGCAGCCAGATCTTTCATGCGATCGGTGGCTTGCTTGTTTCCGCCCGCTTCCGACAGAAGGTACCACTTGTACGCCTCGACGTTGTCCTGGGGCACGCCGCGGCCACCGGCATAGGCGGCGCCGAGGTTGAACTGGCCGTTGGCGTTCCCCTGCTCGGCCGACTGGCGGGCCCACTGGACAGCCTTGTCGGCGTCGCGGGCCACGCCGGTACCCGTGTCGTACATGTAGCCGAGGTTCGCCTGCGCGTCGGAGTTGCCCTGTTCGGCGGCGCGGCGATACCACACCACCGCTTCCAACTCGTCCTTGGCAGTGCCCGTGCCGGTGGCGTAGCGGATGCCCACCATGTTTTCCGCCACGGGCAGGCCCCGCTCCGCCGCTTTGCGGTAGTAGGCGAAGGCTTGCGTCTGATCCTGCGGCACCAGGCGGCCTAGCTCGAAGACGCGCGCGAGGGAAATATATGCCGAGGCGTCGCCCAGCTCTGTCGCGGCCTTCATTTTTTCCATGGCTTGACGGTAGAGGTCCTTGGCGCGCTCTTTGTCTTCCGGCACGCCTTTTCCGTCCCAATAGAGGTCGCCCAGCGCGTTCATGGCGTACGGATAATCCTGGTCGATCGCCTTGCGGAACCACTTGACCGCCTCGGCGAAGTCCTGGGGCACACCGGTACCGAATTCCAGGTTTACGCCGAGATTCGACTCGCCTCGCGCGTTGCCGGCATCGGCCGCCAGGCGCGTCCAGCGGATGGATTCCCGCGTGTCCAGGGGAACGCCCCAACCCGTCGCATAGAGATGTCCGAGTCCCGCCTGGCCGCCCGGATCGTTCTGGTCCGCGGCCAGACGATAGAGACGCAGCGCCTCCGCAAAATCGCAAGGCACGTTGATCCCATATTCGTAGAAATACGCGAGCCGCGCTTCCGCAGGCGCGTATCCCTGGTCCGCCGACCGCCGATACCAGCGCGCCGCTTCCACTGGGTCAGCGTGAACGCCGGTTCCCCTCTCGAACGCCTCTCCGCGCTCGTACTGCCCGCGCGGATCGGCAGGCTCAGCGCTCGGCGAAGAGGGCTTTGCGGAGGGGGCCGGCGTCGGAGCACTCACAGCGGGCTCCGCGGCTTTGGCAGGCTCCGCCGGTTTTGAAGGAGGAGCTGCCGGCTCAGTGGCAGGCTCTGCGGCGGGCGGCGATGTCCGAGCCGGCGCGCTCTCCTTGGCCGCTTCCGATTTGGGCGGTGAAGCCGGCCGCGGCTTCGGTTTGGGAGCAGCTTCGCGCACGGCGGCAATCACGGCGTCGGTGGCTCCCGCGGCGCGCAGACGT
>JASHRU010000329.1 GCA_030037225.1 Candidatus Acidiferrales bacterium | reverse complement strand
CATCGCTTCCTGCTTGCGCGTCTGCCGGTCCGCGACTTCCACCACTTCCCGCATCTTTTCCGGGGTCAGACCCATGCTGAGCAGCGAGAGGCAGCCGCGCAGCGCCGTAAGCGGCTGCGAGAGGTCGTGCACGATGCAGTGGAGCAGCACCTCTTTCATCTGGATTTCGCGGCGCAACCGTTCGTGGGCGAGTTTTTCGTCACGTGCGATTTGCAGGCGGCGGGAAATCTCCTCAAAGCGCTCCTGCTGATTTCCCACCAGCAGAATCCGGCGCCCGTCCACAACGCACGCTTCCGCCTCGAGCGCGATCTCTTTCCCGTCGGCGCCGCGCTCGATCCACGCTCCCGATTCCGCATGTTCCGCGCCGCCCGTGGCCCACACGCGCTCCGCGTCCACCAGAAAATTCTCCAGGAATGGCGAACACTCCTCGGGAACGAAACGATCGTTCGCTACCGGCCCGTTTCCGAACGCCCGGCGAAACCAGTCCGGCGGTGTGCCCACGGGCCGCAGTGTTCCCGCTCCAGCGTCTTCCAACACGGCGAAGCCCATGCGCGCGAGAAGCGAACCCGACAGCGCGGCCTCGTTCATGGTTTCTTTCCCAGCGTCATCCTGGCCAGCGCCAGGAAGGCGTCCTCCACGCTCTCACCCGTCTTAGCGCTGCTCTTGAGCGGCTGCCAGCCCTTGGTGCGCAACTCGTCGAGCAGCTCTCCGGTCACCTCCCAATCCGGTGCGAGGTCCACTTTGTTCACCACCAGCACCACCGGTGCGGCGTCTGGGCCCGCCTGCACCCTCTCGTTCAGTTCGAGGGCCTTGTCGAGCGTCGCGCGCCGCGTCCCGTCCGCCACCAGGAGATATCCGCTGGCGCCCCGCAGGAAATTCATGCGCAGCTTCTGGAAATCATCTTCCCCATAAATGTCCCAGAGCATGATCAACACGTCGTCGCCGTCCACCCGCACTGTTTTCTTGTCGATTTTCACGCCCACGGTGGTCAGGTACTTTTCTTCGAAAATACTCTGGACATACCGGCGCACCAGACTCGTCTTTCCCACGGAGAACGAGCCGAGCATGCAAATCTTTTTCTTGTATTCCACGAGAGGATCCGCCTCAGGGCTGCGCGCCGGCTTGCGGCCGCAGCACGCGGAAGGTCACGCACCGGTTGATCTGCCGCTCCGACTCGCTGCCTTCTCCGGCCAGCGGCTCGCTGCTTCCCGCGCTGCGCGGATGGACGATGGCGGCGCGCAGCCCAGAGCGTTCCAGCGCTTGGACCGTGCGCGTCGCCCGGTACAGTCCCAGGCGCTGGTTCGCCGCGTCCGGGCCGGTCGAGTCCGTATGGCCCACGGCCTCCACAGAGAGCTCGTCGCCCATTTCCTGTGCCAGGTGATCGAGCGTCTTCAGCAATGCCGCCACGTTCTCGACCGCCGCTCTCTGGTCCTGCCGGATCTCCGCTGAGCCTTCGTTGAACTGGAGGCGCGCGGCCGCCAAGTCGCCGCGCGCCTTAACGAAATCGCTCTGCCCGGGAAGCAGCAGGCCGGTCGTGTCCACCCGCTTCACTCCTGCAATCAGCGTGGCTTTCGACTCGAGATCCCGGATCCAGTCGGCGGGCGCTTCCCCGCGGACGCGCAGCACGCCGCTCTCGACTGTCATTCTCACGCCCGCGGGCGGCGCCAGCAGCGCCGCGGCGCGCTTGGCCACCAGCACGTCGTCCAGCGCGTAGTAACGCCCCAGTTGCAAGTCGGCCAGCGTGGGGTCCAAGCCCTCCTTCTGGAGGAGCGAGATTGGATCCGTGCTCTGCGGGTCGCGCATCCCGCCGATTTCGTAATACCGGCTGAACCAACCGCGATGGAACGAGGTGATGGTGTAACCCGGCTCCTCGCGAAGCATGTCCACAAACCGCCCCCAGCGCCAGTCTTCATAGCCCAAATACGCCTGCCAGCCCACGAACAGAAGCACAACTGTTGCCAGCGAGTACGTGAAATACGGCCGGGGCGGCGGCATGGCGTGTTCCCGCCGCTGGGATGCGAAGGATTCAATGAGCAGGTCTTCCGCGGGGTCGAAGACCGACGCGTCGCCGCTGAATTCGTCCAGGCGCTTGCCGAACACGGCGTGCACGCGTTCCGTCACCTCGCGGAGCTTCAGCCGGTAGGCCTGAGGCGCCTGCCCGCGGATCACGGCCACGAGCACCGCTTTCGGCCCCTGCTCCACCCAGCAGTTGAATTCGCCCACCGCGAACTCTTCGAGCGCGTCGCTCTTCGCGGCGTGGAAGGAGTCGCGCGCATAATCCTGCAAAGCCGCCATCATTCCCGCCATCATGTCCGCATCCATCGCCGCCACTTCCGGCGCCACCACGCGGCGGAGCAACAACCCCGTCTGGCGGTGGAACAGGAAGATCTGCTCCACGCGGTACACCAGGCTGTGCAGCAGCGCGACTTCGCTGAACGACTTGCCCGTGCGCATGGCCTCGATCCGCCAGCGGATTCCCTGGATCGAGAAGCTGTGCTGCATGGCCTGGTCGAACGACTGGACCAGGGCCTTGAAATATTCCGAAATCGCCCGGCGAATCGAGGGACCCATGGCCGGAAAGAGCGCTTCCGCCACGATCTGCGGGTCGCGCTCGACCGATTCCTTGAGCGTGCGTTCTACGGTGGGCCGCAGCGCCTCGGTCAACTGCTCGTCCACACCCTCTTCGCCGCGCAGCCGGACGGCCTCCGGCAGCACTTCCGCCACGTCGTGGGAGCGCTGGCCGAAGTCGTGCACGCGCTCGCGCAGCGCCAACAGTTCGTCGCGCTCGGCATGGAACAGGATGTCGCGGAGCTCGGCCAGTTCGGGCTCAGCTCCTTCCACGGAGGGATTGCGAGGACGCCGTGGGTTATCGGGTGTGGCGGAATCAGGCATCGTCGTGGGGCGCCCAAATCCCAGTGGCGGGCGCGGCCGGCGGCGCGGCCGCCTGCGCTACTTCTCGGGCAGCTCGAACTCTTTCTTCAAACGCATGGAGACTTCGGAGAACAAGTCGGCCAGCGCCACGCGGTCGGTCAGCTCGCCCCTGAGGGTCTGCGCCTCCTGGTTCAGCGCCGTGGTGAGCGCGCGGTGGGATTCCTTGATCTCCGTGGAGAGCGACTTGAATTGCTCGAGGATCTTCGCGCGCAGCTCGCCCTGGCCCGCGTTGAAGTCGTCGTCGAGCTGGGCGATTTTCTTCTCGATGCCCTTCGCCGTGTCGCGCAGTTCGCGGCCCAGGTCTTTCACGGCCTCGCCGCGCTCCGCCTTCTCCGACTTGAGCCTCTGGCCAAGCGCCTCGGCCTCCTGCTTGACGAACGATTCGAGCGCGTCGAGCCGCTTGCGCATTTCCTCGCGCAGCGCCTCCGCGTCCTTGATCAGCCGGTCTTCCAGGCGCGCGAACCGCTTGTCGTAATCGCGCATCTGGGCGCCAAAGAGGATGTCGCGTATTTTGTCGACATTCGCGCCTTCGCGCACATCTTCCGCCGTCACTGCCTGAGTTTCGTTGTTGGAAGCCATGGTGCGCCCCCTCTTTCCTTTCCTTCGGACTACAAGGTGAATTTTACGCTTTCCTGCTCTCGGCATGCGGAGAGCCTACTACGCCCCTCGTTTCCCGGCAATCATCAGACCACGAATCGTCTTGCGCGAGTCCTTGCGCGAGGAATGGTAACCGTCCCCGCCCTGGCGTTCAACCGATGCGGCCCGGGGCTCGAAGTCAGACGCCTTACTGCCTCTCAAATCGATAGACGTATTGTCCTTGATCCAGAACGAGGGCCTGAGCCTCACCGGCCACTTGAAGGCGGAGCGTGTGGATCAACCCGGGACCGACCAACGCCACCAGCGGGCGTCCACTGGTTTGCTCCTCGATGCCCAGCGGACTGGCCCAGCTCTCAAACTCACCCCAATATCCTCCCTCCTTTCGACGCACGAAGAGTGGTCCGAGCTCGTGGCTTCGGTACTCGCCCGCCATTCCTTCCAGCCATGCCGCGGCCTCGGCACCCAGCTTCACGCGAGCGCGCCTGCCCGCGATTGCCTGCTCTTCAGCCAATGAGGCGGCCTCGATCATCTGCTGGGCTTTCACCTGCGCACCAAAGAGCAGCTCGAATACCTTCTGGCGTGCTGCCGCGACAAGGTTGGCAGCGAATAGATTCGTGAGCAGGATCACCCCAATGTCGTTTCGAGGCAGAAAATACATATCGGACGTGAAGCCAAGCGTCATGCCGCCGTGGCTGACCATATCCAGCCCATCTTCTTCGCCGCGAAGCAGCCCCAGCCCGTAACTCATCGTGCCGGTGATCTTGGTCGCGCCCTTCCATCGTTCCACGAGCCCATCTTCCGGGAGCAACTGCTCTCCGCCGGGCAGCCTTCCCCGGTTCAATTCGAGCAGGAGATACCTGGCCATGTCCTTAGCCGACGACCACACTCCGCCCGCCGGTGCAACGGCTGCCACGAAACGCTCCATCGTTGGATCGAGCAATTCGCAACTCCCCTCGAAGCCGATGGCGTGCGGAGATGCCCAATCCTTGCCATGCCCTTCGTGAAAGCCGGTCCGCTCCATCCCGAGCGGCCCGAATACCAATTCCTGCATTGCCTGTTCATAGGCTTCTCCCAGCGAGTTTTCTCGCCGAAAGCTTCGAGCCGCCGCATACCCTCCGAGGGCCACCATGTAATTGGAGTATTGAAAAGTTTCTCCGAAGCCCGTGGTGGGCTTCATCTGCTTCATCTCGGCAAGCCGCTGCTCGGGCGTGACCCCTTTGAACTTGAAGATCATGTCCATGTTTCGTGGCGGCATCCCCGTGGAGGCGGCGACTGTATGCCGCATCTCCAATCTGCGGGTCAGTTCGGGGTCCGCGAGCGCAAAATCGGGCAGCAATTTCGTCACTGGCGTGGACCAATCGAAATTCCCCCGGGCCACGAGCCGAGCCATCATCAGCGTGGTCAGCGGCTTCGTGTTCGAACCGATCATGAAGCGCGTCTCCGGCCGCACCGGCTCGCTCGACCCAATCCTGGGAGTGCCGAAGCCCTCGGCGAAAACGATGCGTCCCGCTTGCACGACCGCCATTGCGGCTCCCGGAACTTGCAATTCCGCCATGGCGCGGCGAAGGAATTCGCTCATTTGAGCGCTCTGCTTCTCGCCCCACTCTGTCTGCATGGCTCGCCCAAGGTTTGGCGCGCTCAGCCCCTCGGGTTTCCAACCCTCCAGAACCTCCATGATTTGAGCCATGCGGCGATTGATGGAAGCCTTTGTCCCAAGTATCAAAACGCAATAGGCGTTATCTCCCCGCGTTCGCAGAACGGCGATAGCGCTACGCGACTGCGCCGCAGGAACGGTGTGGACGACCTGAAAGCCGGCGTCCCACCCGCCGCTTCCGGGAATCTGAATCGTCTGCCGCACAGGGAAATCGAAACCAGCATCGAAAATTCGCCACGCGTGGCGCGCGATTTCCTCCGGCGTGCCGTCGAGCGCACACATAACGAACCCAACGCGCAAGTCCCCCTCGGGAGCGACGATCGTCACTGCACCGCCCGGCTCGGAGGCCCGCGACCATCCAGTGGGCAGCCGAATCGGCGCAAGGGAACCCGGCAGAGCCAGGCGGATTTCTTCTGAAGGTGTGCTTTCCATGCGCTTTAACTCTTTGGCTGTGTTCGATGTCGCCCTGTAAGAGATTCTTTTCTCACCGCGGCGCTCGCAGGCACTCGCAAACGATCACGTGATTTCTCCTTCCGATGCCGTTCGGGGCCCACATTGAATCACGATGGGCCGCCGAAGGAAATCCACGCCTGGCAGATTCGGGCTGCCCGTGGCCACGCAGCGGTCATGGAAGATCGCCGGCGACTTGTGAGCCTCCAAGACCTGATTGGATGAGCACACACTTCCAGCTTGACACTAACCCTTAAGG
>JASHRU010000328.1 GCA_030037225.1 Candidatus Acidiferrales bacterium | reverse complement strand
GAATGGGTTCACGTCGAGCGCGGGATTGTACGGACGGATCATCGCCGACTGCATGCGGATGTTGCGCGGCCCGAATCGCGCCCCGGTGCGAAACGTTGTCCCGCCGTCAAAAGGCACTCCTAGCAGGGCAATGTCCAGCGCGCGAGGATCGGCTATGTGCGGAAGACGCATGAAGGTCGGAATGCCTGCGAACCTGGGATAAACGAGCGCGTCGAGCGGCATTGGATGCGCCGCATCAGCGCTCGGTCGGGACGAGACGCGGGACCGTGTCGGTGCGCTTGCTCGGCGCGCAGGCGTCCTCTTCGGAGGCATGAGTTCTGGCCGGCGAGTGTAGGCGGGGCGAGCCGGGGAGTCAACGATGCCCCAATGCGGAGCGCTGAGAAAACTCACAACAGTTGGAAAAGCGCAAGCCAAAAGAAAAGGGCCGATGCGGAGCATCGGCCCCAAGGAGGAGAGAAACTTAAATGATCATTCAGTTTGACAGCCGGCGGCGCAGAGCCACCAGGCTGGACAGTCCGGCTCCGAGGAGCAAGAGGGAGGCGGGCTCAGGGACTATCCCAATGTATTCCTGAGGTTCCGAGTCCTGCGGCGACCAGCTTGTGGGTGTGTAGACAACCAGATTGGAGTAATTACCGCTCATGTAGTTCGCCTCGGCGGTATCCACCAGATTCTGGATTGCCATCTGCTCGGACGAACTGATCTGCCCGTACGGGTCGTTCGCACCGTAGTTCAAGGAGGGGTCGAAAATGTCCCAGATGGCCCACTGGATTTCAGCGATGGTGGTAGCGTTCGAAGTGCGGAACAACATCTCCGTGAGATACGCAACCTCGAGGTATTGAGTTGAGTTCAGGCTTCCAAACAAGCCGGTGCCCGTGCTCCCGATGGTTCCTGTCGTGGCCGTCCACGTTTCGGGGGGATAGACGTCGTATTCGAAGGCGTCGCACACCAGTTGGAGCGACTGCCCTCCCGAAGTGAAGTTGTAAGGACCAACGTACACCCCGCCGTTTGCGTTTGATCCGCCGTTTTCAATGGTCAGCGTTACCGTGTTCGCAGCGGCCGTCCCGGCTGCTGCCATCAGGAATAGGATGAGGGTAATGGCGCGTAAATGGATCTTCATGCGTCCTCGCAGATACACGATTCCCTCAGGCAAATGCAGAGAGCACGTCCAATTCCAAAGCATTCCACAGTAATTTGTGCACATGTTGTTATAAAGAAAGGGGTTGGAGGAACAGATTCTGCTCCGATGGCCAGTCGCGGGGAACTTTAGGTGAGGGATGCGGAAAGAATTTTCATTTCTGTTCGCCGACTGAGGTCGCCTTCTTGTGCAGGACGGAATTGACTTCGATGAGCTGCGCAACTGGTCTGTCGCCGATGTTCCACTACGGAACGCGCGGCAACGCCTAACCTTTTCAATACGTTCTCGTGGCGCCTGCTTTCTGGAATTCCTGGAAAAGGACCCGGCACTCGTCAACCAGCAGTCCGCCGTCAACTGATACGCTGCTGCCGCCCATTTTCGCCAATTCGCGGGCGGGAACCCGTAGCTCGGAAAAACCCGCAGCGGCTGCATCACCGATCCCCGCTCCGTAAACTACGCGACCAATCCTCGCCCAGTGGATGGCCGAGAGGCACATGGGGCAAGGCTCACAGCTGGAGTAGAGAACGGAGCCGGAGAGATCGATGGTCTGGAGTGCCTTGCTCGCGGAACGTATGCAGTTGACCTCGGCGTGCGCGGTCGGATCCGTATCGCGCCACACCGTATTGTGCGCCATGGCGATTACCTTACCATCCCGAACGATCACAGCTCCGAATGGAGACTGGCCGGCGGCGATTCCTTCGCGCGCCGCCGCAATGGCCTGACGGAGGAAGTCGGCGTCGGTCACCCGGTGTGCTCCCGCGATCCCTCACTGTGTCGAGCCTCCGGCGCACTCACAAGCTCATTCGTGGGCCAACCCCTGGCAGCGTCAGGCGAATGCCAGCGCCGGACCTCGCTGCGATCCGGCGTTGCGGCGAGCAACTCTGCAATCGTCGAGCGCAGGGTCGGATGCGGCAAGCTCTGGGCAATCTCGCGAAGCGGAACGAGCACAAAACGGCGCTCAGCAATACGTGGATGCGGGATTTCCAGGTCGGACATGCTGACAACCGCCGCGCCATAGAACAGGATATCGATATCCACTATGCGCGGGCCATTGCGCACAAGCCGTCGGCGCCCCATCTCGCGCTCCACCTGCTGTATGGCGCGCAGAAGCTGCCGCGGCATCATCTCGGTGACCGCTTCGACCGCGCAATTCAGAAACCAATGTTGCGGCCCGAAGCCTAGCGGCTGGGTAGCATAGAACGACGAGCGCTTTATGGTTTCCACTCCCGCAGCGGCCAGACCAGCCAGCGCTTCCTCGAGATTCGAGGCCCGGTCGCCCAGGTTTGAGCCCAGTCCTAGATAGATCGTGCGCTTCATCGAGCGATCAGTAGCTCCGCAATTCAGAAAAGATTCGGCTGACGGCTGCCGGGTTCGAGACCGAAGTGCTTGTAGGCCATCGCTGTGGCCACGCGCCCGCGCGGAGTGCGATCGAGCATGCCGAGTTGCATCAGGTACGGCTCGCAGATCTCCTCGATGGCGTCTTCTTCTTCGCTGAGCGTGGCGGCGAGAGTGCCGAGTCCCACCGGTCCTCCCGAATACTTGTCGATGAGAGCACGCAACAGGCTGCGGTCCACCTCGTCAAGGCCCTGCTCGTCCACGCCGAGCAGGCCGAGAGATTCGCGCGCGACTTCGAGCGAAATGTGCCCTTTGGCGCGCACCTGCGCGAAATCGCGCACGCGCCGCAGCAGGCGGTTGGCCACCCGCGGCGTGCCCCGGCTGCGGCGCGCGATCTCTCGTGCGCCTGCCTCGTCGATGCCGATTTCGAGGATTTTCGCCGTGCGCAACACGATTCGGAGCAGCTCGTCCGGAGTATAGAAATCAAGGCGGTGCACGATTCCGAAGCGCGAGCGCAGCGGCGCGGTGAGCAGACCAGCTCGCGTGGTCGCGCCGATCAACGTGAATCGGTTCAGTCGGTAGGGATGAATCCGCGCGCCTGGACCCTGCCCGATCACCAGATCAATTTGAAAGTCCTCCATGGCCGGATACAGGATCTCCTCGATCTCCGGAAACAGACGATGAATTTCGTCCAGGAAGAACATCTCTCCCGGCTCGAGCGCGGTGAGCACGGCAGTCAGGTCACCTTTGCGTTCGAGCAGGGGCCCCGAACTGGTTTTGATGGATACTCCCATTTCGTTGGCGAGGATTTGCGCGAGCGTGGTCTTGCCCAGGCCAGGCGGGCCGTACAGCAGAACGTGGTCCAGGGCCTCGCCGCGGGTTTTGGCGGCCTCGATGGTTATGGAGAGCAGTTCTTTGACGCGTGATTGGCCGACGAAATCCGCGAGCCGTTTCGGGCGCACGCTGGATTCGATGCGCGCCTCTTCCGCTGTGAGCGCGCCGGAAACGATTCGCTGGGCGGATTTGGTCATGAGCGGGCTTCGCGATACCGATTCTACTTCAACTCAAAGATTCCGAGACTGCGCTCGGATAGCGTGACCGCCTCGAACCGGCGGTCGAGCATTTCGTACTCCCTCGCGTGCGTTCGACGGAACTCTTCGTAGTCCTGCTGCGAAGCCCAGCGATCGCAGGTGATATAGCGATTGCCCTCACCGGCGAGCAAGGTGGTGCCGCGGTAAGCCGGGCTGGCGCCGAAAAACCGCGCCCATGTCCCCGCAGAAGAGTAGTGGCGCTCGAATTCTTTCCTCTTTTCTTCCGGCACGACAAATTCCCAGAGGATCTCGATCACGTTGGGCCACTCGTGGCGGCGGCTACTCTCCAGCCGCGCGGCGAGCATTCCCCGATGATGCAGGACTAAGCTGCTGCAGGGCCGCTCGCAGCGCGGCATCGAATCCCGCCGGCATTCCGTCGCGCCGCAACTTCTCCACAGTACGATCCACCTCCCGGCGGTCGTAGTTCAGATTCAGGAGCGCGGAATGGAGATCCTCCTCGAGCTGCGAGCGGGCGACGCGCGGCTCCACAACCGCGGATTCGGCGGCCGCGAGTTTATCTTTCAGTTCGACGATGACACGTTCCGCCGTTTTGCGCCCGACGCCATTGATGCGCGTGAGCGCGGCCACGTCGCCGCGGCGCACCGCGGGAATCATTTCGTCCACGCTCATGCCGGAAAGTATTCTGAGCGCGAGCGAAGGGCCCACGCCGCTAACAGAGAGCAGCAGTTCAAACAGGTGTTTTTCGCGCGCGGTAAGAAAGCCGTAGAGAGCGAGTTGGTCTTCGCGCACATGCGTGTAAATCAGCAGTGTCACTTCGGTGCGCAGCGCGCCGACGGCGGCAAACGTGGAAAGGGGAATGTGAACGTCGTAGCCCACTCCGCCCGCGTCAACGATCAATTGCCCGGGCCGTTTTTCCACCAGTGTGCCGCGCAACAAGGCGATCATTTCACCCTGAGTATTGAGGAGGCTGCGCGTCAGTGTCAACGCGCGCGAGGATGGGCGTCGCGCGCGCCATCCGCGGAGACATGTCCGCAGAGTCCCACGCGTCCCGAAAGCGGACAGATGACATTTTGGCCGCATAGTTACGAATTTTTTATCCGTAACTACGAAACAAAAATCCGTTCCCCATCGTCATAAGAGATGCAGGCCCCGAGCGACGCGAAGTAGCGCGGTTCTCCCCGGTACCGCGAGCGGCGTCCCGGGAGCGTGAATCCAGAACGAGAAAGAAGGAGGACAGTATGGGTGTCTCTCGACGCAACAGTTGTGCCGTAGCCGTGGCTCTGCTCGCTGTGCTGGCGCTGGCGATCCCGACGCTCGCCCGGCCAGACCGCGCGGAAATCGTTCTCTCCCGAACCTGTCACGTGGGAAGCGCTTCCCTCCCGCCGGGCACCTATCAAGTGGTGTTCGACGGAAACAAAGTGTCGTTCCTTCGCGAGAGCAAAGTGATCGCCGAAGCCACGGGCGAATGGAGGAAGGCGGACCGGAAATTGGAGGACACGGGGGTCCGGTATGAAGAGAGCGGCCGCATCGTAGAGATCCGTCTGCAGGGCCGCGACTCTTATTTCGCAATTCCATAAGCCACCTTTACCAACCGCAGGGGCACGGCTCGGGGATGCAAAGCGGCCGAGAGTGCCCCTGCGCCATTTACGGAGCGACGACCGGCTCGTAGCGCCCTGTGAGATAACTCCGGGCGACGTGCGAGACGAACCGATACACCATTTCCTCACGCTCGGAGAGCGGGCCCTGGCGATAACCCGCCGAGCTCACGCCGCGCTGGACGGATTCACAGGCGCGCCAGTCCTGACGGTTGGTCATGTCCCAGAAATCAACCGCGTAAGCCGGCGAAAATCCTTCGCGAGCGATCTCCTCCGGACGGAACAGCCAATTGCATTCCACGCGCGTGCGGTCCGGCGACAGCGGCTCGAGCCGGTGCGTGAGCACGAAATCGGGATGCGGGCTGATCAGCATGTTGGGAAACAAGCCATAGTAATAGACCAGCCGGCGCTGCTCGGCGCTGAGTCCGGGCAGATATTCCCCGTGGCGGACGCCGTCGAGCGACATTGTTTGGGCGTGTTCGGCCAGCTCCATCGAGCCGCCGAGCCAAGCGCCGTTCTGTGGCGGATTCAAACCGCTGTCGGGCGGGCTCACGCGGCAGAGCTGGGGATGAATCTGCGGGCAGTGGTAGCACTCGTGATAATTCTCGGTGAGAATTTTCCAGTTCGCGGCAACCTCGTAGCTGGAACGCGCGGCGATGTGCAAATCGCCGGGCGCGTGCGCGCCGAGCAGGCGCGTGAGGCCGCCGGTCCAAGCGTCCAGCGGGGCCGCCTGGCCATCGGCGTTGACGAATATCCAGCCGTGCCAGGCCTCCGCGCGGACGGGAACGAGGCCGGTGCCGGCCGGGTCGAAGCAGGCCACGTCGCCAAAGCGCGCGGCAGTCTTCAGCCGTCCGTCGAGCTCATACACCCAGCCGTGATAGGGACAGCGAATGGCGCGCGCGTTGGCGCACGCGCCGGGCTCGAGCAATTCATGGCCGCGATGGCGGCAGACATTAAAGAAGGCGTGCAAGCGGCCGCCGGGATCGCGAGAGAGCAGGATGCCCTCGCGGCCGAGCCGGATGGCGCGATAGTCGCCGGGACGGGCTGCCTCCTCCTCGCGGCCCACGCACACCCAGCCGCGCTCAAAGAAGTGCTCCAACTCCCAAGCGAAGACGCCGGCGGAGCGATAGGCCTCGCCGGGCAGCGTGAAACTGTTGCCGAACTCCGCTGTGGAGCGGGAAACGTCTTCCGGTGTAATCGGCGCGGGATTTGAAGTTATCGTAGTCATGATTTATCGATTCTAGGGGCCCGTTCCGGGCGCGACAACGCGGACTAACCCCCGCGCTGCGTGAGCAGCGTGATGACCTCCTTGTGATTCTTGGTTTTGGCGAGATCGGCAGGAGTCTGACCGGTGTCGTTCTTCGCTCCTGCTTTTGCCCCGGCTTCGAGCAGCAAGCGCACCAGCGGCAGGTTGCCATGGAGCGCGGCGGCGTGCAGCGGCGTCCAGCCGCCATGCTGCGTGGCATTCACGTCCGCGCCGGCGGCGACGAGCGCGCGCGAAATTTCGAGCGCAACTTGCGGCTGGCGGTGCGCCACTGCGGAATGCAACGGGCGCAGTTCGGAGGGGTTGTGCGAGACTTCGTTGACGGGCGCGCCGAGCGAAAGCAGCAGCTCAACGACAGGAATGCGGCCAAAAAACGCGGCGAGGTGCAACGGCGTGAATCCGTCGTGAGAAAAGGCGCGGAGGAGGCTGCCGTCTTCCTTCATGCGCGCGGCAACGGTGTCGCGCACGCCGACCGCGGCGGCTTCGAAGACGTTGAGCGGCAGGCCGCGCGCGAGCAACAGCTCGAGCACATCGTCTTTGCCGTAATAGACGGAGAGAAGGAGGGCGGACTCGCCGGACTCGGCGCGAGCGGAGGCGAGCGCCGGATTCGTCTCGAGCATTTGCCGGACGAGCGAGGCGTTGCCCTGCTTTACCGCTTCCAAAAATTCAGCTCCGCTTGCCACTTGGCCTCCAAAGTCGAACTCTCTCAGCGCTTCTCGGCGCGATCCTCCGCCACGACCCAGGGAATGGAATCGGCGGGCAGCGGCGGCAATCCGTAGCGGCGGCGCGAGGCGGCGAGCGCAGCCACCTGGGCGCGGGTGAGCAGTTTTGCGCCGCCGGCGAGTTCGGCGACCAGTGTGACGCGGGCGCAATGCTCGACCAGTTCCATGCGCTCGACCGCCGTGCGCATGGTTTCGCCGAAGGTCACCACGCCGTGATTGGCGAGCAGCACGGCGCTCGCGCGCGTGACGAAGGGCGCTATCGATTCCGGCAGCTCGCGCGTGCCAGGAGCGCCATAGGGCGCGAGCGGAATGGCGCCGAGCAGAATCGCGGTTTCGCCGAGCACGGCACCATCGAGCGCACGTCCGGCGGCAGCGAATCCGGTGGCCACAGGGGGATGCGCGTGGCACACGGCGCAAACGTCGGGACGCAGCGCGTAGATGCGGAGATGCATAGCAAGTTCGGAGGACGGCCGCGAGTTCGCGACGCGGGAGCGGCGGCCGCGCGCAGGTGTGCCGCGCGCATCGACTACGACGAGATCGCGTGGCGAGAGCGCGCCCTTCGCGGCGCCGGAAGGAGTGGCGAGAATGCGTCCGCCGGCGAGGCGCGCGGATAGATTTCCGGCCGCGGCTGGTAGGAAGCCGAGGTCGCGCAGAGCGCGGCCGGCGCCGCAGATGGCGCGGCGCAAGGAGGATTCGGATGGAGTTCCACGCTTCATAGTGCGGTGGTTTCCCGAAAAAGCAGATTCTCCGGTTTCTGGAGTCCGATGGACTCCACCGGAGTCCCTAAATCGGACCTGACCCGCCGCGGCGGACAGCGCCCCTACGGGCAAGCGGTTCAGGCGTAGATGCCGCGGAGCTTGAGCGCGCGGGCCACGCGGTCGATGGCCACCATATAGGCGGCGATGCGATTGTTGACCTTGTGGGATTCGGCGTAGCGCACCACGTCGTCGAAGCTGCGGTCCATCACGTCCTGAAGACGCTCGTTAACCTCACTTTCGCGCCAGAAAAAGCCCTGGCGGTCCTGGACCCACTCGAAATAGCTGACGGTAACGCCGCCAGCGTTGCCGAGGATGTCGGGAATCACGAAGACGCCCTTTTCATCGAGGATGGCGTCGGCGGGCGCGGTGGTAGGCCCGTTGGCGCCTTCGATGAGGATGCTGGCCTGAACGTCCTGGGCGTTGTCGCTGGTGATCTGGTTTTCGGTGGCGGCGGGAACGAGCACGTCGCAGGGCTGGAAAATTACGCCATGCGCGGACATGCGCGCGCCGCCGGAGAAATCGGAGAGCGGCTTCTTGTCGCCGTGCACCCAGCGGATGGCGGCGGGGATGTCCAGGCCCTTTTCGTTGTAGAGCGCGCCGGAAATATCGGCGAGGCCGACAATTTTATAGCCGGCTTCGTGCATCAGTTTGGCGGCAAACATGCCGACATTGCCGAAACCCTGAATGACGACGCGGGTGGATTCCGGGCGGCGGCCGAGCTTGGCGAGCGCGCGATTGGTGACCATCAGGAGGCCGCGGCCGGTGGCTTCGCGGCGGCCGAGCGAGCCGCCGAGGTCGAGCGGCTTGCCGGTGACGACGGCGGTGGTGGCCTGGCGGACGTGCATCGAGTAGGTGTCCATCACCCAGGCCATGGTTTGCTCGTTGGTGCCCATGTCGGGCGCGGGAACGTCGCGTTCGGGGCCGAGCCATTCGGAGAGTTCGGCGGTGTAGCGGCGGGTGATGCGCTCGATGACGGCATGGGAGTGTTCGGCGGGGTCGCAGATGACGCCGCCCTTGGCGCCGCCGAAGGGGATGTTGACGACGGCGCACTTCCAGGTCATCCAGGCGGCAAGGGCGCGGACTTCTTCGAGCGTGACGTCGGGCGAAAAACGGATGCCGCCCTTACCCGGGCCGCGGATGGTGGAGTGCAGGACGCGGTAGCCCTTGAAGACTTCGAGCTTGCCATTGTCGAGCGCGGCGGGAATGTAGAGGGTGATCTCCTTGCTGGGGTACTTAAGATATTTGTACAGGCCGTCTTCGAGGCCGAGTTTGCGGGCGGCCATTTCAAAGCGTGCTTCCGCCGATTCGTAGACGTTCAGTTCGTTTTGGACGGTGATCGTGCTCATGGAAGGCTCCAAGCTTCAGCGCGACAGATGCGGGCCAAGAATATACGCCCCGCAATGCGCGAGGCGCAAGGCGGCGGGGCGGCCGGGCGGGCCCTTCAAAAGGCGGAGCAGATTGGGTGTGCGTGGCATGGGATTCTCAGAGGGGGCCCACCCCCCGGGACATGACATAAACAGTCATTCTAAAGGGCTTAGTAAGTTCGTGACTCATGATCGGTGACTCGTGACCCACCTTCGTCCACCGCGGCGGGCCCCGACGAAGATGTCGGGACGCACAAACCGCGCTTCGGCGGGCGGGCTGGCGATCCGTGGAGGGCCTGCGGCATGCCAAATCCATTCATTTGCTTTTGAGGCGGAGGATCGCCCCCGGGTGTTCTTGGAACTGTTGCTACTAAAGGAGTTGTACGTAACGAAAGGAAACAAATTTCGGAAGAGTTGCCAACAAAGGACTTGCGGGATGGGTTTGCGCAACAGTTGCCAATAAAGGAGTTGCGAGAGAATTGCTCGGATTGGTCCGGTGGGAAGCATCGAAATTAAGCCGCATCTATAATAGCACAGCTTCTAACAATTGTCAAGGAGTAAATAATATGAAAAATGGGAGATATTGCCTGTCACTCGAGGGGCAAAGAGCATAAAGCAAGAGGGCACAGCGGAGCCTGCCTGCGGCAGGCAGCGGCCCTACGAAATGGGCCTGCGGCGGTTGACAAGCAGTGATAGGCGATCAAGGATCCGGCTTTCTGGTTTCGCTTTGCGAGACCGGTCCGCTTGGGCGTTTGTGAACGGTGTCGAAGTCACCGCCAAATCCGTCTCCCGCTTCGCACAGGGGGACTGATCCGGAAGAGCAGATCGCCGCTCGGCTCCCCGAGCCGGTATTCCACGACAAGAAGCACGGGATAAAGATTTACCAGGGGGATTGCCTCGATATTTTGAAAGCAGTGCCAGCCGAAAGTATTGACCTTG
>JASHRU010000327.1 GCA_030037225.1 Candidatus Acidiferrales bacterium | reverse complement strand
GGTAGCCCGGGGGCTCGCGCGATTCGATCTGTTGCACGGGCTTTCCGTACAAATATTCCAGGCACTGTGTAAAGATTTTTGCCTTGGTCGCGTCCGTGCCTTCTTCCAACAGTTTGCCGGCAATCCCCACCGGATCGTGTTCCGCGAACACGGCCCGGATGAGCCGTTGCGCCTTGCTGAACACGCGGCCCTTCTTTCGAGGTTGCTCGGGCGGCGCGCTTTCGGCCGGCGCGGGTCCCGTCCCGATGCTTCGGGACTCGGCCGGCGCGGCTGCGGACGGTTTTTTGCGCGCCGATGGGGATCGGCGAACGCGCTGCGCTTTGGGTTTCATCGCATCACTCCAGGCCTGCCCCTGCTTTGCCGGAAGGCGCCATGGCCGTGGCGCCGCATGCGACGGAGCCGCTTAGCACCGTCCCGCCCCCATCACTGCAATCGTGCAGTTTTTCGCGGCTGCTCCTCCGCTCGCTTTGAGAGCAATATCGCCGCCGTCCCAGGACGCCTTCGCGGACGCGAACTGCGGCGCGGCATCGTAGGTGCTCGTGGTGATGTCGTACTCCACGGAGGTGTAGAACGTCGTTGTGCCGCCCGAGGGGATTGTGAATCCGCTCCCGGCTGTCGGCGCTCCCGAGGTCGCACCATTGGCGTAATAGCCCACAATCACGTCGCCGCTGTTTGAGCCTGTGTTCACCGTCGTCAGCGAAATCGTGCCCGTCGAGCTTCCGTCCGTCCACGCCGCTGCCACGTCCACCGGATTCGACGGGCAGGCCGTGCCCCGGAATACAATCGCCGTCACTACGAAATAATCCGCGGTTCCCAGCGTGTCGGTTACCGTCAGCGAGGTCGTCGTGCCGGCGCACGCCCACCACATGCGCGCCCCTCCGCCACTACCAGAATACTGGGCGCTGCTGGCCGTGTAGGTGTTGCTCGCCGAATCGGTCGGCGTGTTGAACGTCGTGTAGTTTCCGTCTGATGCGATGACCAGCACCGCGTCGTTTGCGTTGACGCTGATGGCCGACGGCGAGCAGCTTGTCGAGCTGCCGCAGTATTGTGCCGACGAGCCCACAAGGGTAATGGACGCCGCGCACGGCATCGCCGCGAGCAGGAGCCCCGCGAATAGAATCAGGTGTTTACTGTTGAACATAGACTATGAATCCGCTCACCTGCGAACTGCCCGAACTCGCCCAGCACACTTCATCGCCCGAAGTATCGTTCCCGCCCAGCACCGCGTAGGAGCCGTTGCCCAGCGTGATGCCGCCATTGGCCGCAAGGTTCAGCCCTGTGGCCGCAGTCGTGCCGCCCAGAAGCCCGGCGTGAACCGTGGAACAGTTCGTCCCTGTTCCGGTCAGCAGGTTGATGTTCTGCGCCGCCGACGAAATCAGCACGATGGAGCAGATGTAGTTATGCTTCCCGCTTGAGCCCGCCCAGGTCTGTGTTGTGCTGCTGGTCGCCTCGTTCAGCGCGAAAAAGTTATGCGTCGCCGTCAGGCATGGGTCGCTAACTACCGCCGTGCCATTGATTTGCGAGTAGTTTGTCGCGACCGCGTTGGTCACGTAGGCGTTCACGCCCGGTACTTCAACCGCGCCAGGGGAAGTGCCGTAGTTCGACGGAGCGCCCAATGCGGTGCCATCCCAATCCGCCACGTTCACGGCGCAGTTCGCTGCCGTGCAGGAGACCGGCTGTGTCGTCTGGTAGAAGGTGCCGCTGACTGGAACCGCTGTCCCACTGGAAACGCCCTGAATGGTCACCACGCCGCCCGTCGGCGTTCCTGCGGTTCCCGCGCCCACCACAATCTCCCGCGCCGACGAGTCGCACATCACCACGTTGACTTGGCCGGTGGAAAGCGACGGCAGCGACGATAGGTACTCGCAGCCTTCCGAAATATTGTTCGCCGGGGCGCTCGCGCCGTTGGCCGCGTCAAACGCCGCTCCCGCGTGGCCATAGGCTTCCACCGCGCAGTTTGAAGTCGTGCAGGAAACGGGTTGCGTCGTCTGCCAAAAGGTTCCGCTCACAGGCAACGCCGTCCCGCTCGACACCCCCTGCACACTGACCACGCCGCCGGATGGCGACCCGGCTGTCCCCAGGCCCCCTACGTTGCCCAGAGTGCCGGAGTAGGGCCACGAACCTGTCAGCGAGACCGCGCCCAGTGTGCCGCTATAGGGCCAGCTTCCCGTGAGCGATACCGACTGGCCACTCCATGAAACAGGCTGCGTCGTTTGCCAGAACGTACCCGTCACAGCCACGGAGCCACCAATGTACAGGTTCCCGCTCGAATCTACCTTCGCTTCCTGCACGCACGGCCCGCTGGAGCAGCTCGTCGTGTAGTCAATCCCGCCAAGGCCCGCTACCGGATTCTTCGACTGCGCCGCGCCGCGAGCATCAGGGCCACTGACGATGGGGTCCTCGGCCGCTAAGACACCATTATCGCTATAAAGGAGCTGCCCATTCGTCCCCGGCACGTCCACTGTCCCGCTCGTCAGCGAAAGCGTCCCTCCGCTCGCCAGCGTCAGAGTCGAACTGCCGCTGCTCCAGGTGAACGAGGTCACATCATTACATGCGCCGCTGCCCGCATCGTAAAGCAGCGCATTCGCGGTGGTTCCCGGTGGAATGCATCCCGACCCGCTCCCGCCGCTTCCGGTAATCGTGATCGTCGGAGGATTCGAGCTGTAGCTACAACTGATGTTCGTCGAGCAGTTCACCGCGCCGAACCCGCCGGCAAAGGTA
>JASHRU010000326.1 GCA_030037225.1 Candidatus Acidiferrales bacterium | reverse complement strand
ACGGCACGCTCACCAGCAGCACGCGCGCCAGCTCCACTTCGCCCGGTAACTCCACCTTCACTCCCAGCCACCGCGGATCGCCCGAGGCGAACAGGTCAAGCGGCATCCCCTCGCTCTGCGTGCTGCCCAGCAGCACGGAATAGTGTCCCCCGGCATCGAGTTCCACGTTCTGGGTCTCCGTCCACAGGGTCGCTCCTCCCTCCTGCTCCGCATAGATCGCGAAGGTGAGGCCCACCGTTCCGGTCCGCGGAGCGCCGGAGGCGTTCTTCAGCGTTCCGCTGAATTTAATCAATCGTGGCACGGGCAGCGCAGGCACCACCTGAGGCGGCGATGCCACCGTTTGGCCCGAAGCCTGCGGCTCGGCCGCGACGGGACCCGCAGCGGCACTCTTCTCGACGCTCGCCTGCTGCGCTCGCACGGACTGCGTCCCCAACATGCAGAGGAGACTCGCGGCAACCGCAAGAGACCTGAAAACGGCAGGAGCAATTCTCATGTTGACCTCCTAGAAAGCTAGCGCAGAGATTGTCTTGCACAGTAACGGAAGGGAAATGCCTAGTCAAGCTGCGGTCACACTTCAGGCGTGAGGTTGTAGTGCCGAAAAAAAAAAGAAGTCCCGTCGCTAGGCAATCACGGTTTCGCTGTCATCAGAGCCTCGAGGCGGGCAAGCCTCGCCTCCAAGGCTTGAATCGCTGCCTGCTGGTTCCGCAGGCTGTCCTCTTGCCTCTCAATAGTCGCTTGCTGGCTGCGGATAGTTAGGTTTTGTTCCGCCTTCGTTTTTTCCTGCTGGTCGAGCTGCAATTTCTGCTTTTGCACCTCGTTCAGCAGCATCGCGTTCACAAAGTGATAGCGCACGGTCTCGGGTTGCCCGTCCTTGCCGAAGACCACGAGCTGCGGCGCAATCTTCGCCACCTCTTCCGCCACCAGGCCATACTGCCGCGTCTGCGATTTGTCCAGTTCCAGGTTGTAGTAGAAAGCCACGGGCCGCAGCTTCATCAGCAGTTCGCTTTCCGCGCCCATGTCGGCGATTTCGTGCTTGAAGCGGCGCGACGAAACCACCGTGCCCAACTGGCCAAAGGTGTCTACGAAAACTGTCGTTCCCGTGGCCATATCGACCGTCGCGCCGTTGATCCCGGCGATAAAGGCCGCCGTCTGGTTGCCGTTGCTGCCGATACGAATGGTGCCCGAGTCGTTGGCCACGCCCTGATTGGCGACGTCAATGTTGTTGCTCTCCATCATTGTGAAGTTCGAGCCGGCCTGATATCCGAGCGCGATATTCGAACTGCCCATCTCCACGTTCTGAAGGGCGTTCTGCCCGATGGCGGTATTTTCGGTGCCCGTGCTGTTTTTCTCCAGTGCGGAGAAGCCGAACGCTGAATTGTTGGAGGCGGTGTTCATTTCGAGCGCCTGATCCCCGAAGGCGGAGTTGTTCTGGCCGCCGCTGTTCGTCGTCAGCGCGCTGTTACCGAAGGCCGAGTTGTTGCCTCCCCCTGAGTTGGCCCCCAGCGCCCCGAAACCGAAAGCGGAATTGTTCTGCCCGCTCGTGTTCGCCGCGAGCGCGAAATTGCCGAAGGCGGCATTGGCGGCGCCATTCTGGTTTGCGGTGAGTGTGTTGTAGCCGAACGCCGTGTTGCTGGCGCCGGTCATGGTGAAGTTTCCCGCAGAGACTCCCGCGAACGTATCGTTTGTTCCGAAATTGTGCAGGAAGGGCATGCCGCCCAGTGTGATCACGCCTACGGTAGCGCTGCTCGTGCTCGGCAGCGCAAGCGAACTGAAGCTCGCCGCGCTCCCGGCCTGTGCAAACGCCGACGAAGCCAGCCCGTTGAGCGTTAGCGCATTCACGTTGGAGAGACTGGCGCCGCTGCCGCTGAACGACGAAGCGATGATGCTGCCCATAAACGTGTTCGTCCCCGCGGTCAGCTCCGGCACCACCGTCGGGTCAATCGCCAGCGTTCCGGAGCTAGTCACGGTCCCGCCGGTCAGCCCCGTGCCGGCCATAATGCTGGTCACCGTGCCGCTGCCCGTGCCGGGGAAAGCCTGCCCGGCAGCGAAGGTCACCTGGCCTCCCATCGTCAGCGTGCCGGGAAGCGTCACGTTCCCTGAGATAAAAGCCGCCGTCTGTGTGCCGTCTGTCCCAATCCGGATGGTGTTCGATTCCGCCGCCACTCCCGCGTTTCCGATGTAAATGTTGTTGCTTTCGCCCGCTGTTAAGTTTCCACCCGCGCCCTGCCCGATCACGATGTTGCCGCTTCCGCTGGTCAGCTTATTGAGAGCAAACCCGCCGATGGCCGTGTTGTTCTGGCCCGTGGTGTTCGCATTCAAAGCGATGTAACCGAAGGCGGAATTCATGGCGCCGGAGGTGTTTTGGCCGAGGGCGTAAGCGCCGAAAGCGGAGTTGAAGGAGACAGTGTTTTGGTACAGCGCGTCTTGGCCGAAGGCGGAGTTGAAGCTTCCGTTTGCGTTCGAGTATAGCGCCAAGGCGCCGAAGGCAGCGTTGAAGCTGCCTTCGCCGCTGCCGCCGTTGTTGTTTGCTAGCGCCTGGAAGCCGAAGGCGGCGTTCAGGCTGCCGACGATGTTGTCCGAGAGCGCCTGTGAGCCGAAGGCGGAATTGAAGCTGCCGTCCGGGATACCCGATATGGGTATTGGCGCGTTCCCGGAAAGCGCCTGGAAGCCGAAGGCCGCGTTATCCCCACCTGTGGCGACAGTGAGTGCCAGAGAGCCGAAAGCGGAGTTATTTGATACCGTTCCCTCGGTCGCCTGGACCAGCGCAGACGTGCCGAAAGCAGAATTGTTGCTGCCCGTTGTGTTGCCATATAACGCGCCCGTGCCATAAGCGGAATTGCTGTTGCCCGTCGTGTTGCCGACTAGCGCGCCTGCCCCGGTGGCGGTGTTGAAATTGCCGGTGCTCGTGAAATTTCCGGCAAACCCGTAGTACACGTTTCCGCCGGTCGTGGTGACGTTCGGGAATGAGCCGG
>JASHRU010000325.1 GCA_030037225.1 Candidatus Acidiferrales bacterium | reverse complement strand
ATTTCCGCTCACTGGAAAGAGGAGGAGTATTACGACCCGCCCAAGCAATTTGTCGAACAGGCCAATCTCAACGACCCGAAGGTGACAGAGCGTTTCAGTGAGAAGAACTTTCCCAAGTGTTTTGAAGAGTATGCGGACATGCTCACCTGGTTTGAGCGCTGGAATACCGTGCTCGACTCGAGCGAACCACCCTTTTGGAAGTGGTTTGTCGGCGGCAAGCTGAACGTCTGCTACAACTGCGTGGATCGGCATCTGGCGAAATATAAGAACAAGGCCGCGCTTATCTTTGTCCCCGAGCCGGAGGAGGACTCCATTGTCGCCATCACCTACCAGGAGCTGTACAACCGCGTAAACGAAGTCGCCGCCATGCTCCGCGAGTTCGCGGGGTTGAAGGCCGGTGACCGCGTCACCATCCACATGCCCATGATTCCGGAGCTGCCGATCACTATGCTGGCCTGCGCCCGCCTGGGCGTTGTCCACTCCGTGGTCTTTGGCGGATTCAGCGGCGAGGCCTGTGGCCTGCGCGCTGCCGACTCCGGAAGCAAGGTGCTCATCTATGCCGACAGCTACTACCGCAGCGGCAAGCTCATCGATCACAAGATGCTTTCCGAGATTGCCGTCCAGACCGCCGAACGCGAGGGGCAAACGATCGAGAAGGTGCTGGTCTGGCGTCGCTTTCCAGGCAAATTCAACTCGGCCTCCCCGATGGTCGAAGGCCGCGACTATTTCGTGGACGAGGCTCTCAAGATGTTCCGCGGCCGCAAAATCGATCCCCTCCACATGGATTCGCTTGCCCCGCTCTTCCTTATGTACACCAGCGGCACCACCGGCAAGCCCAAAGGCTGCCAGCACAGCTCTGGCGGTTATCTGGCCTACGCTGCCGGCACCTCAAAATACATTCAGGATATTCATCCCACCGACGTCTACTGGTGCATGGCCGACATCGGGTGGATCACCGGCCATTCCTACATCGTCTATGGGCCGCTCTCGCTCGCCGCCACTAGCGTCATTTTTGAAGGCGTCCCGAATTATCCAGACCCCGGCCGCCCCTGGCGAATCGCCGAACGGTTGGACGTCAACATCTTTCACACCTCGCCCACCGCCATCCGCATGCTCCGCAAGGCCGGGCCCGACGAGCCCAAGAAGTATCACTATCACTTCAAGCACATGACCACCGTCGGCGAGCCCATTGAGCCCGAAGTCTGGCGCTGGTATTACAGCGAGGTGGGTAAACGCGAGGCCGTCATTGTGGACACCTGGTGGCAGACGGAAACCGGCGGCTTCCTCTGCAGCACCAAGCCTGCACTCGATCCCATGAAGCCCGGCAGCGCCGGCCCGGGTGTTCCCGGAATCTATCCCGTGATACTCGACGAGATGGCCAAGGAAATTCCCGCGGGCGCGGGCCGCGCGGGCAACATCTGCATCCGCAATCCCTGGCCCGGTATCATGCAGACCATCTGGGGCGATCCCCAGCGCTTCGTCCGCCAGTATTATCAAAAATACTGCAGGAATCCCCAGAGCAAAGACTGGCGCGACTGGCCCTATTTCGCCGGCGACGGCGCGCTGCTCCCCAAGGACGGTTACTTCCGCATCCTTGGCCGCGTGGACGACGTCATCAACGTAGCCGGCCATCGTCTCGGCACCAAGGAACTCGAATCCGCCTGCCTCACCGTCGCGGAAGTCGCCGAGGCCGCTGTCGTTCCCGTCGTGGACGAAATCAAGGGCCGCATGCCCGAGGTGTACATCGCGCTCAAACCCGGCACCGCTACGCCGCCCGCTGAGGTGCGCGACAAAGTCGTTCACACCATTGAGACCATGATCGGGAAGATTGCGCGCCCCAAGACCGTGCGCATCGTTCCCGACATGCCCAAGACGCGCTCCGGCAAAATCATGCGCCGTGTTCTAGCCGCCATCTCCAACAACATGAACACCGGCGACATCACCACCCTCGCCAACCCTGACATCGTCGAGCAGATTCGCGTCGCCGTCCAGGGCGAGGGGCCCGTCGCCACGCGCGAAGGCCCGGAAGACGTCAAAACCTTCGGCTCCGTCGATTAAGGTATTCAAGGGGCGACACCGTCGCGCCTCATCTCGGCGAACAAGCTGCCCTCTCGGATCCCGGCAAAATAGAAAGGGCCGGCGCAACCGCGCCGGCCCTCGAGCCTTTCGATTTCTGAATTTCCTCAGTCCGCCGGTGTCGGGCGTGCGCCTTCCGCCTCCTTCCAGATGATCGTGCCGTGCGTCTCCGGGAGCAGCAGGCTCCCGACCACAAACGTCATCGCTGCAATTGCGATCGGGTAATAGACCCCGGCGATGATATTGCCCGTTTCCGCGCATATGGAAAGTCCAATCAGCGGCAACAACCCTCCAAACACACCGTTGCCGATGTGGTAGGGCAGCGATAGCGACGTGTACCGTATTTTCGCCGGGAACGCCTCCACCAGATACGCGGCGATTGGTCCGTACACCATGCAAACGAAAATCATTTGCACGAATACGAGACCTACCAGCATGGGCAGGTTCGGATTCGACGCTTCCTTGGCGGGAACCTGTGCGCCCGTCGCATCTGTGGTAATGGGCGTCAGGCTGATCGCTCCCGTCACGGCATTCTTCGTCGATTTCACAGTCACCACGTTGTTCCCCGCCGCAGATTCCATGGCCCGGTAAATCGGGATATACGAAAGCACTGCCAGCAGACAGCCCACCATCATCAGCCACTTCCGCCCGATTTTGTCCGAAAGTGAGGCAAAGATCGTGAACATCGGCATGGCGAGCAACAAGGCGATGGCGATGACGATGTTTGCCTGCTTCGCGTTCACCTTAAGGATGGCTTGCATATAGAACAGCGCGTAGAACTGCCCCGTGTACCAAACTACGCCCTGGCCCGCGGTCGCGCCGAACAGCGAAACCAGCACGCGCTTCAGGTTGTCCCAGTGCGTGAACGCGTCCTTCAGCGGCTGCGCCGAGGTCATCTTCGTGCTCTTCAGGTGCTGGAAAATCGGCGATTCCTTCATCTTCAGCCGGATGTAGAGCGAGATTGCCAGCAGGAATATCGAAATAAGGAACGGGACGCGCCAGCCCCAATCGGCGAACTGCTCCTTCGTCAGGTAGCTCTGCGTGACCAGGATCACCAGCAGCGATACGAACAGTCCCAGCGTGGCTGTGATCTGAATGAAGCTGGTGTAGAACCCCCGCTTGTTGTCGGGCACGTGTTCCGC
>JASHRU010000324.1 GCA_030037225.1 Candidatus Acidiferrales bacterium | reverse complement strand
CCTGCTGCCCACCCCGGCCGTGTTCGCCACCGTCTCCATGAGCCTCGAGCGAATCACAGCGTCGATGGGCGACCCGGACCGGGATACGACCGCGATGAACCGGCTGATCTCGCAGCTCTTGGACGATGCGCGCCGAATCGCGGCCTCGAAGCCGCCCATCGCGAACCATCCGCTGAACCCGGGCGAACCCAGATAGCAGGCATGAAAACGGGGTGTTAGGCTGCGCGCTCATACGCGTCCCTTGTAAATGCTCACGCGGTTTCGCCCCTGGGCCTTGGCGTCGTAGAGCGCCTCATCGGCGGCGGCCAGCAAATCTTCCGACGTGGTGCCGTGGACGGGGAAGGCGGCCACTCCCATAGAAAAGGAAACGGAATCGAGCTTCTGGTTGAGGTGCCGGACAACCAGGCGGCTGAAACCCTCGCGCAATTCTTCGGCGCGGCGGCGCGCGACTTCCAGATCCGCGTCCACGAGCAGGATGACGAATTCATCGCCGCCGTAACGGCAGGCGATGTCTTCGCCGCGCGTATTCTTGTGGATGAAGCGGCCGAAGGAACGAAGCAGGGCGTCGCCGGCTTCGTGCCCGTACGCGTCGTTGAAGGGCTTGAACTGGTCGAGGTCGAGCATGACGATCCCGAGCGGGCGCGCGTTTCGGTCGGCGCGGCGCACTTCGCGGTCGAGCGATTCGGTGAGATAGCGGCGGTTAAAGAGTCCGGTGAGCGGGTCGCGGGTGGACTGGGTGCGCAGCGTCTCGCGCAAACGCAGGTTGGCGAGGGCCAGAGCGATATCGGCGGCGAAGTTGGAAGCCAGGAGCTCGCGTTCGCGCTGCGCTTCAATGCGTTCGTCGCGGGGCAGGCGGATTTCTGCCTCGCCGCACTGCACGCTGAACACGCCGATGGATTCGTTGTGCGCGACCATGGGCACGCAGACGTAGCTGGCGCCGGGCGCGACGGAGACGTGCGTGCAATGGAGCGCGACGCCGTCGGGACTGGAGACGTGGACGCGGCCGGTGCGCAGGGCCCAGCAGTCTTCGGGCGCGAACATGCTCTCGAAGGGCGGCTGCCGGCCCCAGACGGCGACGGCCTCCATCAGCGAGACGGAGGGATTCAACAGGCAGAGCGCGCCGGAATCGAGGGGAAACAGGCGAGCGGCGAATTCGCGGACGACGTCGAAGGCCTCGCGGGAGTTCGCGCACGTCTGCAGCAGAGTGCTCATCTGCTTGATCAGTTCGATCTGGCGGCTCTTCTCTTCGGTCTCACGGAGAAGATGGGTGAGCCGTTCGGTGGCCTGCTGGCGCTCGCTTTCCACGCGCTTTCGCTCGGTGATGTCCTGGAAATTCGCGGCGCGATAGAGGACGCGCCCCATGGCGTCCTTGCAAGCCACCAGGTCTGTGAGCACAAGAAAGCGCGAGCCGTTTTTGCGGATGTGCTCGGCCTCGTAGATGTGGTGGCCGAGCTCGTCGGCGATGTGCGCCATCTCCGGGAGCCGCGCGCGCCATTCGGGGGCGAGCACCTCTTCCAGGGATTTGCCGGTTAGCTCATCGGCCGACCATCCGTGCATGGCGGCGAAGGCCGGGTTCACCGCGTCCAGACGGTAATTCTCAGGATTGGCGAGGGCGACGCCCCATCCGGCGTGGGCGAAGATGGCTTCCCAGCGCCGGAGGGCTCCCTCGATGGTGCGGCGCTCCGCGTTTTCCTTCTGCATCTCGCGCAGGGCAACTTCCAGCTCTTCGGTACGGCTGCGGACGCGGCTTTCGAGCTCCTGGTTGAGCGTCTGGAGCTGCTTCATAACGCGCTCGCGTCCGGCGATTTCCTGCGCGAGCCGCTCGTTGGCCTCCTTCATTTGGCGCGGGCTCGGCAGGGTGACGGCTTTGGGAAGCAGCAGGACGAGGTAACCCGCGCTGGCGGCGGCGGTAATGGCGGCAACGGCTTTGGTAGCAGCGGCGAGCCAATAGTCGTCGTGCCAGAGATTCCAAACGCCGAGAAAATTCGTAGCGGCGCAGGCCACGAGAAACGCACTGAACCAAAGCACCAGACCCTGGAAGGGCACATCGCGGCGTTTGCCGACGATCCACAGAAGGGCCACCGGAATCAGGACGAAGGCGACGCTCACGATCAGATCCGCGGTCACGTGCAGCCAGACGAGTGGCGCGTCCCACAGGTAGCAATACCCGCTGGGCAGGTAGGGCGTTTCGGCGCTGATCAGCACGACCGGGAACATCGCTACCTTCCGGCCGCTTCGGGCGGCCGCCCGCATTCCGCATCCCCCCAATTCCGGCAGAAACCAATGCAATCGCCAATCGCCGTCGAACGCGCGGTGGTGGCAGAAAGAGAGGTGCGCTTCCTTCGAAATGAGGCAGGAGGGGCCGGACGAGCTTTAAGTTCCACGGCGATCCATCGCCTGCGGACGCAACATCAGCTTACGCATGCGGGAGGCGCGGGAACAACTGTCCTGAAGGCCAGTCGAAGACCAGTGTCGCGCGTACCGGCGGGCGCGTCCGCGCGGGATGTGCGCTTTGGTTCGCGCGGGGAAAAGACCGACTAGGTTCCGGGCTTTCCGAAAGTGACCCGGAGGCCGGTGGAAAGCAACAAATCGTTTCCTTTGATTCCGGCCGGAGGATTGCTGATGAAGTTGTCGCTGAACGTGATCTGGAACCCGAGCCAATTCTTCAGTTTTGTGGCGGAGCTGGCGTTGAACGTGTAGCGGTATCCGGAATCAGCGCCGAAGCCCGGATAGTACGTGAAGTTTTCTCCGAACGTGGTGCGGCCGCCCCACTTGGCATTCAGCTCTTCGCCGACGAGCGCGGTGCCGTTGCGTTCGGTAACGGCGGCAAAGAGAGTGGTGGGCGGCGGAGGCGTGGGATTTGGCAGCGTGTAGGACGAAAAGTACTGCTGGTTGTAACCGCCCCCCGCGAAGAAGTCGAGTGTGGCCGACTTGGTCTTGAAAACGTGGATGCCGGCCCCGCCCGCGGTCACGTTTTGCAGGTCGAGGTGCTGAAGCGCATTCGTGTCGAAGTCGGTGGTCCCGAAGGCGAACATGCGATCGCTGAAATTGACGTCAACGCGGATGCCTCCGCGAATTTCGTGCGCGGTGGTGAGGGTGGGCGACACGCCGTCGTCGATGCCGTAGATCGCCGTGGAGTAGATGGAGATTTTGTCGCGGGGCGTGGAGCGGACGGCCTTGGCCGCCAGCGTATAGGTGAGCGTGGAAGAGTTGCCGCGGGTGACGCTGAGCCCGGTGTCGAGCTGGCCGCTCCAAAAATCGGCGAGGTGGGGATGCCGCAGGCGTTCGATCTCCGCGTCGTAAGCGGCTTGCTCGGCATCCGAGCGGATCAATTGAATCGTGTCCTTGGGAGCAGAAACGGTTCCGGCCGACGAGGTGGCCACCTGGATGGTTCCGCCGCTCGAAGTCACGGGGCCGACGAGCATCTGGCCGCCCGCCAGCCCCACGTGCAGGGGCTGCTTGGATTCGATGCCGGCGACCGCATCCCACTGGATGCTGACTTCGCCGGCGAACTCGGACTTCATCACCAGCACCTTCGCGTCGGACTTCACAATGGCGCCGCTCAGGCGGTCGCCGTTCTTCAGGGTCACCACGTCGGCGCGAAGATCGGCCTCGACGATCGAGCCAATGAACAGAAAAACGATTGCAGCCTTGCGCATCAGACCACCTCCGTAAATACCGCACATGGCAAAGCCAATGAACGGATAAAATGGCGAAAATCTCGCTCGAGACTTCTTGAATGCAGGAGCCCGCTGGGGGAGCGAGCATGCGCTCCGGCGTGCTGCGGTGTCAAGGGAAGCGAGGCGGGAATCCGCTTATTGCTGCTTGGTGGGCGAGCCGGATTTCGGCGGCTCCGCTTTGGGCGCGGCGGCCTTCTTTTCGCGGATGCCGTGCTCCTCGCCGTCTTCGGCGGGAGCGGTGTCGGGCGTATCGACGAGGACGAGGTGCGTGGACGCGAGCTTTTCGAGCGGGACCACGTTCACGAACTGTTCGGCGGGCTTGTCGTCGTATACATCCTTCATGAACTCGAGCCAAATGGGCAGGGCGGCCTTGGCGCCCGTCTCTTTGTTGCCCAGCGGGACGCGGTCGTCGTCGTTGCCCACCCACACGCCGGCGGTGAGCGAGGGCGTGAACCCAAGGTACCACGCGTCGGTGAAGTCGCTGGTCGTGCCGGTCTTTCCGCCGGTGGGACGCTTCAACTCTTTGGCGCGCTGGCCGGTGCCGAAGAGCACAACGTCTTCGAGCATGGCGGTCATGGTGCGCGCCACTTCGGGTTTCAGCACGTCGTATACCTTGGGCCGCGCTTCTTCCAGCACCGCGCCGTCGTAGGCCGTGACCCTGCGAATGAGGTGCGGCTCGATGCGGATGCCGTCGTTGGGGTACACGGTGAATGAGGAGGTGTGCTCCAGCAGAGTGATCTCCGCCGCGCCGAGAACCAGGGGCAGGTAGGGTTGAAGCGGCGAGGTGACTCCGAACCGGCGGGTCATCTCGACCACGTTCTGGATGCCGATCTTGGCGGCGAGCTCGACGGCGGGCACGTTGCGCGAGTCGGCGAGCGCGCGGCGGAGAGTGATGCGGCCTTCAAATTTTCCGTCGTAATTGTGGGGCGAGTAATCCTGGCCGCCACTCTGGAAGGTGATGGGGGCGTCCACGATGGTTTCGAAGGGGTCGTGGCCCTCCTCGATCGCCGCGGAGTAGAGATACGGCTTGAACGAACTGCCTACCTGCCGCGTGGCCTGTGTAGCGCGATTGAATTTCGAGTCCTCGAAGCTGTAGCCGCCAATCATGGCCTTGATTTCGCCCGAGGAATTCTCGAGGGCCACGAAGGCGGCCTGGGCGGTGGGCTTCTCCTCCAAATCCACGCGGGCCGTGGTGCCGGAAATCTCCCGGAGATGCACCGTGACGAGGTCGCCGGGCTTCAGCAGCTTGGAAGGCTTCTTCTGGCCCGTCCAGGCCATGTCGGAAGACGTGAGCGTGGCGCGGTAGGGCCCAATGCGCAGAGTGGCAAAGGCGTCGCCCGCTTCGAGAACCAGCGCCGTGGTGTATTCGCCCTTTTCCAGCGTGCGGCGCCAGTCGTCCGACTGGTATTTGTCGAGCGTGCCGAGATTGTCGGTGAGGATATTGGGCAGATTCCCTTTCCATCCGTGGCGGCGCGTGTAAGCGTGCAGCCCGTCTTTGAGCGCGCGGTTGGCGGCGCGCTGCATGGCCACGTTGAGCGTGGTGTAGACGCGCAGGCC
>JASHRU010000323.1 GCA_030037225.1 Candidatus Acidiferrales bacterium | reverse complement strand
TCATCCGCTTCCACGCCGTCTATTGGCCCGCCTTCCTCATGGCCGCCGACGAGCCTCTCCCGCGGCAGGTCGTCGCCCATGGCTGGTGGACCTTCGAAGGCGAGAAAATGTCCAAATCGCGCGGAAATATTCGCCTCGCCCAACCCGCCGCCTCCGTTCTCGGCGTGGATGCGCTTCGCTACTTTTTGCTGCGCGAGATGGTCTTCGGCCAGGACGGCAGCTTCAGTCTTGAGGCGCTCGTCGCACGTTACAACAGCGACCTCGCCAACGGGCTGGGCAATCTTTCCAGTCGTGTCCTGACCATGATCCAGCAGTACTGCGATTCCACGGTTCCCAATGCACCTCCTTGGACGCCCCCACCCGAAGCCTGGCGGCCTGTCCGGGAAATGAGAGTCATGGACTGCGCGTCCCGAGTCATGAAAGAGGCCATCGGTTTCTACGACACTTTTCAGTTTTCTCGGGCGCTCGAATCGGTTTGGAGCTTGATCGGAGAACTAGATAAGTATTTGGTGGAGAGCGCCCCCTGGAATGTGGCGAAGAATCCGGACTCCCGCGACCAATTGGGAATGATCCTGAACACCGCCTACGAGGGTCTCCGCGTCGCCGTCTGCCTCGCTCACCCCGTGATGCCCCATGTGACCCAGACGATCTGGGAGCAGATGGGTCAGAATGGCCGGCTGGGCCAGCAAGAGATGGACAACTTCGGATGGGGGCAGACTTCGCCCGGCCTCCCGATTGGAACGCCGGCCGCGGTCTTTCCGCGCGTACAGAAAGAAGAAGCCCTCGAAAGGATGGAGCAAATGGAAGAACAGATTCGCGCCGAAGGCGCTCCCAAGCCCGGTGAACCTGCAAAGCCCGGCTCAGCCGCCCCTTCCGCGCCTGCCGCGGGCCTGCCTGCCGTGGCTGGCGATGGCAAAATCTCCATCGATGATTTCATGAAAGTCGAGCTCCGCGTCGGCGAGATCAAATCCGCCGAACGCATCGCCGGCGCCGACAAGATCCTCAAACTCATGGTCGACATCGGCACTGAAGTCCGCCAAATCGTCGCCGGCATCGCCCAGTTTTACGAGCCCGAGAAGCTTATCGGCCGCCGCGTCATCGTCGTCGTCAACCTCGCGCCTCGAAAGCTCCGCGGCGTCGAATCCAATGGCATGGTCGTCGCCGCCACCGTCGGCCCCGAAGGCCGCCCGGTTCTCGCCGGCTTCCACGAAGATGCCCCCGTCGGCTCGCGCCTAAAATAGCGTTGGGGTCCCGCGCCAGCCCCATCATGGAACTCATTGACTCCCACGCCCACCTCGACTTCCCGGATTTCGATCCGGACCGCGACGCCGTCCTCACCCGCGCCCGCGACGCGGGCGTCTCCACCATCCTCGCCATCGGCAGTGCCGCCGGCCCCGACAAGCTCGACGCCGCCCTTCCCTTTGCCGAGAAACATTCGTGGATTTACGCCACGGTCGGCATCCATCCCCACGAAGCCAGGCTCGCCACCCAGCGCCACCTTCAGGAAGCCGAAGCCTATGCCGGCCATCTCCGCGTCATCGCCTGGGGCGAAATCGGCCTCGATTATCACTACGACCACTCCCCGCGCGACGTCCAACACCGCATCTTTCGCGAACAGCTCGCTATCGCCCAACGCGTTCGCCTGCCCGTGATCATCCACTGCCGCGAGGCCTGGCCCGACTGTCTCGCCATTCTCGAAGAGGAGCGGGCCCGCTCCGGCTTTGGCGGCATCTTCCACTGTTTCAGCGGCACTCTCGAAGACGCCCGCCGCGGCCTCGATATGGGTTTCCGCATTTCCTTCGCCGGAAATCTCACCTATCCCAAATCCCAGCCCCTGCGCGATGTTGCGGCCGCCCTGCCCCTCGATTCCCTGCTCGTTGAGACCGATTCTCCCTTCCTTGCTCCCCAGGGCTTTCGCGGAAAGCGCAACGAGCCTGCCCACGTTGCGGCTGTGGCACGTGCGCTGGCTACTGTGAGACACTTACCCGAAGACGAAATTGGCGCCCTGACCTCCGCGAACTTCCGTGCGCTGTTCCGGCTGCGGGGGCCGGCAGGGGAAGATGCAGGGTCGGGGGCCTCCGGCGTGGGAGGGTGACATTCCGCTTCAGACCACTCGCGAGATTTTCGATTTAGTGCGCGACGACCTCGCCCTCGTCGAGCAGGAAATCGCCACTCAGAACTCCGAAGCGATTCCCGCCGTCGCCGAGGTCGGCTCCTACGTCATCCAGGGCGGCGGCAAGCGCCTGCGCCCTGCCCTCCTGCTTCTCTCCGCCGGCCTCTGTGGCTTCCGCGGCAAGAGCACCATCCGCCTCGGCGCTGTAATGGAGATGATTCACACCGCTACGCTGATTCACGACGACGTGATCGACGAGGCCGGCCTTCGCCGCGGCCGTCCCTCCGCCAACTCGCGCTGGGGAAATCACCGCAGCGTTCTCGCCGGCGACTGGCTCTACATGCAATCGTTCCAGCTCGCCATGCGCGAACGCAACTTCCGCATCCTCGACGTCCTCATCGAGCTTACTCAGAACATGGTCGAAGGCGAACTCCTCCAGCTCGACCTCATCGGCCGCATCGACGTCACCGACCGCCAGGCCATGGAGCTCTCCTACCGCAAGACCGCCTGCCTCTTCAGCGGCTGCGCCCAGTTGGGCGCCGTCCTCGCCGCCCAGGACCCGGAAACCGAACAGGCCATGGCCGACTACGGTCGCTTCGCCGGTCTCGCCTTCCAGCTCGTGGACGATCTTCTCGATTTCACTTCCGACCCATCGAAAATCGGCAAGCCCGTCCTGAACGATTTGCGGGATGGGAAAGTCACCCTGCCGCTTATTTACGCCCTCGCCCAGGCCGGGCAGGAAGAGCACCGCATGGTCGCAGCCGTGCTCGCCGAGCGAAGCTTCGACTCTGTGCGTCCCGAGCAAATCTTGGATTTCGTGCGTCGCAGCAGCGCTTTCGAACGCGCCCGCGCTCTCGCCCACGACTACGCCGCGCAGGCCAAAGCCAGCCTGCCTGATTCCCCCGACAACGAATATCGTCGCGCCCTGTTCGCCGTCCCAGATTTTCTCCTCGAACGCGAGAACTAGTTTCACGCAGGGGCCCGCCAAACCTCGTTCAGTCCCGTTCCCCTCCGCCAAGCTTCTACTCGCGCTCAGTAATGAAACCGGTACCGAAACTCCGCATAAATCTGCCGCGGATCGTTCCAGTGGAATCCTCCGAACGTCAGGCTGTTGTCCAGTTGCACGCGCCGGTTTGCCACATTCAGCCCCGTCACGGAAATCGTGTATTTCTCCGCGAACTCTTTGCCCGCCGAAAGATCGAACGTCGTATGCCCCGGCAGGTACGGCCCCGGATATTGAGCGTTCGGCATTCCAAAAAGCCCGTTCGTGAACCCCGAACCGTAGTAGATGTTCGTCGACGCGTAGCTCTGCCATGGCAGATTCGCCGTAAACCCGAAGTTCAGCGTGTTTCTCTGGTCGTGGTCCACAGGCGCATACCCCGGCGGCACTGCGAAAATCAGGCCTCCTGTAATCGGCGAAGTCGCCTGCGCGATCTGGTTCGCATACGCCAGGTGGAACTGCCCGCGGTGCCACAACCGCGGCGACCGCAACGTCAGCTCCCACCCCTGAATCAGCGCAGCATCCCACGTAATCGGCCAGAATAGGTTCGATTCCCCGATGTTATTGTGGTCCAGCCAGTTTCTCGCGAACGTTTGATACGTGTCCGCGTCCAGCACCCAGCCGCGATAAGGAATCATCACACCAAACTGGTGCTCTTCGTCCCGCTCGCCGTGCAGCGGAGCAAATGAGAACTCCTGGCTGGCCGCCAATCCCACAAGCGCACTCGTTGCCGTCGCCAGCGGCGGCGCCTGATAATAGTGCCCATAGAATGCGCGGAACACCCAATCGAGCTTCGGCACTCTCGCCGCTAGCCCCACGCGCGGGTCCGTCGCGTTTTCCACGATGTCTGCCGTGAAATGCGATTCCCGCAGGCCCGCGATCACCGTCAGCCACGAAGTCGCCTTGAACGTGTCCGTCACGAACACGCTCGCCAGGCCTCCATTCACCCCGATCGACGACGCAGGAAAATTAGGACTTCCGTCCGTGAATTCGTTGCTGAAAAAGTTGTACTGGTGCTGGCCGAACCCGTAGACGCCAGCCTGGACATCATTGATTCGTATGTTCCAGTCGATCGAGGCCTGTAGGCCGCCATAATTCGAGATCTGATCCACCGTCGAGATCACCGGAAAGTCGTTGGCCCCACCCTGGTAATTCGCGCTGTTGTAGTGATAGAAGGGCGAAACCGTAAGGAGCAGGTTGGGGTTGAACGTGTGCACCCAGGTGAACGCCACGTAGCCGTCGGTTTCATGCTCGCCGTCCCGCAGGCCGTAGCTCGGCGATTCGCCCGCCTCCTCTAAAATCATGTTCCCTGTCGAGTCGGGATCCGGATCGATCGGAATCTGGTAGTAATCCGTCCGCATAGAAGAAATCAGCCGGAGCTGGTTGTTGGCATCCAGATTGAAAATGAGGGAACCGAAGCCTCCGTACCCGTTCTCTGCATCGTGGAAAACCTGTGCGATCGGCGTTTGCAGCCCGTAATTGCTCCGGTTTCCGTTGATGCTCAGATAGTACGCGAACCGCTGCGTATGTCCCCCGCAACTGACTTGGTCGTTCGTCTGATAGAAATTTCCCAGGCTCATTACCACGTCGCATTCCCGGTTGCGTTCAAATCCCGTTCGCGGCACCACATTGAATATCCCGTACGTCCGATCTCCGTACTCAGCCTCGTAGCTCCCCCTCTGCACCTCAAGATAATCAATGTCCTTCGGATCGATCTGCGGCCCCAGATTCGTTGCAATGTTCGTGTTGGGAATCGGCACTCCGTCGATCAGCCAGTCCACCTGATGCCCTCCGCGCATGTGCAACATGTCGTGCGTTACGTAGGCTGCCGGCACAAAATCCGTGATCATCTCCAGTCCGTTGGTACGGTCCGCTCCCGGGGTCTGCGCGATGTCCGCTCGCGCCACGAGCGTCGTCGGCGTTACCGTATCGGTCGTGGCGACCTGCTCCTGCGGCTCAGCCGTCACTTTCACCGATTCGCTCCGCGGTGCGACTTCCAATTGCAAATGCAACACCGGCGAAGTGCCCGAACCCACGGTTACCGCCTCGTCCCGGGGGGCAAATCCTTTGCTCGAAGCTGTCACCGTGTAATCGCCCAGCGGCACTGCCGTAAATAGGAACGCCCCGTCCGCATCCGCTTGTCCCGTCTGCGTCCAGTCAGATGTCGCCGATTTCAGTTTTACCGATGCCCCGGCAATCGGACGGTGCTGCGCGTCGTGCACAACTCCGCGCACGGTGCCGAACAGCGTCGCCCAGCTTGGAATCGCTGCTGCGAGAATCAACGCCACTACGAACCACCACGACGAACGAATAGACCCCTTGCGCTGCATGGTTCTCGTCTCTCTTTCCGGCTCACCCCGGGGGGCGTCCCTGCGCTCGCGCGAGCCATCGCGGGAGATAGGACAGCATCCGGCTTTTGCGGACTCTCAGTCCGAAAGGCCGTCTTTACTGGTTGGAAGCCGAACGAATCAGGCGAGCGGGCGCGGAGGCTCGAAGGGAACCCCCGTAAATCCGCGGGCCGCAGCGGCGGGAGGACGCAAAATCAGAGTTCGCTCGAACGAAAGCTGCGGAACGGCCGCTCCGGCGACCAGAATTCCGCGCGGCTCTGGCGCCGGGGGCAACTGGTGTGTGGCTCCGCTGCACTGTGTGCCGGCGTTGCATTTCGGCGTGGACTCGGGCGCAGCGGCTTCCATGGGGTGGCAGAGCATTACAACGTTCGCTTCCCGTGCCTTTGCCTGCCCACTCGTATGTCTCACGTGCATCGGGCAGATACCGGATTTGCAGCAGTCGGTGCAGCAGCAACAACTCTGCGCTGTCCACACCGAAGCAGGCCCGGCCAGCAGGCTCACCAACGCGAGGATGGCAATCGCTCTCCGCACGGGCCTCACTCTACCACACACACAGCGTACGCCAAAACTCGCCCCTCGAACTGCGTTTGATTGATTCGCGCTGCCGTTGTGGATACTCTTTCTCCGCGCGGCCGATCCGCCGGCCTTCCCGCGCTTCCGAGCATGCTGATGGCGCCCTTCAAACTCATCTACCATCCCGATTACGATCTGCATCTCGGCGAGCACGTCTTTCCCTCGCAGAAGTACCGCCTCATCCACGAGGCCCTCCTCCGCGACGCCGTTGTCCACCCCGCCGATTTTCTCACCCCCGAACCCGCCTCCGATGCCGACATGCTCCGCGTGCACACGCCCGAGTGGGTGCACAAACTGAAAACCGGCCACCTCAGCCTCCAGGAATTGATGCACCTGGAAATTCCCTGGTCACGCGAGATGGTGGACGCTGTCTGGCTCGCCACCGGAGGCGCCATCCTCGCCGGCATGCGCGCTCTCGCCGATGGCTTCTCCGCCAATCTCGCTGGCGGCCTTCACCACGCCTTTCCTGACCACGGAGAAGGTTTCTGCGCCATCCACGATGTCGCCGTGGCCATCCGTCGGCTTCAGACCGACGGCTTTGTGCGCAAGGTCATGGTCGTCGATACCGACGTTCATCAGGGTAACGGCACTGCTGCCATTTTCCGCGGCGATCAATCCGTCTTCACTCTGTCCATCCACCAGGAGAACAACTACCCGTTCCCCAAGCCGCCTTCCAACATCGATATCGATCTCGCCGACGGCACCGGCGACGACGACTACCTCGCCATTCTCGAGAAAAAGCTCATGGAAGCCTTCGACGAGTTCCACACAGACATTCTGTACTACCTCGGCGGCGCAGACCCGTATCGTGAGGATCAGCTCGGGGGTTTGTCTCTCACTATCGAGGGGCTCAAGCGCCGTGACCGGCTTGTCTTCGAGTACGCCCGCCGCCTGAACATTCCCGTGGTCACCGCACCCGCCGGCGGCTACGCCCGCCGCACGGAAGATACCGTGCGCATCCACGTCAATACGATTGTTGCCGCAATGGAAATTCTGGGAAGGGCTCGCGTCCCCTCCTGAACCAGGCCCGTCACTCGCACACGCGTGTTTGTCCGGCGCGCCGTCGCGCACTCTGGAATTGAGTTGGACCGCTTGAATTCTTCGCGCTAGGGATGGGCGACTGGACCGCCCTTGCCGCTCAGCACCGTGCTGCAGCCGCACTTGGTTCCGCTGTTCTCCACTGGCACCACGATGGCCGGAACGATCACCGCCCCGATCACCGTCGCAAGGATCAGGAAGCTGTGCGAGACGGCCGCTGTGGTTCCTACCGCCGCTCCCGCTCCGCCTCCCACTCCGCCTTGCAAAGAGGTGCTGTTCACGTTTTCCGTAGCTGTTGAGGGCGGCGTCGGAACCGGTTGGGAGGGAGGGTTGCTGTCGCGAATCGCTGATGTAAAGCCGGCGCCCACAATCACGCACGTTCCCGTCAGGTTGCAGAATTTCACCGAGCCTTCCGTCACGCTCAGCGTTGTCATGTCGTTGCTGAACGTCAGGTCGAACTCCGTTCCCACCACGCCGGCCACTGCGGTAGGCGTGCGCACTTCAAACGACGCTCCGGGCCTCGCCAGCCGTATCGCGCTCGCCCGCAGCCGCCCATAGGCCAACTGTACCTGCGTGCGCTGGTTCGCAGCGTCGTGTTGCACCACTCGCAGGTTCGAATTCGATCCCACGTTCAAGATTGAGCCATCGTCCAGCGAGATGCGCGCCCGCCCGTTCGAATCCGTCTGGATCGTGTCACCCCACAGGACCTTCGTTCCGGGGTTCGCCAGTTGCACGCGCGTCCCGTGTTGCAGGTTCACGTTCGGGATCAGTCGCGATATCTGCCCCGCGCTCTGCCCTTGCTGTGCCCAGAGCGGTGCCGGCAACACAAGTGCCACCGACGTCAGGACAGCAAGGAACCAGCTCATTTGGGACGCTTTCTTCATTGGGCCACCTTTGCTCGAATTCCGAGCGACCCCCGGCTCGTGTAACTTTGTTACTTCACTCGCAGCCTCATGTCAATTGTCTTTCTCTCGTGCTCTGCGCCTGTGGCACCACGTCGTTACTCCCGAAGCGCGCAACCTCCGCGCCATCTTCCATCACGGGCTCGCCCGGCGATCGTTCGGGTCCACACGCTCAGATGACGTGCACCGTGAGCGGCAGCACCGTCTTCACCCCGCCCACCGCCGTCCCCACCAACTGGATCTGATACACCCCAGCCGGCGTCGTTGGCGCTCCCGGGATGGCCGGTGCGGGATTGTTCACACACGCCGTCCACGTAATCACCAGCAGCACCAGCAGCACCATCGCGCACGCCGGCGCGATCTGCCGCGTCCAGCCGCGGCCTTCGCCGGACGAGCGCCTGCGCCACTGGATGGCCATCAGCATCGCCAGCAGCAGCACCACACCTACCGGCGGCGGCGTCCACGGTGGCGCGCCGGATGGCGGCCGCGGCGCCACGAGCGACGTATTGCAGTTCGTCTGCAGAGTGCACGTGACCGTGAACGGCGGGCTCGGAGTCGTCGTCACGTTGATCGACGCCGGATTCACCGTCGCAATCGTCGCCGGAATCCCCGACACGCACATCAGCGAGATGACCCCGATGAAGCCCGGGTTCGGCTGCACGATGATCGTGAACGTCGCCGTGTCTCCCGGCAGGACCGTGATTGTCGTGCCGTTGCTTCCGTTTACGGACTGCCCCGTGAGCGTGAATCCTGCCGCGGTCGAGGCACCGATCCCCGTCAGCGGGATGTTCACCGGGCTTCCCGTCAGGTTCGATCCCGCGAAGGTCAGCGTGGCGTTTTCCTGCGTCCCCGTCACCGACGGCGTAAACGTCACCGACACCATGCAACTCGTCCCCGCCGCTACCGTCCCGCCGTCCGTCGGACACGTCGTCCCTGCCATCACGATGGCGAAGTCGTTCGGCCCCGCTCCCATTCCCGGCACGATCCCAATTGACGTGAGTTGCAGCGTCCCTGTCCCCGCTCCTACTGCCAGTGTCACCGTCATCGCCGCGCTCGTGGTCATCGGCATCACCGCGCCGAAATTCACGCCCACCTCCGCCGTCGGCGTAAACGTCGCCATCGGCAAAATCCCCGTGCCCGACAGCATTACGGTTTCCGGGCTGCCGACGGCGTTGTTCGCTACCACCAAATCTGCCGTCTCGCTCCCCGGCGGCATCGCTGTCGGCGTGAACGTGTACTGCACCGTGCACATCGAGCCCGCCGCTATCGTGATGGGTAGCGTCGTCCCGCAAACGTCGGCGCCGACTGTCGCGGACACCACCGCGAAATCCGTGGCGTTCGTGCCCGTTGGCGTCAGTCCGCCCGTGATGATCAGCGGCGCGCCGCCGGTGTTCGAGAACGTCAGCGTTTTCGCCCCGCTCGCCACACCTTCCGGCTGGTTGCCGAAGGCCAGCGTGGCGGGCGAAACGCCGAACGTCGGCGCCAGCACCGTCCCGGTCAGCATCACGGTCACGTTGGCTGTCCCGTCCGTCTCCAGGATCAGGCTCTCATCGAGTGCCGCGTCATTCGCCGTCCCTGTCGGCGCCGTGAACGTGAAGATCACCGTGCAGCTCTCCTGCGGCCTCAAGATTTGCACTCCCGTTGTCGGGAAGCACGGATTGGTTCCCGTTGCAGCGGCGCCCAGATCCACGCTGAAATCCGGCGAACTCGCCGTATTCGTCCCCGTAAATGCCATTGGGCCCAGACCCGTATTGGTGAACGTAACTGCGGCGGACTGTGCGGTCATCCCCTGGACCACGGCCGTCGCAAAATTCACAGTTGGGGCCGCCGGCGATGCCGTCCCCGGAGGCGCGGTCTGCGTTTTTGCGATCACCAGGTTCGGATGGATCGAAGGCGCCGGGTCCGACGTCGGCCCGGTGGTATCGAAGAACGCCGTTTCATACGGCGACACCACATATCCGGTGATCCCTCCCGAGGTCGAGCTCATCGGCACCGTAAAGTGCCCGTTGGACGACATCACAGTGAAGTCCAGCGTTCCCAGGCTCTGGTCGAAGTAGAGATCACCACCGCTGTGGCTCTCGTCGTCGGTCACCGCCAGCATGCCAGGCGACGAAACCACGCCGATGCCCGAGAATGCCGAATTGGAAGCAGGGAGCGTCTCCTGCTGCCCGATGAAAAGGCTGGAGGGGAATGGCGAAGCGGAAAAGGGCGCCCCGGACTGCGAGCGGAACTCCCCAACGTTTACTGCGCTGTCGTTATCCACCACGAAGCCGTGGTCCTGCCCGATCAGCGCGAAATACTCTGTGCTGGTCAAGGTAATCGATCCGGTGCCGTTTGCCGCCACGCTGTAAGGCCCGCTAAGCGCCTCCCCAATGCCCACCGTCCCGGCAGAATTGATATCGGCCGTGATGCTGAAGGTCGGCGTGCCGTCCACCACCGACGTGGTAAACAAGCCGACGGCCGCTCCAGTTCCACCCGAGGGCTGCCCGGCGAACCACAGCACGTCGGGCCCGGCTAGCGAACCGGTGGTGAAGGTTCCCGGATTCTGCTGGCGCACTCCCATGCCGATCGCGATCGGATTGCCGTCCCGAGCATCCAGCGTCATGGCCACGCCCGAGTTCTCGTCGATGATGTACACGGCCACCGAGGAAGCTCCCGCCGTCCCGGTGCCGCCGCTCGCGGGCGTAATCGTGAACGTCTCGG
>JASHRU010000322.1 GCA_030037225.1 Candidatus Acidiferrales bacterium | reverse complement strand
GACACGGCTGCCAGGGCATTCGTTCCCACTCCCGTATTGCCCGTGGCCCCCGCGGTCATCACGAAGTTCCCCGCGCCCAGTCCCACGAACGTGTTGTTCGGGTTGTAGGCCTGAATAAAGCTCGCGCCGCCCAGCGTGATCACGCCGGCATAAGAGCCGATCGTAGCGGGCAGTGCGAGGTTGCCGGTGGTTGAGATGCTTCCGGTCACCGTCTGATTTCCGGTGAAGAGGTTCGCTCCGAGCGTCGCAAACGCCCCGCAAGCCAGCGTCGGCAACGAGGTGATCGCGCCAGACGCGCAACTGAAGGTCTCCATCCCAATGGTGCCCGAGGTTGTGATGGTCCCCCCGGTGAGGCCCGCGCCGGCGGTAATGCTGGTCACCGTCCCGCTGCCGCCTCCGCTGCCGCCCGAGCAGGCGGGGGTGCAAGCCAGCGTGCCGTTGACCGTCAAGTTTCCGTCAATGGTTGTTGCGCCGCCCACGAGAAGCGTCATACTTCCCGTGCCGTTGCCGGGGCCCTCCACGTCGAGCGTGGCCATAGGTGCCCCCGTTCCGACGCCGACGTTGACGGCGAGTATGGGCCCGGTCGGCCCCGTAGGCGAGTTGACGCTACCCAACACCAGGCAATTGTTGCAGTCCACCATCGCATTGGCGCCCACCGCCGTTGCGTTGGTAAAGCTTCCGGTCATCGCTCCCGATCCCGCCCCCAGGAAAGTGTTGTTGTTCGCCGTCAGGGAGGAGCCGTCCACCGTGTGGCCTGCATGCCAGCCAAGGGCTGAGTTTTCACTCCCTGTCGTGTTCAAAATCAGCGCTTGTTGCCCTGCACCCGTGTTGTTGCCGCCGGTCGTATCCGTCTGGAGCGCTTCAAATCCGGTCGCCGTGTTGTTTGAGCCCGTTGTGGTGAAATTCCCTGCACCGCCCACAAAAACGTTTCCGCCATAATTTTGAAGGTACGGAGCACCGCCCAGGGTGATTACACCCGCTGTCGCCGATGTCGAAGTCGGCAGCTCCAGATTGCCGTCGAGCGCCACGCTTCCCGCCGAGAAGTTGCCCGAAAGATCGCGCTCGACAATTGTGCCGACCACGTCGGAGTTAGTGGCGTTCGTGGTGAGATTCAGAGTGCCGCCAAGCGCCACGGTTGCACCACCACTAAGTCCTCCGCTGGTGCTGATCGTGACGTTCGGGTTCTCGATGCTGATGTTCGGCGTGGTGGTGTTATTGGTGACCAGGATGGGCGCCGTGCCGGTGACAGAGGTGACCGTGCCGCCATTCGTACCCGTAATCGGGAAGGTCTGGTTGGCCGCGAACGTGATCGCGTTTCCCATCATGAGCGTTCCGGTGATGCTTGCACTGCCGACCACTTGGAGCGTCGTGCTTCCCGTGCCGTTTCCGTTGCCTTCCACATCGAGCGTCGCTGCCGGAGTCGTCGTGCCGATGCCCACGTTTACACTGGAGCTGGCCCCGTTCATACCGTTGACGCTTCCCAGCACCAGGCAGTAGCTGCAACCCACCACGGAGTTCGAACCCACCGCCGTTGCGAAGTCTAGATTCCCCGGACTGACGTTTGATTCAAACCCTAATGCAGTATTGAATTCTCCCGACGTATTCAGGCCAAGAGAAAGGGTGCCAACCGCAGTGTTTGCGAGGCCTGAAGTGTTGTCGGTCAGCGCCCCCGCCCCGACCGCAGTGTCGTAAAGGCCGCTCGTATTTGCATTCATCGCGGAGTCGGCGGCATTGATCGCCATAGCAGCATTTGCGGCGACCGGGCCGCCGATGGCTACGTTGCTCGACCCCGTGGTATTGCTACCGAGCACGCCGAGAGGGGGCACGTACGTCATCAGGTTGCCGCCAGCGGATTTTCCCGCGCAGCCCGGACAAGGGTCCGACTGCGCGGAGCCGATCGCCACATTGTTCGAGCCCGTGGTGTTAGAGGCTAGCGCTCCCGGACCGAACGCCGCGTTGTTCGCGCCGGTCGTGACGAAATTTCCTGCCCCGATGCCCACGAAAGTGTTTTGCGAACTGAGGCCGCTCGCGCCATAAGCATGCGCGAAGCTGTCGCCCCCGAGCGTGATCACCCCGCCCGTCGGAGTTCCTGAATTCGCCGACGTGTTGGGAAGGTTCAGAGCGCCGCCCAGCGTCAGATTGCCTCCGCTATCCAGCAGCATTTCCTGCGTCCCGCCGACCGCAGCCCCCAACAAGGTTTGCCCGGCGCTGGCCGAGGGCGGGTCGATGAAGAGTGAGCCCTGGCCCGTTCCCGTCCCTGTGGGCGCGGCCGTGAACACGTTTGTTCCCGTGAAGGTGTTTATCGCGGTCAGGCCCGCCCCCGCCGTGCTCTGCACCGTGCCATCCGGAAACACCAATCCGTTGCCCGTCGTATCGATCTGAATATTTCCCACCACCTCGAGCGCCTGCCCGGGCATGGCCGTTCCAATGCCCACCTTCGTCGTTGTTCCGCCCTGGTTCGTCTTTTCCGCCGCGCCGTTCGCGCCGCTCACGCTCCCCAGCACGATGCAATAGCTGCAATCCACCACCGCATTGGGACCAATGGCCGTCGCGTTGTCGATTTCTGTTGCTATTCCCGGTCCCGCTGCGTAGCCCAGGAACACGTTGTAGGAGCCCGTCGTGTTCGCATTTCCCTGCTCGTTCGTGACTCCCGCCCGGGTCCCCACCGCCACGTTGTAATTCCCGGTGATGTTGCTGCTGAGCGATGCCGAGCCCATTGCTGTGTTCCCACTTCCCGTCGTGTTGTTGCCGAGCGAACCGCTGTCTCCCGGTACGCCATTGATCACCTCATAGTAATTTCCGCCGCCTACCGCGGTGTTGCCCGAACCCGACGTGTTGGAGCCCAGCGCGGCGATAGCCGCCGTTCCCGGCGCGCCGGTAAAGTCCGCGCCCCCGATGGCCGTGTTGTCCGAGCCGGTCGTGTTCAACCCCAGAGGGGCGCTTGCGATCGCGCTCAAAGAGCTGGCGCTTCCCACTCCGGTGTTGTTCGTTCCTGACGAGTTCTCGCCTAACACTCCACTTATGACCACATAGACGTTGCCGCTGTTCGTGGTTTTTCCCGCGCTGCTGGAGTTTGAACCCGTGGATGCGACGCCCAGGCCGACGTTGCTCGAGCCCGTCATCGTG
>JASHRU010000321.1 GCA_030037225.1 Candidatus Acidiferrales bacterium | reverse complement strand
TAGGACGCTGCGGAACGTTGACGGCGCGGCCCGAAAGGGCGTTCGTCCGCGCTCCAATGCAGCGGGATCCAGCAGGCGTCCAACAATCGATTCTTGGCGCCCAATTCCAGGGCGCCGGGAAGTCTTTCCCCGCTGCGTTCGGGACCCGCCGTCGGTACAGAATCAATTGGCCGCGGTTGCCGCGAGTTCCCGCTCGATGGGCGCGCCCACGATGTTGCCCCACTCGGTCCAGGAGCCGTCGTAGTTGCGCACGCGGCCGAACCCCAGCAGGTAGCGCAGAACGAACCAGGTGTGCGCGCTGCGCTCGCCGATGCGGCAGTAGGCGATCACTTCCTTCTCGCCGGTGACGCCCTTGCCGCCGTAGAGCTGGCGGAGCGCGTCGGCGGTCTTGAACGTGCCGTCTTCGAGCACGGCCTGCGCCCAGGGGATGCTCGCCGCGCCGGGAATGTGCCCGCCGCGCTGAGCCGTTTCCGTCATGCCCGGAGGGGCGATGACCTTGCCGGTAAACTCATCGGGCGAGCGCACGTCAACGAGATGCGCGCTGCGCTGGCCCTCGAGCACGGCAAAGATGTGATCGCGGCGCGCGCGCAGATCGAGATTCGGAGCGGGCACGGGGTAATTGGAAGGCGTCGCGGCGACGGTGGCGGTGGAGAGCGGCCGCTTCTCTTCAATCCACTTCTTGCGTCCGCCGTTCATCAGGCGCAGCTTCGCGTGGCCGTAGTAGCTGAGCAGCCAGAGCGCCCAGCAAGCAAACCAGTTATTGTTGTCGCCGTAGAGCACCACGGTGGTATCGGGAGTGATGCCGGACCGGCGCATGAGTGCGGCAAAGCCCTGCGGATCGAGAATGTCGCGGCGAACGGGATGCTGTAATTCCGCCTGCCAGTTCCAGCCGATGGCGCCGTCCACGTGTCCCTGCGCGTACGAGGAGGTGTCCACGTCCACCTCGACCACGCGAATGCCGGCATCGCGGCTGTGCTCGGCCACCCAGGCGGTGGAGACGAGTACATCCGGGTCTGCGTAATCGCTCATTTCCTGGCTCCTTTGCGGCTCTGCGCCCGGTCCCGTGGAATGGGGACACGGGTCGCATGCCCGTTTTGGTGATGCGGATGAGATGCGCGGAGCGGGAGAGAGGTTCCACGGGCACAGCGGCAAGCACTCAATCGGGGCGAAGGCGATAAGCCAGCTTGCGATGGGCCTGGCTCGGCGGCTGTTTCAAGCGAAGATGGAGCACAGGCTAAAAGCCTGTGCTACATGGCCGGCTCCAGGGGGCCTTCGCGGGCTTCATATTCCACACGCAGGAGCCAGTCGCGATGCATCTTTTCGGCGTCGAGCCAGCGCTCCAGGGATTCACGGTCCGGCGCCTCCCATTCGACGAGCATTTTGCCGTCTTGCAGGTTGACATGCGCGGAGCGCAGGCGCATTCCGGGCGCCTGGCGAAATCGCTCGAGGAGCTGTGCGGCGCCCTGCCGTGTGAGGCATGCGAGCGTATGAAACGTCAAGTAGCGCGCCATCGCTTCTCTCCCGCCGGGAGCCGGGCATTCAGCCCGGACGCCCATTTTCGTTTTCCGGGTGTCTAACCTAGTGTACCTTCTGCCCAACGGAGGCGCCCCATGCTTCGATCCCTTTTCGCTGCAACAATTTTCGTATTTTTCTCGGTCGCCACAGCCTCGCAGGAAAAACCCGCAGCCAAACCGCCGGCCGCTCCGGCTCCCGGCGCGCGTGAAGCCGAGGCCGGCGCCGGAACTGAAACCGCGGGAGCGAAGCTGCCCGTGCGCCGCGTGGTGCTCTACAAGAACGGCGTGGGCTACTTCGAGCATCTGGGCCGCGTGCGCGGCAATCAGACGCTGAACATCGACTTCACCAGCGGACAACTGAACGATGTGCTCGGCTCGCTGACCGTGCTCGATCTGGGCGGCGGGCGCATCACCGCGGTGAATTACAACTCGGAGGCGCCGCTGGCCAAACGGCTGGGCGCGCTGCGACTGCCGCTGGGCGAACAGACAACGGTGAACCAGTTCCTGACGGCGCTTCGGGGAGCGCGGCTGGAGGTGCACTCCGGCGGAGGGGTGATTGCGGGACGGCTGCTCTCCGTCGAACACAAATCGCGGGCCACAAAGGATGGCATCATGGCGCCCTACGATGAAATCTCGCTCATCACGGATTCGGGCGAAGTGCGCACGGCGGAGCTGGGCGGAGCAACGAGCGTGCGGCTGGCCGAACGCGACCTGAACCAGGAGGTAGGCCGCTACCTGGATTTGATCGCGTCCACGCGCTCGCAGGACCTTCGGCGCATGACAGTCTCTTCGACGGGGGCGGGCGAGCGGCAGGTGTACGTGAGCTACATCAGCGAAGTGCCGCTGTGGAAGACGACGTACCGGATCGTGATGCCCTCGAAGGAAACGGCAAAGCCGCTGCTGCAAGGCTGGGCGATTGTGGATAACACGGTGGGCGAGGATTGGGAAAACGTGGAGCTGTCGCTCGTGGCGGGAGCGCCGCAATCGTTCATCCAGCAGCTCTCGCAGCCGTACTATTCGCGGCGGCCGGTGGTGCCGCTGCCGGAAAGCGTGCAGCTCGCGCCACAGACGCACGCGGCCACGCTCATTCCCGGCAACGGAACGCTCAGCGGCAATGTGACGGATCCGAGCGGGGCGGCCGTTGCCAATGCCACCGTGCGCGTATACGACGCGGAAAATAACCTTGTGGCGACGACGAACTCGGATGATTCCGGCGATTACGAGGTGACGGGGCTGCCGGACGGAAATTACCGGATCGAAGTGCAGCAGAGGGGATTCCGGACGTATGCGGAGAACAACGTTGAAGTGACGGGAGGGGAGGAGAACTCGAAAGACGTGACGCTTCAAGTGGGAGGGGCGACCGAGGCGGTGGAGGTGGCGGCTGCGCCAGCGATGCCGGGGCCAATGGCAAAGGCGATGGCGCGAGGCGCCGGATCGGGGATGGGCGGCGGCGCAACCGCCCTGCAAATGGAATCGTCGGCCATGAACGCAGCCACGATCGCTGAGACGCGCGCGGCGCAGCAGGCTGCGGCCCGTGCGCAGGAACTGGGCGACCTTTTCGAATACAAGCTGAAGCAGCCGGTGACGATACGGAAAAACCAGTCGGCACTCGTGCCGATTCTGCAGTCCGACATCACCGCGGAAAAGGTTTCGCTGTGGAGCGAAGCGGCGGGCCGGCCGCAGCCTCTGCTGGCCGTGTGGCTGACGAACTCGAGCGGGCTGACGCTCGACGGCGGAAGCTTCACGGTGCTGGAAGAGGAGACGTTTGCGGGCGAGGGGCTCGTGGAGCCGATCAAGCCCGGGGAAAAGCGGCTGCTCTCCTACGCGGCGGACTTGGGCGTGCGCGTGAACGCACAGTCGCAGAGCAGCTCGCAGCCGGTGACGCACGTGCGCATCGCCCACGGGCTGATGATCCAGACGAGCGAGGTACGCGAGGAGAAAACGTACACGATACGGAACGAAGACACGCACCCGCGCACGGTGGTGATCGAGCATCCCCGCCGGCCGGAGTACAAGCTGGCAAAGGACCTGGAGCCGGCGGAGACCACGGCGGCGACGTACCGCTTCCGTGTGCACGTGGAGCCGAAAAAGACGGAAACGCTGGCGGTCGACGAAGCGAAGCCGCTGTACACGCAATTCCAGATCAACAATTTGACGGACGATCAGGTCACATTTTTCGTCCGCGAGAAGAAGATCAACCCGGAAATCGAAGCGGCGCTGCGAAAGGTCCTTGCGCAGAAGGTCGTGATCGCGGGGCTCGACCGCGAATTGCAGTTGCGGCGCGACGAAATCAAACGCATCTTCGACGACCAACAGCGGCTGCGCGAGAACATGAAGGCGCTGAAAGGCAGCCCGGAAGAAAAGGCGCTCCTGCAGCGCTACACCAAGGAGCTGGACGACCAGGAGAGCCGGCTGGACACGATCCGCAAGGAAATTTCGGATCTGGAGGCAAAGCGGGCGGCAGCGCAGGCAGAGCTGAACCAGATGATTGAAGCGTTGCAGTTTGATGCTACGCTGTAACGAGCCCAGCGCGCCGCAGATGACGAAACGCGCGCTTTCGACAAAACTCGAAACCGCAGCCGGATGGACCGGAGCCACGGTGCTCGTGTGCGCGCTGCTGCTCGCGATCGAGGGCGCGGCCCAATCCACCACGCCCCAACGGGCGCCGGGGCCAATGGGCAAACTCGCCGGACAGGTGCTGGGCGCAGATGGAAAGCCTGCGGCGAAAGCGAGCGTCTATTGCCAATCCTCCGACGGCCGCTCACCGCGCGCCGCAAAGACGGACGCGCAGGGACATTTTCGGTTGACCTGCCCGACCGGGCCCGTGGACGTTCGCGCGACGGCGGGAGAATCGTCGTCGGCATGGATTCGGGACGTGCGCATCCGGACGGGCGAGACAACCTCCCTCACGATCCACATCACAGCACCATCCGAAGCCGGGCAAGACAAGAAAGGCCAGCCTCCGCAGCCGCACGACTGACGCTGACCGGCCGCTGTTGACAGCCGGAATGGGGCAGCGCAGACTCGCCGCGGAATGGCGACGATGCGCCGCATCCTACCGGCTGCCGGTCTATCGGCGCTGCTCTTCTTGACGGAGCCCGCGGCCACGGCGTCGGAGCTGAAGCCGGAGACGCTTGAAGCCTTCAACCGGTTTGCAGCCGCTCGCGACGCGGAATTCGACGCCGAAGCGCAGCGCGGGCCGTTTCTGTGGGTGGACACGCAGCCGGAGCCGAGGAAGCAGGAGTATGACCGGCAATTGCAGAACCAGGGTTTGGTGATCGAGAGGCTGGACCAAACGGTCAAAGGCAAACATTACGATGTGCCGGACGGGCTGGTGCACCATTGGGTGGCACTCGTTTTCATTCCCGGGGTGCACATCGCGACGGTGGTGAACCTGGTGGAGGATTACGACCACCACGCGAAATATTACGCGCCGGAAGTGGCGCGGTCGAAACTCGATTCGCGCGACGGAGAGCACTTTCTGGTGTACCTGCGATTCCACGCGAAGCATATCCTGACGGTGACCGTGGACACCTGGATGGAGGCGTGGTACCGGACGATCAGCGCGACGCGGGTGGTGAGCCGGTCGCACGTGACGCGCGCGCAGGAAGTGGAGAACGCAGGCCAGCCCGACGAGAAGCTGCTGCCGGAGGGAAACGACCGCGGCTTTCTGTGGCGGCTGAACACGTACTGGAAATATGAGGAAAAGGACGGCGGCACCTACGTGCAATGCGAATCCATCACGCTGACGCGCCGGATCCCCGTGTTGCTGGAGCCGATTGTCGCGCCGTTTGTGACCAGCGTGCCGAAGGATTCACTGGTGGCGCTGCTGAATCACACGCGCCAATTCGCGATTGCTGCGGCAGCCAATACGAGCGGAAGCGGAACGAAACCATGAGCGCGCCCGCGAGCACGCAGAACGGAGTCGCGGCACCCGCGGCGGCGGGGGGTGAGGCGCGCCAGGCGCAGCAGCCGGCGGAGCCCGCGCAGTGGAACAATCTGTGCGATGCGTTCGCGGCAGCCGCCGGGAGCTTCGCGGGCCGGACCGCTGTTGAAGTCCAACGGCGAGACACGATCGATGCCGTCACCTACAGTCAACTCGCCCGCATGGAGGCGCAGGCGCGGGCGCGGTTTGCGGCGAGGGGACTGGCGCGGGGCGACCGCTGCGTGATTCTGGCGGAGAACGACGCACGGTGGTGCGCGGCGTTTCTCGGCATCCTGCAGATTGGCGCCGTGGCCGTGCCGCTGGACACCAACTACGCGGCGAAGCAGATCGCGCGGCTGCTCCAGGATTCGGGCGCGCGGCTGACGGTGGCTTCGGCGCGAATGGAAGCGGTGGCGCGGCAGGCAGCTTCGCTGGCGGGCACGGGGTGCACCGTGCTGCCGCTGGGCGGAGGCGAGCAGGAAAGCATGACGGAGACGGCGCCCGCCGCGGCGAGTCCCGCGGTGCGCGAAGATCCCGCGGTGATTCTATACACCTCGGGCACGACGAGCGACCCGAAGGGCGTGGTGCTGACGCACGGCAATCTGCTGGCGGAGCTCGAAGGCATCCTTCGGACGATCTGGCTGGACGAGCGCGACGTGCTGCTGGGCGTGCTGCCTCTGTATCACGCGCTGGCGCTGGTCGCAAACCTGATCCTGCCGCTTTCGATCGGCGGGCGCGTGGTGTATCTGGAAACGCTGAACTCAACGGAACTGCTGCGCGCGCTCGAGGAGCGCGGCATCACGGCGCTTTGCTGTGTGCCGCAATTCTTCTACCTGATTCACGAGCGCGTGGGGCAGCAGGTGGCCGCGGCGGGAGGCGCGAAGCGCGCCGCCTTCCGCCTGATGCTGGGGCTGAACGCCGCGCTGCGCCGCGTGGGAATCAACCTGGGACCGCGGCTGTTCGCGCGCGTGCATCGAGTGCTCGGGCCTCGGATGCGGCTGCTCGTTACCGGGGGCTCGCGATTCGATCCCGGCATCGGCCGCGAGCTTTACGCGATGGGATTCAACATCCTGCAAGCATACGGGCTGACGGAATGCACGGGCGGGGCGACAGTGCTGCGTCCCGGCGATTCGGCCGTGGACACGGTAGGCCAGCCGATTTGGGGAGTGGAAGTGAAAATCGGGCCGCGGGGCCGCGATGCGGGCGAGGGGGGAGCGAACGGTGCAGGCATCGAGGAAACCGACGGAGAAGTGATGATTCGCGGGCCGGTGGTGATGCAGGGCTACTACAACCGTCCGGACGCGACGGCTGAAACGCTTCGTGACGGCTGGCTCATGACGGGCGATCTGGGCGTGATCGACGGGCGTAGGCGGGTGCGCATCACCGGACGGAAGAAAGAAATCATCGTGCTCAGCTCGGGGAAAAACATTTATCCCGAGGAGATCGAAGCGCGATATCTGCACTCGCCTTACATCCGGGAGCTGTGCGTGATGGGCCTGGAGCGGCCCGACGAACCGGCTGCGGAGCGATTGCACGCCGTGGTGGTGCCGAACCAGGAGGTGATGCGCGAGAGAAAAGTGGTGAACATGCGAGAGGTGCTGCGATTCGAAATGGAAAGCCTGGGCGTGGCGCTGCCGAGCCACAAACGCGTGCTCAGCTTCGACGTGTGGACCGAAGATCTGCCGCGCACGACCACGCGAAAACTCAGGCGCTTCGAGATTGCCGCGCGGGCCCGCGAGCGCGCCGCCGCGGAATCCGCCGCAGCAACTGGCCGCGCCAGCACCACGAGACCGCTCTCCGAGTCGGATGCGGCTTGGGCCGCGCTGCCGGAAGTGGCTCGGGCGCTGGAAGTGATCGCGCGCGCCGGAAAAGAGATGGGGCCGGTGCATCCGGACGCGAATATCGAGCTCGAAATGGGCCTTGATTCCATGGAGCGGGTCGAATTGCTCACGGATTTGGAGGAGATGTTCGGGACCATCGTGTCCGATGAAGCGCGGCAGAAAATCTACACGGTGCGCGAACTGGTGGAGGCTGTGCTGCCGAAGGAAGACGGAGCGGCCGGGGGCGCAGCACGGACAGGAGACGCGTGGGGGCGGCTGCTCGCAGCCGCGCCTGGCGGCGTGCCGGAAGACGACCCGCTGCTGCGAGGCCTGCTCGAGCCGCACACGGGCACACTCGCCACTCTGTTCCTGGGGGCACGGCTGCTGCGGGCGCTGGGAAGG
>JASHRU010000320.1 GCA_030037225.1 Candidatus Acidiferrales bacterium | reverse complement strand
TACGGAGTGAGTCCGCCTTGGCCTTCTCGTTTTCAGCCGAGTTGTCGCGCCTGTTCCGCTATCTGCGGCCGCACCGTCAGCGGCTTACGGCGGGAATCCTGCTGATGTTCGTGGTGGGGCTGGCCGAGGGCCTGACCGCCCTGATGATCATTCCGGCGATGGACAAGGTGCTGGACCCCACGATTTCCGATTCGAAGCTGACGCTGGTCCGTATCCCCTTTACCGACCGCACGCTGATGCTGAATTCGCTGTTTCCTTCGAGCATCCATCACGTATGGGCGGTATTCACGCTGTCGCTGTTGTTTCTATTCGTGATCAAGGGCATCTGCGAATTCGTGTCCATTTCCTCGATTCAGTTCGTGGGTCTCTCCGCGGTCACCGCGCTTCGCAACCAGGTGTACGCGCGGCTGATCCGCCAGCCGGTGGGATTCTTCGAGCACAATCCCACGGGGCGGCTGATGTCCACGGTGATCAGCGACGTAGAGCGAATCCGGGGCGCGCTATCCGAGTGGTTCGCAGATTTCTTCCGGCACACGTTTTCGTTCTTCGGCTGCGTGGTGGTCCTCTTTCTGATTGATTGGAAGCTCGCGCTGCTTTCGCTCGTCATTCTGCCGCTGGTGGTGGTTCCCGTCGGCAAGCTGGGCCGGCGCATCCGGCACTCGGTGCAGGAGAGCCAATCGCGCCTGGCGGACCTGAGCCAGATCCTGCAGGAAACCATCACCGGCAACCGGGTGGTGAAGGCTTTCGGGATGGAGGCGTTCGAAATCGAGAAATTCCGGGAGACATCGCGGCGCCTGCTGCGGGAAAACATGCGCTGGATCCGGGCCTGGATCGCCAACGCGCCGCTGATGGAGCTGCTGGGCGCCGCAGTGCTCTCTTTCGCGTTGCTCTATGCGCGCGACCGCATTCGGACGGGCCTGCTCACCCGCGGCGCGTTTATCGCGTTCATTTACGCGCTGTTCCGCGTGTACGAGCCCATCAAGCGCCTCGGAGGAATCTACCATCAGTTTATGCAGGCGCTCGGATGCACGCCCAACGTCTTCACGCTGCTGGATCTGCCGGAGGAAGTTGACGAGGCGCCCGGAGCCGTAACGCTGGGGCATTTCTCCGACCGGATCACATACGAAAACGTCAGTTTCGCCTATCCGGGAAGCCCCGCGATACTCCGCGGAATCCGGCTGGAAGTGCGGGCGGGCGAAGTGGCGGCGATTGTGGGGGCCAGCGGAGCAGGGAAGACCACTATGGTCAACCTGCTGCCGCGGTTCTATGTCCCCACATCCGGCCGTGTGCTCATGGACGGGCACGACCTGAGCATGCTCAACCTGCGCTCGCTGCGCGAGCAGATTTCGATCGTCACCCAGGAGACGATTCTGTTCAACGATACGGTGGCGAACAACATCTGCTACGGCAGTCCGGGCGTCAGCGAGGAACGGCTGGTGGCTGCGGCGCGCGCCGCGCTGGCGCACGACTTTATCTGTGAGATGCCGCAAAAATATCAGACCCTGATCGGAGAGCGCGGACAGCGGCTTTCCGGAGGCCAGCGGCAGCGCATCGCTATCGCGCGCGCCCTGCTGAAGGATTCGCCGATCCTGATCCTGGACGAGGCCACGTCGGAGCTGGATTCCGAATCGGAACGGCTGGTGCAACAGGCGCTCGCCAACCTGATGGCCGGCCGCACGGTATTTGTGATCGCGCACCGCCTCTCCACCATCCGCAGCGCCGACGTAATCCTGCTGCTCGACGACGGCCAGATTCGCGAACGCGGGACGCACGAGGAACTGCTGGCCCGGGGCGGCCTCTATGCCCGGCTTTACGAGCTGCAATTCGGCGCGGAAGCTCTGGCGCGTTCGCGTTCCGCGGGGGAAACGAGCTGAACGTGGCGCCGCGCACCAACGGAATCCGCTCCATGACCGGCTACGCCCAGGCACGGGCCGAGGATAACGGGCTGGCGCTGCGCGTGAGCATCCGGAGCGTGAACCACCGGTTTCTGGATCTGCACGTGCGACTGCCGGAAGGCTGGGAGCTGCTCGAGCCGCGGCTGCGGCAGCGCGTGAGGCAGCACGTGCGCCGGGGGCATGTGGACGTAACGCTGCGCATCGAGACGGCCGGGCCGGCCAGCGTTCAACTCAATCAGCCGCTCGCGGCCGCGTATGCGCGGGCGGCACAGGAACTGGGCCGAGAATTTGGCGAGCCGCCGGCAATCGATTTTGTGGCGTTGATGCGCCTGCCCGGTGTGGTGACGGGGACCGGAATTCCTTCCGAGGAGGAAGTCGAGCGGGCCGCGGGGCTCGCCATGCACTGCCTGGACGACGCGCTGGCGCGGCTAGACGAGATGCGGTATGCGGAAGGGGCATCGCTGGCCAGGGAAATGCGCGGGCGGCTGGGGATTATCGCCAGACACGCGACGGAGATAGAAAAACTGGCAACGACACTGCGTCCCGAGTATGCGCGCCGGCTGGGCGAACGCCTGGCGGAGCTGCTGGGGAACACCGCGATCGAGCCGGCGCGGCTGGCCCAGGAGGCCGCGCTGCTCGCCGAGCGCTCGGACGTAAGCGAAGAGGTGGCGCGGCTGCGCAGCCACCTGCAACAATTCGACGGGCTGCTGGAGTCGGATCCCGAGGCGGGGAAAAAACTCGATTTTTTACTTCAGGAAATGCAGCGGGAATCGAATACCATGCTGTCGAAGACTCCCGGGGTCGAATCGCAGGGAATGGCCATTACGGATTTGGCTCTGGAGGTGAAGGCGGAGGTCGAACGCCTGCGCGAACAGATGCAGAATGTGGAGTAAGACCGTCCAGGGGGGCCGGCTCACCGACACACATGTCCTCATCCCATCCACCGATCGCGTTCATCGTATCCGGGCCGTCGGGCTGCGGAAAATCCACGCTGGTCGAAAAGATGCTGGAACTGCCAGAGATCATGTTTTCGATATCCTGTACCACGAGGAAACCGCGACCGGCGGAATCACCGGGAAAATGGTACAATTTTGTGTCCGAGGAAGAGTTCGAGCGGCTGGTGGGACGCGGGGAATTTTTGGAACATGCCCGCGTATTCGGCCGGTATAACTACGGAACGCCGCGGCGGTGGCTGGAAGAGTCGCGGGCCAAGGGCTGGGATCTCGTCCTCGAGATTGACGTGCAGGGGGCCGCGCAGGTGCGTCCCGGGCTCCCCGACTCCGTTTCTATTTTCATCCTGCCCCCTTCGCGCCAGGCGCTGGGCGAACGGCTTCGCGCGCGGGGCCAGGACACGGAAGAGGAGATCGAGCGGCGGCTGGCGCAGGCCCAGCAGGAAATTCTGGAGCACGCGAAACACTACGACCACATTGTGATCAACGACGATCTGGAGCGAGCCGGCCGCAAGGTGCAGTCCATCGTGCTGGCGGCGCGCAGCCGGAACAAAACGGCGCTGGCCACCGACACGGTGCGCGCGGTGCTTCGTTCGTTTGGAGGATGACGTTGACAATGACAGCCTCAAAAGAACCACCCAGCAGCCAGTTCGCTTTCGTGCTTCTGGCGGCCAAGCGGGCCCGCCAGCTCATGGCGGGGGCGCCCATGCTGCTCGGGCACACGCGCGCGCACAAGCCGACGCGAATCGCGGTGGAGGAACTTCAGCACGAACTACTCGAGTACGACCTGCCGGAAATTTCCGACCGGGCCGAGGAAAAGGAAGGCAAGCGGCGAAGCGAGTAGCCGCGGAGAGCGCGCATGCGCGTTGCGGTGGGAGTGACGGGAGGAGTGGCCGCCTATAAGGCCGCCGAACTCGTCCGCCTGCTGCAGCAGGAAGGGCTGGAGGTGGAGGTGGCGATGACGCGCGCGGCGCGCGAATTCGTCGCCCCGCTGACGTTTGCCGCGCTCACCGGCCGAAAGGTCATCTCGGAAATGTTCGGAGCGGAAAACGCCGCTCCGGCCAACGTAGAAAGTGCAATCGAGCATATCGCCGTGGCGCAGCGCATTGACGCGCTGGTGATCGCACCGGCCACGGCGGATTTCCTGGCGCGGATGGCGAACGGGCTGGCCGACGATTTTCTTTCCACCTTGGTGCTGGCCACAAAGGCTCCCGTGATCGTGGCACCGGCGATGAACGTGAACATGTGGGAGCACGCGGCAACGCAGGAGAACCTGGGGCGGCTTCGCGCGCGGGGGGTTCGCGTGGTTGAGCCGGGAGAAGGCTACCTGGCGTGCGGGATGACGGGCGCGGGACGGCTGGCGGAGGTCGAGGACATCGCACGCGCGGTGTGCGAGGCGCTGGGAATGAAACACGACCTTGCGGGCGAGACTCTGCTGATCACCGCCGGGCCGACGCGCGAAGAGGTGGACCCGGTCCGATACCTCACGAACCGCTCGTCGGGAAAGATGGGGTACGCGCTGGCCGAGGCGGGCCTGCGGCGCGGCGCGCGCGTCATTTTGGTGAGCGGGCCGGTGTCGCTCGTGCCGCCGGAAAACGCCGAGTTCGTTCCCGTGCGCACGGCGGAAGAGATGCGCAAGGCGGTTTTTGAACAGCTTCCGCAGGCGACGGCTGTGCTGATGGCCGCGGCCGTGGCCGACTACCGGCCGGCAAAAGCGTCGGCGCAGAAGATCAAGCGCGGCACAGGGCCGCTGATGCTGGAGCTGGCACCGACGCCCGATATCCTGGCGGAAATCGCCACGCAAAAGGGAAGCCGGACGCTCGTCGGATTTGCCGCGGAGACCGCCGATCTGGCCGAGAACGCCCGCGGGAAGCTGCTGCGGAAGGGCGCGGACCTGCTGGTGGCCAACGACGTGACGCAGCAGGGCGCAGGCTTCGACGTGGACACGAACATCGTGACCCTGTTACGGCGTGATGGCTCGCAACTCGAGCTGCCGAAGATGAGCAAACAAGAGCTGGCCTCACGAATTCTGGATGAAGTGGCGGCGCTCCGCGGCCCCGCGGGGCGGGACCGCTCCCGCTGATGGAATCTCCCGCCGGACCGAAGATTGAAGCCTGGCTGCGCTATTTCGATGATTTGGGCCTGAGCCCCTTCTACCTGGACCGTGCCGCCGTCGAGTTGCCCCCGGGGAAAACGACGGCAGCAATGCCGCGCGTCGCGTCCGTTCCCTCGCCTCTTCCAACGGCAACAACGCCTGCTCGATCGCCGGAGGCGGCACTGCCTGTGGTGCCTTCCCTTTTCGACGCCGCTCCGAGAATCGAGGGCGATACGCTGGGGCGCATCCGGGAGGATATCGGCGACTGCAAGCGTTGCCGGCTGTGCGAGGCGCGCAACACGATCGTATTTGGAGACGGGAGCGAGCGCGCGCAGCTGGTGTTTGTGGGCGAGGGCCCGGGCCACGACGAGGACGTGCAGGGCCTGCCGTTCGTGGGCCGGGCTGGAAAACTGCTGACGCAGATGATCGAAGCGATGGGTTTGCGGCGCGAGGATGTTTACATCTGCAACATCGTAAAGTGCCGCCCGCCGGGGAACCGTCAGCCGGAGCGGGACGAAGTGGCCACTTGCTCTCCTTTTCTGGACCGCCAACTCGCCGTGATTCAACCGAAGGTGATCGTGTGCCTGGGAAACGTGGCCGCACAGACGCTGCTGGGCACGAACAAATCCATCTCGCAGTTCCGGGGACAGTGGTTCGACTTCCGCGGTGCGAAGCTGCTGGCCACCTATCACCCCGCGTTCCTTCTCCGCACGCCCTCGGCAAAGAGCGAAGTGTGGACGGACCTGAAAAAAGTAATGGCCGAATTGGGCCTGAAGCCTCCCAAACCGAAGCCTCGAGCGGGGTAAGCGGGGCGGGCCGCGCCATCGAACGCGTTTACGCGCTTGCCGAACGGCCGCGTGCCTTTCAGTCTATTGGCGGAGGGGAGGACTATGGGGACCCGCATTTCCGTTTTACAATGCAGTGGCCTAGCCTGAGCTTTATGCCTGCATTGTTCTTCATGCGGGTTTGAGCGCAGCAGAGGCGCTCTGAGGGCTGGGCGGGAATCGTGCGGGCGATGAATCCACTTTCCGTTTGCATTGTCGCTTACAACGAAGCGCACAATCTGCCGCGGGCGTTTGAATCCATCCGGGGCATCGCCGACGAAATCGTGCTGGTGGATGCGGGGAGCACGGACCGCACGCAGGAGATCGCGCGCCAAGCCGGCGCGCGGGTGTTCGTACGGCCATTTACGAATCACTCGGACCAGAAAAACTACGCTGCCTCGCTGGCGACGAACGATTGGATTTTCCTGCTGGACGCAGACGAGGCGCCGGACGCCGCGCTGCGGCAGTCCATCCTGGAATGGAAAACGGGCGAACCGAAGTTCTCTGTGTACGAAATGGCGCGGCTCAACTGGTACCTGGGCGCCTGGATCCGGCACTCGCGTTGGTATCCGGACTACAAAGAGCGGATTTACCGGCGGGACAAGGCGGCGTTTTGCCATGTGGTCCATTCCGCGCTGCAGTTCAAAGGGCGCGCAGGGCGGTTGCGCGGGAACCTGCAGCATTACAGCTTTCGGAGCCTTGCGGAGCACGAAGAGAAATTGGAGCGTTACGGCGCGGCCGTGGCCCGGGATATGTTCGACCGCGGACGGCGGAACTGGCGCGCGGCGATGTGGCTGGCGGCGCCATGGGCATGGTTCCACCATTACGTGATGGGCGCGGGCTTTCTGGACGGCCGGCGCGGGGCGCTGATTGCGCGCATGGCGGCTCGGGGCGTGCGCTTGAAATTCGCCAAGCTGGGCAAGCTGGTGGAAGACGAGCGGCGTCTGCAATCCGGTGGATGGAGAGGAGCAGGGCCGGCCCCGGAGCGCGGGCTGGAGAGCGCAACGCGAGAGATGCCGGGCCGGAGCCTGGCGGACTAAGGGCAACCTCTCTAACCGGCGCTTTGGACCACGGGGAAGGGCGCTTCGCGGCATAGTTCCTCACTCGACGCCGCAGGACCTCAAGGATTCTCGTTACGAACATGACAGTGGGAGTCTTCCTTGGACTTTGGGCCGCCGCCTCGTGGGGTACCGCCGATTTTGTGGCGCAGTTTTCAGCGCGGCGGATCGGGGCGTATCGCACGCTATTTTTCATGCAGGTCGTGGGATTCCTTTCAGGCGTCCTCTATCTAGCCAGCACGGCAGGCAGCGGCGGGCTTTCCGGCACGATTGGCGACGCCGCGCGGCACTGGCGGCTCGCCATCCTGCTGGGAGGGACGAGCGGGCTGAGCATGCTGGCTTTTTACAGCGCGCTCGAACGCGGCACACTGTCCATCGTCGCACCCATATCGAGCAGCTATCCCGCGCTGACGGTTCTGCTGGCCTACGCGAGCGGGGAACGGCTCACGCCGATGCGCGTGGCGGGAGTTGCGCTCGCGCTCAGCGGCGTAGTACTTGCCTCGCTGGCGGAAGGAGCGCCGAGAAACGCGATCGAAAGGCCGAGGGCGAGCGATTCCGCCCAGTCCGCGAGCCGGCTCGCGCCGGGAGTGTTGCCAGCGATGCTGTGCGCGCTGGGCTTTGGGGTGACGTACTGGGCCTTGGGGTTTTACGCGATCCCGGCGTGGGGGGCGGTGAACACGGTGCTCATCCAGCGGCTTTCCACGGTTGTGTGGCTCATCGCGGCGGTTGGCCCACTGCGGCGAAGCCTCGCGCCGCCCACGGGGAGCGGCTGGCTGCTTGTCGCCGTGGTTGGCGTTCTGGACGCGTTCGGCTTTCTGCTGAGCAATTACGGATTCGAAAGGGAGCAGGTGGGAGTGATTACGGTGCTGGGGTCGATGTTCGGAGCAGTGACGCTGATTTTGGCGTTCGTTTTTCTGGGCGAACGGCTGGCGCGGCGGCAGTGGGCTGGGGTGGGACTGATATTTGCGGGGATACTGCTGATTAATTCTCGATAGAGGCGAAGGTTGTTGCGCCGAGACCATGGTCTGACTGCCACCCGGGCGGAAGACTAGCGGCTGAAACCAGCCGGCTTTGCGAGAACCTCCTGCACGACCCTTCCTTGGTCAGGGTGAGCTAAATCCGTGCCCAGCTCAGGAGTTGGATGACTCGTCTCTTCCTCCTGCTACACTGACAATCTCATGGTCGAACTGTGCGAAGTCGCGCTGCCGGTTCCGCTGCGCACCACGTTCACGTACGCGGCGCCCCAGGCGCTCACGGCCGCCACGGCATGCGGGATGCGCGTGGTGGTGCCGTTCCGGAACCGGGCGATGGTCGGAGTGGTGGTGGCGAACGCGCAGGAGGAGGAGCGCCGCGACCAGGTGAGGGAAATCTCCGAGGTGCTCGACTCGGAGCCCGCGCTTACGCCTCCGCTAATCGCCCTGGGACGCTGGGTGGCGAGCTATTACCTTGCGCCGGTGGGTGAGGTGTTTCGGGCGATGCTGCCGCCGGTCGTGGAAGTACGAACGGTGCGAGAACTCTCGCGCACAGTGGCCGGAGCGCAGTATCTCGGCGAATTGGAAGCGCTCGAGGAGCGGACCGACGAGGAGCGCGCGGAGCTTGCGGTACTGACCGCATTCGCGGCCGATGGCCAGGCCGAAGGCGCCGCGCGGTTGCGGCGACTGGGGGGAGGCGAGGCGGCGATCGGGCGTCTGCTGAGGCGCGGCGCACTCGAAGCGCGCGTGGTGGCGAAGCGCAGGACGCGCGCACCGGTGGAATTCGAATCGGATGCACCGGCGGAATGGGCTCCAGATGCACCGCGACACGCGCTGAATTCGGAACAGAAACGCGCGCTTGACGCGGTTCGCGCAGACCTGGCCGCGCGTGAGTTTCGAGTCAATTTGCTGCACGGAGTGACCGGAAGCGGAAAGACGGAGGTGTATCTCGGCGCCATCGAGGCGGCGCTCGCGGCAGGACGGACCGCACTGGTGCTCGTGCCGGAGATTGCGCTGACGATGGCGCTCAGCCGGCTGCTGGAGGCGCGGCTGGGGCGCGAGGCGGGCGTGACCGTGCTGCACAGCGCGCTACCGGACGGGGAACGATCGGCGGCTTGGTGGGCGGTGCGGCGGGGCGCGGCGCGCGTAGTGGTGGGAACGCGATCGGCGGTGTTCGCGCCGCTCGAACGGCTCGGGCTGGTGGTGGTGGACGAGGAGCAGGAGGCCAGTTACAAACAGGAAGAAACTCCGAAATACCACGGGCGCGATGCAGCGCTGGTGCGGGCGAAACTGGAAGGGGCGGTGGTGGTGCTGGGGTCGGCCACGCCGTCGCTGGAGAGCTACCAGAATGCGCGGCGAGAAAAATACCGGCTGCTCGAGCTGCCGATGCGTGTGGCGGAGCGTCCGCTGGCGCGAGTGGAGCTGGTGGATTTGCGGGAGGACTTCCGCCAGACGCACTCGACGCGCGCGCTGAGCGAGCGGCTGCGGACGGCGATTGCGGAACGGCTCGAGGCGGGAACGCAGGCGCTCATCCTGATCAACCGGCGAGGCTATTCGTGGTTCCAGCTCTGCCGGAGTTGCGGGGCGGCGGTGGAGTGCCGGAATTGCAGCATTGCGCTGACCTATCACAAACAACGCGGGCGGTTGGTGTGCCACTACTGCGCACATTCACGGCCCGTGCTTTCGGCGTGTCCGAAGTGTGGGCAGAAATACATGTACTTTGTGGGTGAGGGCGCGGAGCAGGTGGAGGAACAGCTCCGTACAGAGTTTCCACGGGCGCGCATCGGGCGGCTGGACCGCGACAAGGTGCGGACGCAGCAGGAGTACCGCAAAATCCTGGGCGCCTTCGCGGCGGGCGAACTGGATCTGCTGGTGGGAACGCAAATGCTGGCGAAGGGGCACGATTTTCACCGCGTGACGCTGGCCGGCGTGGTCTCGGCAGACCTCGCTCTGGGCCTGCCGGACTTCCGCTCGGCGGAGCGCACGTTTCAATTGCTGACGCAGGTGGCGGGACGGGCGGGACGGGGCGAAATGCATGGGGACGTGCTCATCCAGACGCACTACCCGGAGCACTATGCCATTCAGGCGGGGGCGCGGCAGGATTACCACGCGTTCTTCGAGAAAGAGGCGCAGTTCCGGCGCGCGATGCACTATCCGCCGTTTGCGGCGCTGGCGAATGTGATTGTGCGCGACAGAAAGCTGGAGAACGCGGCAAAGTGGGCGCGGCAGCTTGCGGCGATTCTGGCGCCGGAGGAAGAGCGCGGCTTGAAGGTGCTGGGGCCTGCGGCGGCTCCTCTAGCGCGGCTCCGCGGGGAGCACCGGATGCAGTTCCTGATCAAATCGCCGAAGCGGACCCTGCTGACGCAGGCGCTGACGCGGGCGCTCGATGCGTGCACGGAGAAAGGGATCCCGGACGGGGCAGTGCTGATGGACGTAGACCCGATTGGACTGATGTAGGGGATACAGGCGGGACTGAGAGAGGGGAAGGAGAGAGAAGGAGTGACGGGAGACGTGTCGGTGTTAGGGGCACGCCATGGCGTGCCCCTACGAGCCGGTCTGGGTAAGCGGGACGGGCATGAAGCAGAGGATGAAGATCGCCAGAGCCACGAGAGCCCAGACGCGGCGCTTGGTATCGATGGGTTCCCACCGGTCGAGCAGCACGGGATGACGGAATCCAAACAGGAACGCGAGGGCTGCCCAGAAATACCAGGTGGGGCTGAAGATGGCGCCCATGAAGAGCAGCGCGATGACGCCGGCGAGTGATATGCGGCGGTGATTCTCGCTGCTGAGCGAAAACAGAATGTGCCCGCCATCGAGCTGGCCAATCGGAATCAAATTCAGTCCGGTAACGAAGAGTCCGACCCACGCAGCGCTGCCGATGGGGTGGAGCAGAAGCGCGTGCGGATCAATGCCCGGATGGAGCAGATGTGCGAGCAGCTTCATGAGCAACGGAACACCGAAAACCAACTGGGCGTTGGCGCCGGCACCGGGAACAACCTTGGCATAGGCGATGGCCAGGACGAGGGCGGGCACAGCAAAGAGGAAACCAACGACGGGTCCGGCAATGCCGACGTCGAACAGCGCCTTGCGGTTGACGATCGGGGAACGGATGCGGATGAAGGCGCCCATGGTGCCGAAGATGCTCGGGAAAGGGATGAAATACGGATAGCTGGCGGCGATGCCGTAGTAGCGGCAGGCGAAGAAGTGACCGAGCTCGTGGGCCAGCAGGATGGTCATGAGGGTAAAAGAGAAGGGAAGGCCCATGAGCAACAGCCGAAGTGTCGCGAAACTGCGCCAGGGAGCGAAATCGCTGGTGAACGGCGCGACGCCATGCGCGTAGTCCTCCGCGAACTGTGCGCCCACGGAAAGCGTGGAGACGACGGTGGCGAGAAAGAGGAGGACGGCGATGACCAGCGTGCGCCGGCTCCGCGGTTGGGGCCGGTTATAACCCTCCATCCAGAGCGGAAGATAAAGCGAATCGCGCTCGGCGGCATCGAGCGTGCTGGTCCGGTTTCCGTTTCCTTCGCTCATTGACGGTGAGGAGAATGACCGGCCGGCCACGGGCGGCGAATCGGAGCGGCGGGCTGGGGGACAGAAGCGCTCAAATGCCGCGCAGTTCCTTGCCGGGCTTGAAACGCACGACCCTTCCGGGAGGGATGCTGACCTCTTCTCCGGTGCGGGGGTTGCGGCCAATGCCGGTCTTGCGAGGCTTGACGCTGAACACGCCAAAGCGCCGCAGCTCGATGCGCTGGCCAGCGGCGAGGCCCTTCTTCAGCATGTCGAATACGGTCTCGACGGCCTCCTCGGCCTTGGCGCGGCTGACGTTGGTGCGGCTGACAATCAGATTGACGAAATCGAGCTTGATCACGCGCGCCTCCCGCGCCGAACGCAAGAATATGCTAGGGAGCGAGTAGCGCGTTGTCAAGGCGAGGGCGGGCCGTGGAATGGGGCGTGGAGCGCAGGCGGGCGGATGGCATGCGTGGCGACGTGATCCGCCGGAGCCGCCTCGAATGGGGCACGGCATGTCGTGCCTCTACTAGGTGTGCTTGACGAATGGAGCGACGGAGCCCCAATCGCCTGCAAAGACGAATTCGGAGATGGGGCGGCGGGAACGAGGCGACATTTCACGCTCGCGGAGCTTATCGGGCAGAGCGGCGGGATCGCCGGGATAGCCGATGGCCATGGCCGCCATGGGTTCGTGGTCGGCGGGAATGTGGTAGGTGTCGCGCGCGCGCTGGGGGTCGAAGCCGGCCATCTGGTGTACGGCGAGACCCAGAGATTGAGCTTGCAGCGCGAGGGAAGCGGAGGCGGCGCCGACGTCGTGCTGAGCATGACGATTCACCGAACCATCGTGCTTGAATTTGGTGCGCGCGACAGAAATGGCGAGCACAGGGGCGGCTTTGGCCCAGGCCTGATTGAATTCGACGAGGCAGTCCAGCATCTTCTGAAATTCAGCCGGATTGTCGCGGGAAGCGACGATGTAGAACCAGGGCTGGTCGTTGTAACTGGAGGCGGCCCAGCGCGCGGCTTCAAACAACTGGCGGAGCCTGGCGGGCTCGATGGATCGATCCTCGAACGCCCGCGGGCTCCAGCGCTCGGCGAGCAGGGTGTCGATCGAGAAATGCGCGGGTGCGGATTTTTTCATGGTCATGCCTCCTGAAATTCGGTTGCCGAGTCTCACCGGGCGAGCGTGCCGGGGAATCGGGTGCAAGCTTTATTTTGCGGCCGGGCTGAGCTGCACCGCGGCCTCCGGTTCTTCCGCGCTGACAACGGGATAGCCGCGCTCGCGCCAGCCATCGAGACCGCCGGCGAGAGGGCGGACATTCAGGATGCCTCTGTTCCTGAGTTCGAGCGCCGCACGGGCGCTGGTGGCCTCGCCGGGTCAAGCACAGTAGAGAACCAGTTCGCGGTCGCGCGGGAGAGCTTTTACCTGCTGATCGAGTGAGTCAGGATCGATCCACTTCGCGCCGGGGATGAGCTGGGGATCAGCTTCGAGGCTGAGCAGATGGCGCAGGTCCACGACGAGCACGTGTTCGCCCTGCTCGATCTTGGCGTGCAGCTCTTCCGGCGTGATGCGCGCCTGGCGGAGCTCGACGAGAAAGCGGTGGCGGCGCAGATATTTCCAGGCGACAAAGGCGGCGCAGGCGGCGGCGATCAATCCAAGAAACGTGGCGCCCAGGCGGCCGCCCTGCGCGGCGATAATCTCGAGCTGGTCGCTGAACAGATAGCCGATGGTGAGATAGGTGCAAGCCCAGACGGCGGCGCCGAGCGCATCGCAGAGCAGAAAGCGGACGACGGGCATTCGGACAACGCCGGCGAGGGGCGCGGCGGCGGCGCCGAGGCCAGGAACGAATTTGGCGACGAGAAGCGAACGCGCGCCATAGCGCGCGAATACGCCCTGCGTGTTGCGGACGCAGGAGTCGGGTTCGAGCGAGATCCGGCAGAGGAGTTTCAAGACGCGGATGCCGCGAAGGCGTCCCATGCAGTACCAGGTCACGTCGCTGGTGAGCGAACCGAGAACGGCGAGAGCGGCCGCGGCCTCAAGATTCATCTTGCCGAGTGCAGAAAGAGCGCCGGCGGCGAGCAGCATGGGAAGCGCGGGCACGGGCACACCGCCCTGTTCCGCGGCTACCCAGGCAAGGATGACCAGATAGCCGTGGCGGGCGAGGAATTGAAAGGTTTCGTGCATGGGTTTCAGACTTTAGATGTTCGGAGCGCGCGGCACGGCACCTCGCGCCGGCAAAGCGCGGACGGGAAGGCGCGCGGCCCGTCAGGGTTTGCGGACGAACTCGACGTCGATGGAGATTTGCACGTCGTTGCTCACCACGAGGCCGCCGGTGTCGAGCATCTTGTTGTAACTCACGCCGAAGTCCTGACGGTTGATGGTGGCGGTGGCGGAGGCGCCGCGGCGCAGGTTGCCCCAGGGATCCTTGATCGCGCCGGTGGGCCCATCTACGTCGAAGGTCACCTCGTGAGTGACGCCGTGGAGGGTCAAATCGCCGACGATCTTCAGTTTGCCGGGGCCGGCAGCGATGACCTTCTTGGATTTGAAAGTCATGGTCGGAAAGTTGGCCACGTCGAGAAAATTCGGACTCTTCACATCCTTGTCACGATTTTCATTGCGCGTGTCGACGGTCGTGGTGTCGATGGTGACTTCGACCTGAGAATTGGTGATGTCTTTTTCGTCGAGCTGAACCTGGCCCGTGGTCTTCGCGAATTGACCGCGCACGGTGGAAACACCAAGATGCTTGACGGCGAACTGAGCATTCGTGTGCGCCGTGTCCACCTGCCAGGTGGTGGACTGGGCAAGCGCGGGCAGGGAAGCGAACGCGAACAGGGCTGCAACGGCAAACCACTTCTTCATGTTTCTCTCCTTTGTTCGATCACGCCGGGATGACGGTTAGAGCCAGTGCGCGCCCTCCCGGTTGCATCTTTCCGGGTATGAATCCGAGCGAACTGCCGACGGGAATTCTTATCTCGCCGCGAGGGCTCGCGGACGGCTTCGAGCAGGGCCACCAATTGCCGTAAACGCGCGGGCGGGAGGTGGCCGACCAGGCGCCGGTTTTCGGCTTCGACGGGACGGTCGAGGCCGGAAAGGAGGCGCAGGCCCGCGGGAGAGATGTGCGTGATCACGACACGGCGGTCGCCGGTGTCCCGCGCGCGTGCGATGAGGCCGCGGGCTTCCAGGCGGTCGAGCATCCGGGTGATGTCGGGGTCGCGAGTGATCATGCGCGCGGCAATTTCGCCGCAGGGAAGTCCGGCGTGGCCGGCTCCGCGCAGGATGCGCAGGACATTGTATTGCTCCGGGGAGATCCCGTGCGGCTTGAGGGCCGCGGCGAGGCCGCGGAGGACGGCGTCGGCGGTGCGAACGAGGTTCACGGTGGTCTCGGCGTGGAGGGAAGGGAACGGCCGGGACTGTTTGAGTTCGGCGAGGATGCGTCCCGGCATGGGGAGACAATATCCGTTATAACGACTATTGTCAAGAGGAATTATGGCAGCCGCTTGGTTCAGGGCTTTTGGGTGGGACGGAGATCCACCTCGCTGACGAAGCTCTGGGGCGCCTGCAGGACGAGCATTTCGACGACGTGGGCGACGTCGCCGGGCTGGAGCATACGGTCAGTGTTCTTGGCCGTGTGCGGGGAAAACTCGGTATGCACGGTTCCGGGACACACCACGCTCACACGGATTCCGTAGCCGCGCA
>JASHRU010000031.1 GCA_030037225.1 Candidatus Acidiferrales bacterium | reverse complement strand
ACGCAGGAATGCGAACGGAAGGGAGTGCGCTGGACGAGCCTCCGGGTGAAAGGAACGAAATCTCAAACGAGACCTTAGATGCCAGGGGCCTCAATTCACCGCCGCCCCGGGTTGGCGTTTGCTCGTGAAGGCGGCTGAAATTCCGGATCGCCAAACTGCCATAGCAGAAAGCTGTATTGGTCGGCGAGCAATTCTTGCGCCTGGGCGCTGGTGCCGCCGATGGTCCCGTGGCCGCCCTGATAGTCCACCCGAAGCAGCACGGGCCTCTTGCTGCCCGTCGCGGCCTGCAGGCGGGCAGCCATTTTCCCCGGCTCCCAGGGAACCACGCGAGGATCGTTCATGCCCGTGGTGATCAGCACCGCGGGATATTGGCCGCCATCCTTCACGTGATAATAAGCGCTGATCTCCAACAGGTTCCGGAAGCCATCTTCGGTCTCGAGGCCTCCATATTCCGGCACGTTCAGCGCCCCGTCGGGCGAGAACATGTCGCGAATCATGTCGGAAAGACCCACGTCGTCCAGCGCCGCGGCGAAAAGGTCGGGACGTTCGGTGAAGGCGCGCCCAATCAGAATCCCTCCCGCGCTTCCGCCCTGCCCGCCGAGGTGCGCCGGGGATGTGTATCCGTTCTTCACGAGATATTCCGCGCAGGCGATGAAGTCGCGCCAGGTATTGTGCTTGTTGCCGAGCATCCCGCCGCGATGCCATTCTTCGCCGTACTCTCCGCCTCCGCGCACGTGCGCCACGGCAAGCACTCCGCCCCGCTCCAGCCACGCCAGCCATCGAGGATTGAAGACGGGATTCATGGTAATCGCATAGGCGCCGTATCCCCACAGCAGGGTGGGGTGGGAGCCGTCGAGCTGGATCCCTTTCTTGAAAATGATGGAAAGCGGAACCAGGGTGCCGTCGTAACTGGGCGCTTTCACTTCCCGCGACTCCACATCCGCCGGATCGTCATGAGCGCCGACCGGCTGGATCTTCGTATCCGCCACCGAGCCGGATTTGGGCATGTACTCGTAGTACTTCGGCGCGCTCGTCCATGCGGTCAGACGGAAAAAGATTCCCTCGAGCCGGGGATCGGCCCCTGCAATTCCCACGCTTCCGCTAACGGGCAGTACGATCTCCCGGGCGGGCCCTTCCGGATAGGTTAACCTCGCCAATTTTCCGGCGGCTCCATCCAGCCTCTGGACGTACAGGGCGTCCGCCATCGCCGCCAGGTCGCCGATCACCGCTTCGCCGGGTGGAATCACCACGTGCGCATGCGCCAGATCGGGATTCGCCAGGCTGGTGCGGACCAATTTGGAGCGGGGCGCATCCTTGTGGGTGACGAGATACAGGCTATCGCCGTGGATGTCAAAGTTGACCACTCCATCGTCCGTCGAGATGATTCTCTGCCATTTCGTCCCGGGCTTGCCGAGCGCCTCCAACGGGATTCTGTAGATCGTCAAATCGTTGCTGAATCCGCGGCTGACAAGCGCCAAAGCGTAAGGAACACCCGGCAGGCTCACGACCGTCGAAGTATCGGACGGTTCCAGCTTGATTTCGTCAATCACGCCGTAGCCGAACACCGCCGCATCACTCTCCGGATCCGTTCCCACGCGATGCAGGTAAACCCGGCTCTTCAGTCTCCGTTCGGCGGGATCGGCGCCCTCCGCCAGCTTTTGGAACCGGATATGAAAAAACGATTTTTGATCGGGCAGCCAGGAAATTCCGCCGTACCAGCTACGGTCAATGGCCTCGCCGGTCTCGCGCCCTGTGGAAGTGTCCAGGATGTGGATCACCGCATCCTCTGAACCCGAGGGCGACACGCCGAACGCGACATAGCGTCCGTCGTAGGATGGAAAATAGTAGTCCAGCGTGAAATGTTCGCCCGGCTTCGCCGCGTATTGATTCGGATCCACCAGGAGTTGCTCCCGGCCTTGGAGTCCCTTTCGCACAAACAACTTCGCGACACTCTCGCCGGGCAGCCGCCTCTCGTAGTAAAGCCGGTCGTTCTCGAACCGCGTGAGGCTTGAGATCCGCGGCGGCCCGGTTTGATCGAACTCTTTAATTCTCTCCAGCAGTCGAGCCCGGCCGGGAATCTGCGACAAAACGGATCGCGTATAGGCGTCCTGCTGCTTGAACCACTCCTGAACCTCGGGATCTTCCAGCTTCTCCATATAGCGGTAAGGATCCTGGACCTTCGTCCCGAAGTACTCGTCGGTGACCACCCGGACCTTCGCCACTGGAGGACTGGCCGGAGCTGCCGGGGATTGTGCAAGGACTCGCTGGGTCTCGTGCGCTCCAGCCAGAGCCAGCGCGACCCCGAGTAACCCGATTGGCAGCCACACACGCAGCGCAGCACATCCTGTCCCGCCGTTCTTCATAGTGTCCTCGCGTTGGAGCAGCCATAGGCTGCCTCTTTTGCAAAGCATGGAGATGAGTCAGAAGTATATTCCCTGGAAGCCAGAAGGACGGAGGAAATTGATGGCAAGATATTATTCCCACTCGATAGCTGCCGCGGCAGCCGCGGCCGGTCCTAGCCCGTGCTGGGGCAATTCGTGGTCACGGCCATCTGCAGGCGCTTCGGTTTGATTGGTTCGAAGACCGGCGCCCGCAATGCGGATTTTGCCGCGAATTTCCGGGGCCGAAAAACGCAATAGGAGCCCCCAGGAGCGCTCTCTACCCGCCCCAAGCCCCTTGCTACCGGCCGCACGGCTCAAAGGGTGTGCGCCCGGCGCACAACGCAAGCAGGCCACTGCCAGAAACCGGCCGGGGCGACTTGGCAGGGGCGCGCCCCGAATCCCGATGGTTCGGGATCGAAATGTACCCCTGCGAAAAAAGGCGGAAGGCGAACGAGACCGCCCATGGCACGACCCGTGCGCGTCGCCATGGGTGCCGTCTCGGGAACGTCATCGACTTTGCCTCCTTCCGGCACTATGATTCCGAATCGTTGTCGCCCTTCTAAGCCTGGGTGGGGTGCTCGGGTGGCTTATTTCCTGGAGTTTGATCCGGTCAACCGAATTCTTTGCTGCCGCATGGAGGGACAGGTCACGGAGGCCGAGTTCGTCGAATACTATGGCGAAGCCGTCGAATTGGCCGCGCAGCTTCAGCCTCGTGCATGGATTACCGACCTTTGTGGAGTGACTTCTTTCGAAGTCTCCAGCCGGGCGATATCTGATCAGGCCGGACAGCCACCGGTGCTCTCAGACCCGAGCGCACCCCGCGTGGTGATTGCTCGCTCCCCCTCGCTATTCGGAGTTGCGCGCATGTTCCAGCTCCGGGGCCAGCAGACGCGTCCGAACCTGCACGTGGTTCACACCCATGCGGAAGCATGGGAAATTCTGGGCCTGAAGCAAGCGCCGCATTTCGATCCCATCAAGAAGTAGTTCGTAAAACGCGCGCGGCGAGGTCGGTCCCGCCTCCCGATCTTCCGGGGTCACGGTCCGGGCGCCAACTGGCCGGCACCGACCGATGACGCCTGCGCCGCGCGCACCAGCGCTTCCGCCAGCTCGACGACGCGCA
>JASHRU010000319.1 GCA_030037225.1 Candidatus Acidiferrales bacterium | reverse complement strand
TTTTGTCCGCTACGGCCCGGAAATTCCTGCGCGGCCCGCGCGGTATTGGGTTCTTGTACGTTTCGGACCGTGCTCTCACTCGCGGCGATTTTCCGCTCTATATCGATATGCGCGGGGCAGATTGGAAGACTGCCGACACCTTTGAACCTAAGCCGGACGCCAGCCGTTTCGAAAATTGGGAATTTGCCTACAGCCTCGTTCTTGGTTTAGGCGAGGCGGTGCGATATGCGGTGGGCGTCGGCGTGGAGGCGGGCGGCGCGCGGGCGCGGGCGCTCGCCGCGCTCGTGCGCGATAAGCTTCGCGAGCTGCCGGGAATGCGCATTCTGGATCGCGGCAACGAGTTGGCGGCGATTGTGACCGTGCAAGTGGCCGGACGCGATCCGGAAGAATTGGTGATGTTGCTCCGGCAGAGAGGCATCAACACATCTGCTTCGCTTCGCGCCTACGCGGTGATTGATATGGATGAAAAGAAAGCGACGGCAGCGCTGCGGATTTCTCCGCATTACTACAATACGGAAGAGGAGATCGACCGGCTGGTGGAGGCGCTCAGACCGCTGCCGCGCGGTCAGGCCGGGGCTGGCTAGAACCAGTCACTCCGGTAGGCCACCCACCAGCTCACCACTCCAGCGGGAATTGTCGCCGCAACGGCCCACCAAAAAGGCAGCGCGAGATCTGCCAGCAGCCCCAGCGCCGCGAACAGTGTCCAAAATATCTTCTTCTGCATGAAGGCCCAGCGACCTCCGCCCCGCCGCGTACCAAGTTCCGCGCCGCCGCGTTCAGGGCTTCGCCGCCTGTCCAGCCAACGCCGGCGTATTCGGAGAAGGTGGCGCGGCAATCGGCAGGCGGAAGATAAAACGCGATCCTTCTCCCACGCGGCTTTCCACCCAGATCGAGCCGCGATGCTCGTCGATCAGCCCGCGCGTAATTGCCAGCCCCAAACCGGTCCCGCCCCGCCGCCGCCCTTCCGAGAGCTGCTGGAATTTTCCGAAGATGCGATGCAAATCCTTCTCCGCGATGCCCACGCCCTGATCGCACACCGCGCATTGCACCCACAGATTATCGGAAGAGAGTTCCACTACCACTTCAGCGTTCGGGGGCGAAAACTTTACTGCGTTCGACACCAGATTGGTGATGGCTTGCTCGATGCGGTCGGGGTCTGCCTCCACGATCGGCAGCGGCAGCGGCCGGTCTACGCGCAGCCGCACACCGGTTTTGTCTGCCAGCGGCTTTACTGCGCAAATGGCCCGCACCGCGATCTCGGTGACATCCAGACGTTCGAGGTTCAGCTTCAGTTGCCCAGCTTCGATTTTGGAGAGGTCCAGGATATCGTTGACCAGCCGCACCAGGCGGTCGCAGCTTTTCTGAGCGATCTCCAGCAGTTCCTGCATCTCCGGGCTGGTCTCCCCCGCAAACCCTGAGAGAATCAGATCCACCGATCCTTTGATGGAAGTCATCGGAGTGCGCAATTCGTGCGACGCCACGGAAATGAACTCCGACTTCATGCGGTCTACCGCCTTCTCGTGGCTTACATCGTGGTAGGCGAACACCCTCCCGTTCCCCGCGCCTCCCTGTGCGGCGTTCGCGGCGGACAACGGAGCGGAATCCTCGCGGAAGAATCGCAGCGTCTCTCCGTCGCGCCACTCGATGTCGCGGGAGCCGAAGGCCTCGGGCCAGTCGAACCGCGGCAGGGCCGCGGGGAGCGCAAATCGCGACATAAGCACCGCAAACTCCCCGGCGGAACGCCCCACGCATTCCTCGGCTGAGATGTGCAGCATTTCCGCAAGCGTGCGGTTCACAAACGACACCCGGTCTCGCGCATCGAGCACCAACAGGCCCGAGCCCAGCGAATCCAGAATGTTCCGCTCCGCCATCATGCGTCTGCGGCGCCGTCCTTTTCCTTGTTCTTCGCGGAATGTTCTTTGAGCAGCGCCAAAATCTGGTCGTGCAGCGTCATGGGATCGAACGGTTTAGTAAGGTAGCCCAGCGCGCCCAGCTTCATGCCTCGCTCGCGATCGGCCTTCTGCACGCGCGCGGTGAGGAATACCACCGGAATCTCGCGCGTCGCCGCGTCCTGCTTCAGCCGCCGGCAGGTCTCGTATCCGTCCATGTGGGGCATCATCACGTCCAGCAGAATCACATCGGGCGTGAAACTGCCGAGCCGCTCGAAGCAATCCGCGCCGGTTTCCACGAGCACGACATCGGAAACTCCGCGCAGCTTCAGGCTCATGCGAATGACCTTTTGAATGTCCACATCGTCTTCCACCACGAGCACGCGAGTCAACTTCACTTCCCGCTCCTTCACCGCACCGTGGCCAGCGCTTTTCCGGATAGCTCGCGAAGCCGGTCGATATCCAGCGGCTTTTCCATGCAGAAATCCGCGCCCAACGCCAGCGCCAGGCGCACGTCCGGCCGCACCGAAATACAAATCACGGGAATGTGGCGCGATTCCTCCGCCGCGCGCATCATCCGGAGCACTTCGAAGCCGTCCAGGTCCGGCAGATTCAGGTCCAGCGTGATCAGGTCCGGCCGGTGCCGCCGCGCCAGCTCCAGCGCTTCATTCCCACTGTGAGCGGAGATCACCTGGTGTCCCTGCGTCTCGAAAATGTACGAGAGGATACGCGTCACGTCCTCGTCGTTGTCGATCACAAGCACCAGACGCGGCGTTCCGGAGGCATCCGCCAATGCGGGCGCCTTGGGCGGCTCTGGTTCCGCAATCGGAGAGATGCTCAGTGGCAGGGTGAAATGGAATGTGCTTCCTGCGCCTTCCATGCTTTCCGCCCAGATGCGCCCGCCGTGCGCCTGGACCACGTGACGGCAGATGGCCAGCCCCAGCCCCATTCCCTGTCTTTCACGCGTCAGCGAACCTTCCGCATGCTCGAATCTGGTGAATAAGCGTTCCAGAAATTCCGGGCTCATGCCGCAGCCGGAATCCCGCACGGTCACGTGCGCCGCGTCGCCTTCCGCGCGCGCGGAAAGCACCACCTCGTGTCCACGGTTCGAATATTTGATGGCGTTCGAGAGCAGATTCACGAGTACCTGCTCGACGCGCCGGGAATCACCAAGCACATTGGGCAGTGAGGCGGGAATCTGCAACCTCACCTCGACTCCGGCCTCTTGCGCCGGCGCGGCCACGGCGCGCACTGCGCGCTCCGCGCACGCCGCAAGCGGCATGGGCACCGGCCGGATGAGCGCCTGGCCGCGCTCGAGCAGCATCATGTCTAAAATCTGATTGATGATGCGCACCAGCCGGTCCGTATTGGTCCTTGCGATATCCAGCAACTCGCGCGCGTCTGCGGAGAACGTGCCGGCCGCCCCGCCCAGCACCAGGCCGAGCGAGCCTTTTATCGAGGTCAGCGGCGTCCGCAGCTCGTGGGAAATTGTAGAGAGGAACTCCGTCTTCATGCGCTCGATCTCGCGCTCGCGGCCCAGGTCCAGCGACGTAGCGATCCGTCCGATTACATGCCCGTCGGCCCCGTGCACGGGTACCGAATACAGCCGGATGGCCTGATGTCCGGGGTCGTCCAGCTCCAGGGTCACCTCGTCAACCAGGTTCGGCGCGCGCCGGAGCTCCAGCACCTTCTTTTCCACCAGGTCGGGACGCAGCAGCCGGTGCCTTACCTGCTCGATGAGCACGGCCAGGTCACAGCCCTGCAGTTGCTCCACCGGGATGCCGAAAATTTCGCTCACGCGCCGGTTGGCCATCAGCACCTTATTTTCGCTGTCGAGCACGATCACGCCGTCACCGATGGCCGAAAGCACGGTGTCCAGCCGTTCCCGCTCCTGGTCCAGTTCTTGAGAAAGCTTCATCAATTCGCTCTCGCGGTGTCCGGCCCAGGCACGCAGCTTCTCGTCGCGGGAGCGCAATGTGTCCACGGTCTCGTTGAAGCCGCGCACCGTTTCCGCCAGTTCGTCGTTCCCAGCGGCGAGCAGGCGCGGATATCCGCCGCCCCGAACCTCCTCCATTCCTTTCAGAATGCGCCGCAACCGTGGCAGGACGATCGCGGCCTGGATCAGGCTGGCCGCAATCACCATCCCCGAGATAATCGCCGCGAAGATCCAGATAAGCCGTTGCAGGTCTGCGGGGCGGGCTGAGGGCTCATTCCACTGCCGGACCAGCACCGCCGCCAGCAGGAAAATCCCGGCAATTACCCCGCCAGAAACGGCCAGAAAACGCGTAGTGAGTCCCGGGCGGCGCATCAGTGTTTGTGGGGAGCTCGAATCCTCGGCCGGGGCGGAAGGGAGGCCGTCCGGCACGTCCTAGGATTATAGAAATGCACAAAAACGGCCAGCAAGCAGATTGTCCCCGGATGCCGACAATCGAACACTCACAGCATACCAGTCTGTGAAGCGGTTTGGCCTAGTACTTCGGTAACAAGGGACAGTACCAAGAACTGAAACTTTCGATGGATTGTTCCCGTATCGGGAAGAGGATACTTTGGGCGGGTCAAGCCGGTTCCAGCCCGGGCCAACAGAGGGAGGACGTAAGGATGCAAACGAACCATGCTCCCCGGCCACAGGCCACACCTCCGCCTGGGGCACTGAATGCACAGGATAAAGGGCCATCCTGCTGCAGTCAGGAAATGCAAATCCTGATGCGGCGCGCGGTGCTTCATAGCGACGGCAAAGTGGACTTCCAGATTACGTGGGGATGCGGCAACTGCGGTCGCCGAATCCTTTAGGAGGAGAAATCGCCCGCCCTTCGAGTTCCTGCCCGCCACCACGGGCTGCCCAGCCCGCCCAGCCCCTAGCGTATATCGAGGTCGAACGGCATCCGCAGCTCCATCGTGGCCGAAAGCCTCGCCGCCAGCCCGTGCAAATGCGTCAGTATTTCCGCACCTGATGGCTTCTCATCGCCCGTCAGCAGGTTTTCTAAAAACGTCCTTTCGCGCGGGTAATAAACCAGTTGGACCTTCTCTCTGGCCGGAATCCCGCTCATCTCCCGGGCCATGGCAATCGCTCGCGTCAGGCCGCCCACTTCATCCACCAGCCCAATCTCCTTCGCCTGGACGCCCGTCCACACCCGCCCGCGCCCGATTTCGTTCACCCGCTCGACCGTCATATGCCTGCCGTCCGCCACGCCCTTGCAAAAATCCTTGTAAAGATTTTGCATCATGCTCTGGATTTTTTCGCGCTGCGCGGGCGTGAAGTTCTGCTGCTCGGAAAAGATCGTGGCGTTCTCGCTTGTCTCCAAGTGATCGGTGGAAAGCCCGACCATGTCGTAGAGTCCGGAGATGTTCATTTTCCCCAACACCACGCCGATGGATCCCGTCAGCGTCCCGCCGTCCGCCACGATTTTCCTCGCCGACATGGAAATCCAGTAGCCGCCCGAACCTGCCACGTCGGACATGGACACCACCACCGGCTTCTGTTTCGCTGCCAGTTGCACCTCGTGTCCGATGATGTCGCTGGCCACCGCAGAGCCGCCCGGGGAATCCACGCGGAACACGATGGCCTTGATGGAGTCGTCTTCGCGCGCCCGCCGCAGGTCGGCCGAAACGCTGTCGGAGCCCATGAGGAAGCCGCTATTCGGTGTCCATTGCGACTCGCCCACTAGAATGTCTCCGCTGGCAGTGATTACCGCGATTTTGGAGCTCCCTTCGTTGCGAATCTGCTTCACATAGCGCTCCAAACTCACCGGCTGCCACCGGTCCGTGCGCTCGCGGAAGTATTTCTGTACCTCGTCGTAATAGCCGAGCTTGTCCACCAGCTTGGCGTCCAGCGCTTCCTGCGCGGTCAACGGGCCCTGCGCGATCACGGCCTCCGTGCGGGCACGTTCCAGCTTGCGCGCCGCGGCGACCCCGTCCACATACTGGTCGTAAGTGCTGCGCATCAGCGATTCGGCCATCTCGCGGTGGGCCGGCGTGTACTTCTTCTCCATGTATTGGTTGGCCGCGGTCTTGTATTCCGCGATGTGCATGAAATCCGGCACGATTTTCAGTTTGTCGAACGTTCCACGATAGAACAAGGATTGGGTCATGAGCCCCGTGATACTCAGCGGGGCCGTCGGCACAAGCCACACCTGCTGGCACCCGGTGGCCACGTAGTAGTCGCGGTTCGGATTAAAATCGCCGCCCAGCAGGCAAATGCTGGGTTTCCCGCTGGCCCGGAAATCGATCAGGTGCTGCCGGATTTCCTGCAATTTCCCCCAGCGCGCGTCCGGGTTGTACACCTTCACCAGCACTCCCGCGACATGCGGATCCGTCCTCGCCGCATCCAGTGCGTCCAGCACCTGGTGCATCACCACAACGTCGCCGCCGAACAACGAGCCGAGAAAACCCGTTGGCTTCTGCTCTTCCACCGGTCCGCTGAGGTCGATCACCAGCACCGAACCAGCAGGCACCCGTCCCGTTCGCGCCAGGTAGATGGTCACACCCAGCACCACCACCACCGCCGTCCCAATCCAGAATTTGCGCCCACGGCTCATCGCTTTCTTCCTCCGTCGAAATTCCCCGAAATTTCACCCTCTCACCGGCCCCGGCCGTTTGCCGCTCTCCGGGCGAAACGGCTCGCCCTGCGACTTGCGATCCAAACTCTTTATGGAATACGCATGCAACCGGAGGACTGTTTCCGTTCTCCCATCGGTCAGGAGACCGGCACCGCCGCTTCCCGCAGGAACCGCGCCGCTTCTTCCGGCGGCGTGGGGTTGAGGTAGAAATCCGTGCCCCACTCGAAACCCGCGACTTTCGTGAGCCGCGGCATCATTTCGATATGCCAGTGGTAATGCTCGTTTGCCTCCTCGCCCACCGGCGAGGTGTGAATTACATAGTTGTAAGCCGGACGTTCCAGCGCCGCGTCCATCCGTCGCAGCACGTCGCGCAGCATCGCGGCGCAGCTCTTGTAAAGCCCCTGCTGCGCATCCTCAAAGGCGGAGCCGTGCCGCTTGGGCAGCAGCCACGTCTCGAAGGGAAAGCGCGGCGCGTACGGCGAAAAGCTTATACACTCCTCGTTTTCCGCGATCACCCGCACTCCCGACTCGCGTTCCTGCCTCAGGATGTCGCAAAAGATGCAGCGCTCCTTTTCGCCGTAGTATTTTTTTGAATTGTCCACTTCCTCGCGCACGCGCTTCGGGACGATGGGAAGCGCGATGAGCTGCGAATGCGTGTGTTCGATCGTCGCGCCTGCCGCCTCGCCGTGGTTCTTGAAGATCAGGATGTACCGGAACCGCCGGTCGCGCTTCAAGTCCAGGATGCGGTCGCGGTAGGCCCACAGCACCTCCTCCACGGAATGCTCGTCCATCGCCGCCAGCGTACCATTATGATTGGGCGTTTCCACGATCACTTCGTGCGCCCCGATTCCGTTCATCTTGTCGAAAATTCCCTCGCCCTGCCGGTCGAGCGTGCCTTCGATCCCCAGCGCGGGGAACTTGTTTGGCACCACTCGCACGCTCCATCCTGTTGTGTTCGGCGTGCCACCGTTGCGCCCGTATGCCAGGACTTCCGGCGGCGTTTTCCCTTCGCCGCCGGGACAGAAAGGACAGACTCCCACGCCGCGGATTTCCACGCTCTGGCGCAGAAAATCCGTGGGGCGGTGCGCCCGGTCGGTGGAAATGATCACCCACCGGCCCGTGATGATGTCTTTACGCAGCTCTGGCACAGAAACCTCGCGACGACCGTATCGGATTCAAGATGGAAACCGTCTAGACTCCCCTGCCGGCCCTAACTTACCACGCCGCGAGGCCACGCAGAAGCGACCACAACTTGATGTAGTGGAATAATTTCCACTCGTCGTGCTGTCCGCCTCGATAATCGCCCGCGCCACAATCCTCCTCTCGCATCAGCTATACTTCGCGTTGACCGCTCATTCACACAAAGGAGTTCCTCATGGCAGCAAACCCGGGCCGGCTAAGAACGCTTGCAGCAATCCTGGCGGCGGGCGCAATAACGGCAGTGGCCTCTGTCCAGCAGCAGCCCGCCCAGCAAACCAACGCCGGGGCGCACGGCGCGCAATCCGCCCAGGCGAACGCGAAAGGCGAAACTCCCCAACAATTCCTGGCCAAACGCGCGGGAGAATGGACTCGAACCATCCGGTTTGTCCCCCAGCCTGAGGGACAGAGTGAGCCCTTCTCAGGCACCGCAAAGATGACTGCCATTTCCGGCGGCCGATTTCTTCTGGAGGAATACAGCGACGTGGTTTTTGGCCGGCCCATCACGGGAACGCGCCTGTTCGGCTACAACAGCATCACTGGCCAGTACGAAGCTGCGTTTACGGGCGCCACTTCGCCCGCCATTCTTATGCTGAAAGGAACCAGCACGGACGGCGGGAAAGTCGTTGACTACTCAGGCGAGACACAGACGGGACAGGGCACCAAATTCACCCTGAATGTTCGCGTCCGGCAGGAGGACGACGATCACATCGTGATGAGTTTCTCGATGACCGGTTCCGACGGCAAACCAAACACTTTTCAGGAAACCAGCTACGCCCGGAAAAAGTAGCCCGCTTCTCGAACCAGAGCTCGCCGCCTCCATCGGCAGTGGCGCGACGCGAATTTCGCTTCCCCCCATCCTCTTGCCGCTTCGCTGCCTCCTCTTAACTTCTCTTCCTGGGCCCCGACTGCCTCATCGCGTCCTTGTGCAATCGCACCACGGGCCGCTCGTTCGGCCGATTTTCGATTGCCAGCAGATCGATCCGCCACGGCACGTCCCTCAATCGCCATTCGCGTAGGAAGTGCTTCGCCATCCGCGCCAGTGCCTCTTGTTTGCTCCATGTCACATTCTCTTCCGGCGGGGTATCGTCTGCCTTCTCCATTCTCCGCGTCTTCACTTCCACAAATGCAAGCACCTCGCCGTCATAGCCCACCAAATCAATTTCGCCTTTCACCCCGGGCGCGCGGTAGTTCTTCGCAATCAGCGTGTATCCATGCCGCCGCAGATACCAGTACGCGTACGTCTCCCCGCGCACGCCAGTGTGTTGCCGGATTTTCTGCCGTCGATCCGCGGCAGTGGTGGCCGAAGCCGAGGCGCCGTCGTAGAGGCCTTTGCGGGCCGCGAAGTCCACGAGTCCGAAAATCAGGCGCGAAAACATCGGCTTCGCTCCGCAAACAGTCGGCTTGAGAAGGAAATCGGCAGGCCGGTGGACTCGCGCTTCTACCCGCAGGAAGACCACAGCTTCGCCAAGCGCGAAAACCAGATCGACGCCCTCACGCGCAGTGGCGGCGCCGCTCCGGCGTCCTACTCCGGCTCGCCGTCATTCTTTCACGCCCGAGGCCAGACGGTCGCGGACGCCCCTGCCACGTTCGCTCACCCCTCGGCCTACGGCTTCTCGATGCTTGTGATGATGGATTCGAGCGTGTCGAACGCGAAATCCGTTTGCTCCTCATCCACCAGCAGCGGCGGCGAGATCCGCAGCGTCGTGTCTCCGGAAGGCAGGACGATCAGTCCCCTCTGGAAGGCTTGCTGCACGATTTGGTTCCTGACTTCCGGGGCCTTCTCTTTCGTTGCTTTGTCGCGCACGAACTCGATCCCGATCATCAATCCGCGCCCGCGGATGTCGCCCACCGTCCGGAATTTCTTCGTCCAGTCCGCCGTGCGCTTCAGAATGTAGTCGCCCATGCGCTCCGCGTTCGCCATATAGTGCGCTTCGAGCAGCCGGATGGTGGCCAGTGATGCCGCGCAGCACACCGGATTTCCTCCAAACGTCGAGGCGTGCGCCCCGGGCGGCCAGTCCATTACGCTCGCACGCGCGATTATGGCGCTCAGGGGCATCCCCGACGCGATTCCCTTCGCCGTGCAGATGATGTCCGGCTCGATCCCTGCAAACTCCGAGGCCCAAAACTTACCCGTGCGTCCCATGCCGCACTGTACTTCGTCCGCCACCAGCAAAATTCCGTACTTCCGGCAAATCCTTTGCAAGCCTTGCAGGAACTCGGCCGGGGCCATGATGTAGCCGCCCTCGCCCTGGATTGGCTCGATAAAAATCGCGGCTACCTCTTCCGGATCCACGCGCCTCCGGAACAGCTCGTGCTGCAGGTAGTTTAGGCAATCCTCCGTGGCGTGCTCCGGGCGGATGCCGTACGTGCCCCGGTAGGTGTCCGGGAACGGCGTATGGAACACGCCGGCAAGCAGCGTCCCAAATCCCTTACGCTGTACGGCGCGGCTCGCCGTCAGCGACAGCGCGCCCATCGTGCGCCCGTGGAACGAGCCGTGGAAGGCTACCAGCATGTCGCGCTTGGTGTGATATTTCGCGAGTTTAATCGCCGCTTCGATCGCCTCCGCGCCCGAATTGCCAAAATGCACGCGCTTCGGTTCATCGCCCGGCGCGATCGACGCCAGCTTTTCCGCCAGCTCCACCATCCGCGAATAATAAAAATCCGTCCCGGACATATGGATCAGCTCGGCCGCCTGCTTCTGGATCGCGGCCACCACTTCCGGATGGCAGTGGCCCGTGGCGCACACTGCGATGCCTGCGGCGTAGTCCAGGAAAATGTTTCCGTCCACGTCCTCGATCATGGCGCCGCGGCCCGTCTTCGCCACCAGCGGGTAATCCCGCGTGTACGACGGCGATACGAAACGCTGATCGAGTTTCAAGATCCGGCGTGCTTCGGGCCCGGGCAACGGCGTCACCAGCCGCGGCTTCTTCGTATCCATCGTTCCTTCGGTTTTCACTTCCAGCATGGCTTGCTCCGTTTTCTCGAGGTCTCGTCCCGGGCATTCGGGGCGGGAGCGGGGTCCGACTGGGCGGACGGGTGGATCGAGCGAGAGGAAAACGAATGGAGAAGGCTTATAAGTCGACGCCGAAAAGGTTAGGCCGTGCCAGGCTGGGCTGCGGGTTGTGCATCATGCGGTTCACTTGCGTTTCCAACGGACAGTGCCGTCGCGCATGTCCTCTAAAATGATACCACGTTCCAGAAGTTCCTGCCGGACGTGGTCCGAAGCAGTAAAGTCCCGCCGCGCCCGCGCCGCCTGCCTCTCTGCAATCATTCTCTCGACATCGCCATCGGCCAGCTCTGCGCCCGCCCCGCCGTAGCCCAGCGCGCGAAGCTTCGCCGCGTCCTGGTCTTCGAGCACAGCAAAGATGCGGTCGAATCGCGCCAGCGCCCCGAGAACGGGCGCCGCATCCCCGGCGCGAAATTCCCCGCGATCCATCGCCGTGTTCGCGTCGCGCACCAGGTCGAACACCGCGGCGAGCGCCTGCGCCGTGTTCAGATCGTCCCCGAGCCCGCTCTCGAATTGCGAGATTGCACGGGCCGCACGGTCCGCCATCGCCGGCGTCTCGCCCGGCAGGAATTTCTCAGCCGCGAGCCGCGCAACAAAATTCCGCAGCCGTTCCACCGAACTCGCCGCCTGCTGCAATCCTTCCATCGTGAAATTCAACTGCCGGCGGTACGGCACCGATGCCAGGAGGTAGCGAATCGACGACGGTTTGTGGCCTTTGGAGAACAGATCGCGCAGCGTGTAGAAGTTTCCCAGCGATTTCGACATCTTCTCGCCGTCCACCAGCAAATGCTCCGCGTGCAGCCAGTAGCGCACAAACGGCTTCCCCGTCGCGCCTTCGCTCTGGGCGATTTCGTTCTCGTGGTGCGGAAACGCCAGATCGATTCCGCCCGTGTGAATGTCCAGCGTCTCTCCCAGGTAGTGCATGGACATCGCCGAACATTCCAGATGCCACCCGGGCCGTCCCGGGCCAATCCGCGTCTCCCAGAAATGCTCGCCCGGCTTCGGCGCCTTCCAGAGCGCAAAGTCGCGTGCGTCCGCTTTCTCGTAGCGGTCCACTTCCACGCGTGCGCCCGCTTGAATGCCCGAAAGATCGATCTTCGAAAGCCGGCCGTACGCTGGGAATTTCGCGATGCGGTAATAAATCGAGCCGTCGCTGGTGTACGTGAAGGTCTTCGCCGCCAGCCGCTCCACCAGTTCCACCATTTGCTCGATGTGGTCCGTGGCGCGCACAATCTTCTCCGGCCGCTCCATCCCTAGCGCACCCATATCTTCCAGGAACGCTTTGACGTATTTCTCCGTGTACTCGCGGATGCCGATGCCCGCCGCCGCTGCGTTCTGAATGATGCGGTCGTCCACGTCCGTCAGGTTCATCACCTGCTCGACGCGCAGCCCTTCCATTTCCAGGAATCGCCGCAGGACGTCCTGGAACACGAATGTGCGGAAGTTGCCGATGTGCGCGTAGTCGTACACCGTCGGCCCGCAGGTGTAGATGCGCACCTCGCCCGGCCTCATCGGCACAAACGGCTCCACGCGCCCTGTCAGTGTGTTTTGGAAGCGGATTTCGCTCATGCGCGTTCCGCCGGAGGCGTCCTCAATCCATCCGGAACGCGCCCGCGAAAGCTCACGATTCTATCTGATGCTGTTTGCCTGCGGCAATTGACGGGCAGCGACGGGAGGCCTGCTATTGGAGAGCCGCGGAACGTGTGTGAACGGGGCGGGCGGAGCACCCAGCGCATGCGGGACACGCGATGCTAGGTGCTTCGCTCTACCTGATGTGCAACGATTTGAAGGCCACGATGCGTAAGCTGAAAGCGGCGAAGATCG
>JASHRU010000318.1 GCA_030037225.1 Candidatus Acidiferrales bacterium | reverse complement strand
CCTGCACCTTCTGGAATTGGGAAGCGTCTGTGAGTGCTTCGTAAATCCGGCTGGGCTTCGAGTTGAAGACGACTTCCTGGTGGATCGCTTCGGCCGTGCGGGAAATGCTGTCGTCCGAAGCAGCCAGAGCGCGAGGCAAGCCGGCAACCAAGCCGCTGGCCGCGATCGTGGATTGCAGCAACACCTGCCGCCGGCTGAAACCGGAAATCAACGAAAGACGTGCGCGCGAAGTGTCCAAAGATCCCTCCCCCGTGGAGCGAGGATTTGCAGCGCGTCGTATAGAATCATTCCACCGGACTACCTTCAAGAGAATTCATTCCCGGGACCGGGAAGAACGAAAGGATGAAAGCAGGTGCCCGGTTGCCCGCCGGGAAGTTCGCAGCTTCTTCGCCACCGGTCCAAGTGGAAAAATCCGCCCTTCGGGGCAACAGTTCCCCTTTTCAGCTCGCTACCCGAGCGTCCCAGCCCTTCCGAGGGGCTGTAAGTGCTTTGTTTCCGTCAGAAGCGGTGGGAAGATGCGGTCCATCGACTGGCACCCGGCGTGCCATAAACATGAAAGCCCGTTCGGGCTCATCTCAAGCATGGAGGCATTGCAATGGCCAAGAAAGCGTTGAAGAAGGGCAAGAAGCTGTCGGGCACCAAGACACTCGGCAGCCTCCGAATGAAGCAGTAGATCCGCGGCGGAATGAAACGTTCGGCCCCCGGGGGGCTTCCGTTAGCGGAGGCCTCTCCGTGGGTCGCGTATGAATTTCTCCCCGGGCGTTCCTGCACCGTCAAAGACGGCCAGATGCGCGCGGCCGTAAGGGTCGTTGCGCAGACCTTTTTGTCCTCATCCGATCAAGAGTTTTGGAGAAGCTCTTCTGCTGTTCCCACACAGCGATGGGACATCGAACATGTCCAAACAGGATAGGCGAATTCGAGGAATCAACCCTCCGGTTTCACGCTTCCGGCTGGAAATTCGTCGCTCCCGCATTGCCGGCCTGGGGGTGTTCGCAGCTGAAGCGATTCCGCGCCGCCGGCTGGTGATCGAATTCACGGGTGATCGCATCACCCGCGCGGAGGCCTTGCGCCGTTGGCGCATGCGCGGCCGCCCGAAGCGCATTACGTATGCGCGCCTGAATCGCCAGTGGATTATCGACCCCTGGAATGGCAATGGCTCCGTCTATATCAATCACAGTTGCGAGCCGAACTTGTACCAATGCAAACTCCCCGGCCACTATCTGCTTTTCAGCCTCAAGCGAATCCGGCCCGGCGAAGAATTGACTTTCGATTACAAACTCCACCCAGAGAAAACCGCAGTTCCCTGCCGTTGCGGCTCGCCTCGCTGCCGCGGCGTGATGAATCGCATGCCTCGACGCCGCAAGCGGCTGCACTAATCCTTGCTGGCCAAACCGGCGGCTTCACCCTTCCCCTCACCAGCAAGGCCGCAACTTCTTCCCTGAATTGATCTCCGGGATTGAGCGGGCGGGACGGTTTATGACGCGGCAGCGACCAAGGTCATGCGGCCTGATCTGCCGATAAATCGGAGTCAAACCGGACGGAGCGGGGCGCTTATTGGCCGTGCTGCCCGGAACATTCCTTCTTCCAGCATTTGTCGCACTTAGGTCCTAGCTTGCACATCTTCCCGCATTGATCCGTCGTGCAGCTATACGTGTTGCAGCCGTGGCAGCATTGCGGCCGCGGCGGTGCGGCGGCTACCGTGGCAAGCAGAAAGATTCCCATCGCGAGTGCAGCTACTGTGCGCATGATGTGTGCCCTCCTGGGGAAGCCCCGGCGCGTGCAGTCTAGCACGCCGCGGCGGCCGGACCTAGTATCCCTTAATGCATGCCGCCCGCTCCGAGAATCCTCCTTAGCTCTTCCGTCCAGTTCAGAACCAGCCGCAACGTCGCGCCGTTGGGCACTCGCCGCAGCATGATGAACCGCCCGTCTTTCGTCACGTCGTAATTCGCGATCGAAATTCCCTGGCCGAAATCGTAGTCGTCGGCGAACAAGGCAATGGGCTTACCCAGCGCTGGTTCTGGACCCGCGCCGTTGAAGGAAACCGCCATCATCCCGCGGCCATTCCGGTAGTAGATTTCCCTGCCCGATGCCGCCCAGCGCGCCTGCACGCCTCCGCCTTCCGACACCGTCCAGGCGCGGTCCAGCGCCGGATAATGACGGACATAAATCTCCGCCTGTCCCGACCCGCTCGATTGATAAAGCAGCCACTGTCCATCCGGAGACATTTCCGGACCTCCGTCGTAGGCCGGCGTGACGATGAGCGGCTTCGGCGAAAACTTTCCGCTCACCGACAGCAGAAAAATATCTCCGCTCGTCTTTGGTTGAATCCGAACATCCAAAATGCTGTCGCCATCGGGCCCGGGCGAAGATGGGTAGTCATCGGTTTCGCCCGATGGCACCGCGCCCGCATTGCCGCTGCCATCTGCCGCCGCCCAAAAGGGCACATTGAAGCGGCGAAACACGACCCCTCTGCCGTCCGCAGTCCAGGTGGCGAAGCTCGTGCCGAGTGCTGCCGCAGCCAGCACCGTATGCGTGCCGCGTTCCAGGTCGAGCGCATCGATCTCGCTCCCGTCCTTCTCGATCATTAGCCGGCGTCCATCCGGCGAGACTCGTGGAGTGCCGTAATCTCCTGCCGGCAGGTTCAAAGCAAGTTCCGATCCGTCGCGGCCGACGGAAATCACCCGAGATCTTCCGAAATCCGGGGACATGAAGACCAATGTCCCGTTCGTGGAAAGCTGAAACGCCAGACCGCCGTTGCGCATCGGGGCCACTGTGCCGGCCGGCAGCACCTGCACTGCGGTCCCACGGACGGTCGCGCTCGCTGGGTCAAACGGCACCGCCCATACGGCTCCGTCCCTTGCGAACAGCAAATGTCCCGTCGGCGACCATACCGGGCAGAAGGCATGCTCAAGCACCACGGTTTTCGCTCCGCCCTCGACCGGAATCGATTCAATCCGCTCCGTGCCTGCCTCGCTCGTCATGCTCGAATAGAGGAGGGTGTGGCCTCCCGCCAGCACCAATGGGTCGTCGTGGAGCACTTCGTGGCGCCCCGCGTCGAGGGTAGTGATTGCGCGGCTCGCGCCGCCCTCGAGCGGCGTAATCCAAAGCGCGCCGGTTTTTCCGTAGATGATTCCTGCCGGCGTCGAGGCGATCGCGGTGGTGACATCGCCATCCGCTTCCAGCGTAATCCTCTGCTGATCCGCAAGAGAAACACGCGTGAGCTTACCGTTGACTCCAATGAACGCAACACTCGCGCTATCGCCGGAAAACGCGGCGCGACTCGCTCCGATGCTGTTGGGCACTTCGACGGCCTCCGGCTGGTCCAGCCGCCTGATGAACAGCCGCCTTCCGGCGCCCTTCGACCCGATCATCGCGATCATTCTTCCGTCTGGTGAGAGCTCAAATCCGCCGGCCAATCTCGCGATTGGCTCCACGTCGTGCGGATACTCAATCTCGACCTGCATCACCTGGCGCGGCGCGGATTCGGTTCGCTTGAGGGAGACGATCGCTGCCGCCGCAACGAGCGCCGCGATCGCCGCCACTGCCCACGGAAAGACTCGCTTCCATCCGCTCGCCGACTGCGTGGCCTGCGTTTCCGCCGCCGTCGGCACGGCTGCATCGAGTAAAAACCGCATGTCGCCGATGTCGCGCAGCCGCTTCTTCGGGTCGCGTTCCAGGCAGTGGTGCAGCAGCGTGCGAACACCCGCCGGCGTTGACGCCGGCAGCGCGTTCCAGTCCGGTTCGAGCGTCAGGATCGCCGCCAGCGTGTCCGTCACCGTCTCGCCCGCGAACGTCTTCTTCCCAGTCAACATCTCGTACAGCACTGCGCCGAACGCCCAAATGTCCGTGCGCTTGTCCACCTGTTGTCCGCGCGCCTGCTCCGGACTCATATACGCCGCAGTCCCTAGAATCATGCCGGCGCGCGTCTGCGCCACGCTGATTGTCGGCGAATTGCTCAGATCGCGCGCTGCGGGTGTGTCCTCCAGCGCTTTGGCTAGACCAAAGTCCAGGATTTTCACCGTCCCGTCATTCGTCACCTTGATGTTCGCCGGCTTCAAGTCCCGGTGAACGATGCCCCGGTCGTGTGCGGCCTCCAGCCCTGCTGCCATCTGTTGCGCAATTCCCATGGCCTCGTCGGCGCGAATCACCCCGCCCTTCAACCGCTCCGCGAGGTCCTGGCCCTCCACCAGTTCGAGCACCAGCCCGGCCACTCCATTCGTTTCCAGAAATCCGTGAATCGCGGCAATATTGGGATGGTTCAGTGAGGCAAGCACCTGCGCTTCACGTCCGAACCGCGCCACCCGGTCGTGATCTTTCGCAAACTCCTGCGGCAACACCTTGATCGCCACTTCGCGGCCCAGCTTCGTGTCCGTGGCGCGATACACCTCTCCCATCCCGCCCGCGCCGATCGACGCGACGATTTCGTAGTGGCCCAGCTTTGTGCCTGTGGAGAAAGCCATGGAATGCGGCGGATTATAGCCCGCGTTCCCCATCCGGTACCATTGCCGGTTCGTGCGCCCGCTCTTCCTGCCTAAATGAACAGATACACGTAAATCGCGAATCCCACCGCGGCTGCGCCCGCCGCTGCGGCCACCGACCAGAGCAGATTCCGCTTTCTTGCTGCCAGTGCGAAGGTGGCGATGATCACCGCCGCCTGCGCCGCGAGCATGCCGAAGAAAAACCGCTGGCTGCGACGCTCGTGGCGTTCCGCGGCCATGTTGCTCCTCCGCACTTGCAGTTCATAAAGGTACGCGATGGCCTGGTTCAGGCGCGCCTCCGTGTCGTAGCGCTGCGCCGTGTAGCGCAATCGGGCCGCGACGATGTCGCGATGGTTCGGCTTTCCGGCCGAGTCGTCCTCGAGCTGCTCGACGGTCTTGTTGCCCGGCTGTTCTGCCGTCGTGTAGGCATTCGCGCGCTCCAGGGCCGCGCGTAAACCCTCCTCCAACGTCTGATCGTTCAACTTCGCAACCAGCGGAGCGACCTCCGTTTCCGGGCGGCCCGCGGCCACCGCGTCCAGCGCCGCTTTGATGGAGGCGTCGAGCGGAGCAGCGGGAGCCGGCGCCGGCGGCGTGAACGACGCCTGCGTGGCATCGTCCAGCCGGTGCAGTTCCGACGTGTTTTGCATTATGTCCAGCGTATTTAATTGAAGCGCGCTTCGCAGACGCTTGGCCTGGAAGAAGGCCCATTGGTCGCCGGTCTTGGACTGCAATTGCGCCCCGAGTGCCCGGCTGTACTGCGCGCGCGTCATTTCGCTGGAAGCCAGCCCGGCGAGCATCGTCGCCACCACCGTCATCACGACGGGTGTGGCGCTCAGGATTTTGCCCCAGAATGTCTGCGGCACGTCGGCTTTCAGTGCGTCCGGAATCTTGATCTCAGCCATCTCGGTGTCTCCATTTCCTTCACTGGCGGAACGGGCTCGCCGGCCTGCCCGCGACCCGGTCAGCGCCCTGGCATGATGCCACGTCCGAACCGCTCTGCGTCTCCGTTTCTCAGCTCTCGCGCCACCGGCGGCTTTCTTATGTGCTGGGTTGGCGCCTCGCGGGTAAGTCGCCCATCTTTTCTGCAGCCGAAGACGCTGAGGTACACTCTCTGGCCGTGATTCGTCCTCCATCCTTTGCCTATCGCCGGATATTGAGTGCTGCGACGCACTATGCCGAGCAGCAACTGTTCTGCGATGGCGTGCCCCTTGCCAGGCTTGCGGAAGATTACGGAACGCCGTTGTACGTGTACTCCGCGACGGCGATTCGCGCGCGGCTGCGGGCCTTCGACGCCGCGTTCCGCGGCATACCGCACACGCTGTGCTACTCCGTAAAGGCCAACTCATCGCTCGCCATCCTCCGGCTGGTCGCGCGCGCGGGCCACGCCTTCGATATCGTCTCCGGTGGCGAGCTCGAACGCGTGCTGCGAGCCGGCCCGCGGTCAGCGGGCAAAATCGTCTTCTCGGGCGTGGGCAAGACGCGCGACGAATTGTCTATGGCGGTCCGTGCCGGCGTTCTCCTGTTCAACGTGGAGAGCGCAAGCGAGCTTCGCGCCCTGGCGGAGACGGCAATGCGGTTGGGCCGTAGGGCACGCATCGCCATTCGCGTGAATCCCGACTTGCCTGCAAAGACGCATCCGTATATTTCCACCGGGCTGCGCCAGCATAAATTCGGTGTGCCCATTCCGGATGCGGAACGGCTTTACGCGGAAGCCGCGCGACACCCGGCGCTCCGCGTCGCGGGAGTGAGCGTGCACATCGGTTCGCAAATCGCCGACGTGCGATCCTTCCGGGCCGCCCTCGAACGCGTCGCCTCCCTCGTGTCCCGGCTGCGCCGCGCCAAACATCCGATCCGCTACGTGGACGCGGGCGGGGGCCTCGCCATTCCATACAATGGGACGCGACGCGATTTTCGCCGGCAATTCGCCGCCTATGCTCGCGCCGTATCGCAGCCGTTGCGCGGTCTGGGCGTCCATCTTCTGCTCGAGCCCGGCCGATCCATGGTCGGTCCGGCCGGCGTGCTCCTGACCCGGGTTCTCTACCGGAAGACGAACGGCAGCACCCGCTTCCTCATCGTGGACGCGGCCATGAACGACTTGATTCGCCCGGCGCTGTACGGCGCGCAGCACGAAGTCGTACCGGTTCGGCTCACATCCGCTCGCACAGTGCGCAAGGAAAAGACAGACGTGGTTGGCCCTATCTGCGAGAGCGGCGACTTCTTCGCGCATGGGATTCATCTTCCGCCGGTTTCGGAAGGAGCCTTAGTCGCTATCCTGGATACCGGAGCGTACGGCGCCAGTTTGGGCTCGAATGTCAACTCGCGGCTGAAGCCGGCGGAGGTTCTTGTCGATCGCAGAACAGCGCGGCGCATTCGCCGCCGGGAACGCCCCGCGGACCTGATTCGTTTGGAATCGCTCTAGCCCCTCACGTGCGGCTGTCACACACTGGTTCTTGACTGTTGGCGCGCGTGGGATAATGCTGTGCACCAGGACTGGAGGGTCGCCGCCCTGCTTCGGCTCTCCCATCGTGGCGCCCCCGTCGAAACCAGGCGGGTGAATTCGTTGGCCGCGGCGGGCCAGAACCGGTGGGGCGCTGTTTAGAATGAAGGACCGGCTGGCGGCGGTGCTTCAAGCACCCGCGCACTCTGCAGCCACGATTGTCGTTGCAGGCGCGTTGGTGTCCCTGGCCGGCTATGCCGCAGGCTCGCGGCCGTTCGAATCGTTGTTTCTGGGCGCCGCGCCCGTTGGTTTCGCATCCGCGCTCTGCTTCCTGCTCCTCGGACTCTCTTTGTGGTTCCTGCGTCCGCCGGCCGGCGAGTTCTGGCACCGCTGGGGACCGGGCGCGCGCGCGCTGCCTGCGTTTGTGGTGACCGTCTATGCCGGACTCAGAGTAATCGGCGCGCTTCGCGAATCCGGCCGAACCTCAGTCGAACCCGTCGCCCTGGCCGGAGTGCTTCCCAATGCGGCGATCTGTTTCGCTCTCGTCGGGCTTGCGCTTCTCGTGGTGGAGCCGGGCAACTCCAGGCGTGTCGCGCGCGGACAACTGCTGTGTCTGGGCGCGGGGACTATAGCCCTCGCGGCGCTCCTGGCGGGCAGTTACGAAGATTCCGCCTCGGGCCAGGTGGGCGCCATTATCCTGATGCCTCCGGCAAGCTCTCTCGGTTTCCTGCTGCTGGCCGCGGGGTTCCTGATGGAGCGCTTCGAGGGCGGATTGCTGGAAGTGACGCACTCAGACAGCGCCGGCGGCGTGATGGCACGCCGCTTTCTTCCCGCAGCGATCTTGATTCCTCCGTTGCTCGGCTACCTCTGCTGGCACGGGAAAAACCTGGGGCTGTATTCGTTCGAGACCTGTCTTCTGCTGTTCGCCCTGTCCAACGTAGTCGTCTTTTGCGCGCTCATCGTGCGCACCGCGCTCTCGCTCCATGTCACCGACCGCGAGCGCCAGCGCGCCCAGAATGCGCTGCAGCAGGCCAACGAGATGCTCACCGAATGGGTGCGCGAGCTCGAGGTGCGCAACAAGGAGACGCTGCTGCTCAACGAAATGGGCGACCGGCTGCAAACCTGCCTCACCACGGAGGAAGCGTGCGCGGTGATCACCAAATCCGCGCTTCTGCTGTTCCCCAACGATTGCGGCGCATTGTTCGTAACCAACGCCTCGAAGAACCTGGTCGAGGCGATGGCGGTCTGGGGAGGATTCACCGCGCAGGAACCCGTTTTCGCGCCCGAGAATTGCTGGGCGCTGCGGAGCGGACGCGTCCATCGAGTGGACGATCCGGCGAAATCGCCGATCTGCGCCCACGTGCGCCCGGGAATCCGTACCGGCTACCTTTGCGTGCCCATGGTGGCGCAAGGCGAGGCCATCGGAGTGCTCCATTTGGAGATGGGACCGCCGCCGCCGGATGGCCGCCCCGTGATGACGGACGCGAAAAACCGCCTGGCTCTTTCGGTTTCCGATCATCTGGGGCTCGCGCTGGCGAGCCTGCGGCTTCGGGAGACGCTGCATCACCAGTCGATCCGCGACCCGCTTACCGGCCTCTACAACCGGCGATACATGGAAGAATCGCTCGAACGGGAGCTGCGCCGCGCCGAT
>JASHRU010000317.1 GCA_030037225.1 Candidatus Acidiferrales bacterium | reverse complement strand
ACTACAATAGTTTCGGCGGAAGTCCTGTTAGCATCTGGCAGAGCCAGATTCCTCTAGGCGACTAAGCATTTGGCCTAACTCAAGCGATTTGAGTGCGATGAAACCGAGTCAGGAGATCTGTGCGGCGCATGATGCGTCGCTTGCACCGACGGTGACAAGCTCGCGTACGCAGAACTTGCCCATGGGAGGGCCTGGGGGAGTCGCTATCGCAGGCGAAATCGGGGTCACCATCCTGCGCAGCGTTGCGCAGGTCGAGGAATACCGCGCGGCCTGGTCACAGCTCCTGCACCATCCCAATGCGGATATTGACCTCTTCCTCAGTGAGATCCAATCACGGCCGCAGATCCTGCGCCCGCACGTCATCCTCTTACAGCGCGACGGAGAACCGGACAGCATCCTGGTGGGACGACTGGAAATCGGCAAGATGGGTGCCCGGTTCGGATATGCGAGCCTGCTGACCTATCACGCTCGAACGCTCACGTTCATTTACGGAGGCTTGCAGAACAGCAAGCCAGCGGAGTACAGCGCCACAGTACTTGCGCGAGAGGTGATGAACAGCCTGCGAAACCGGGAGGCAGAGGTCGCCTTCTTCAACCACGTCCGGTCTGATGCTCCCTTGTGCGCGGCCCTCAGCCGCGCGGCAGGGCGATTCGGCCGGGACTATTTCCCCATCACCCAAGTTCACCGCGGCATGCAGGTGCCAGCGACCGCGGAAGCATTCCTTGGCGGACTCTCACCGAAGGTTCGCAGGAATCAGAGATGGAAGAAATTGCTGCACGACTACCCCGACGCGGTCAGAATTGAGTGCTTCAGTGAGAACTCCCAGCTCGACCTCATGTGCAAGGATATGGAGTCGATCGCAAAGAAGACCTACCAGCGGGCCCTCGGGGTGGGCTTTGCGGATGATCAGGACTCGCGCCGGCGAATGCGGTTGCGCGCGGAGAAGAGTTGGGTACGGGGTTATATTCTTTATATAGAAGGCATTCCCGCCGCTTTCTGGCTGGGCACCGTCTGCCGGGGGACCTTCCATAGCGACTCGATGGGCTACGATCCCGCCTTCAGCAAATATTCGCCAGGGATGTACTTAATCGTTCGCGTGATCGAAAAACTCTGTGACCTCAAACACGAGCAGCGAGTTTCTTTCATCGATTTTGGGCTCGGGGATGCTGAATACAAGCAAATCTTGTGCGATACGGAATGGCAGGACACAACCACCTATGTTTTTGCCCCAACAGTTCGAGGGGTCGCGCTGAATCTGATCCGCACTCCTGTGCTTCTCGTGGATTGGGCTGCCAGAATCATTCTAGAGCGGACCCACCTTGCGGCGAGGGTTAAGAAGCTCTGGCGAGACCGCAGGAGAGCATCTGAACTGCGCTCAACCGCAACCGAGTGCGCTGCTACAGCCCAGTCGTCCCCCCAAAATGTTGAGAAGCCGGATACCGTCAGTGCGGAGTAGCCGCCGTTATCATCGGCGCATTGGGGGTCCCGCCTGGTATTTGGAAGGCACCTCGATCAATCGTCCCGTCTGCCCCGCGTACAACGCCGAGAGGGTCAATGTTGAAGCAGTTCACGCTCGCCGTACAGCCGGCGGGCAGCGAAGCCCAGTTGGTAACTGCAATTCCTGCTGTCGTATCGGCAACCAGCGCGAAGTTGAAGTTGGCCGATCCGTCGAAATCCACGAAAGGGTTTCCCGTTTTCGAAAAGACGCCATGAGAGCCGCTTGTGCTATACGAGCCTCCGTTCGAGCAGCCGCCGGAAGGACAATAGCCCTCTCCGTAATCGGCGGTGATCGTGTAAGGATTCCCTCCGGCAACCGATGCGTCTCCGCCTGCAAAGGGATTCCACTCTAGATTGTTGTAGAGCGTAATTGTCGGACAGCTTGAAGCGCAGCAGGCGAATGAATAATTTGGGCACGAACCGGATGTCCCGATAGTGTATAGAAAAACCTCGCTGCAATCTATGCTGCTAGCGCACTGCGAGACATTCACCGCGGCGATGTTGTTGTTATAGATTTGGATGACGCCGCCGTTCAGGATTTCCCCGAACAACCCGAGCATTCCGTCCGTAGCTTGGCCACCATAACTTCCCGTATAGACGCTCGTCGTCCAGTAGTTCGTGTTCCCGTATATGTACCACGACGGGGTAAAACTGGAGTTCGAAACGTTTACGTCATCAATCACGCCCGTATTGATGATGTCCCGAAAGTAGTTATACCGGATGATGAGCGTCCCAGTATTCCCGACAGCAAATGCCTGCGAGTGGCAGCCCGAACTGCGCAACGAGTTCGTGTCATTCCGTTCAAGCACGTTATATTCGAAGGTCATGCCGGTGTTCGTAAACATGCCGATGATGTCGCATCCGGTGTCGTGAAGCCACGAATAGCCGATATAGCCGGTGTTGGCCCCACCGTTGAAATGGACTCCGTCATCCTGCGTCGAACTCGTGAAGTTGTCGTTGCTGCCTTCCAGCTCGACGTATTCGATCGTTATCCCGCTGGCAGTGACGATCAGGTCCGCGCCGCCGTCGCAGCAAGTGCCTCCGTTGAATTTCAGGTTGTAGCCGGAGCGCCAGTCCGCGCCACGCGTTTGGCCGTTGAAGGTCCAATAGTCCGTGCTGATCGTGTTCGCCCCGCTCAGTACTGCCTGGCCGGCATAGCTATTGCTCCAAGTGGAATCTGGACCGTGGTTAGCGGTCGTGGCGGCCTCGATGGTGATCACCGTAGTACCGCTGTCTGCGGTCGAAAAGGTCGAGCCAGTGTACGTTCCCGCCGCGATCCAGTACGTGACGCCGCGAGCCATGGAACCGGGATTGATTTTCCCCGCGCCGGTGCCGAAGTCCGTAAAGGCGTTCGTCCAGCTCGATCCGTT
>JASHRU010000316.1 GCA_030037225.1 Candidatus Acidiferrales bacterium | reverse complement strand
TGCGGCACTCGCTGGCGCAGCAGGTCGCGGACCGCCCCTTCCGCGCGCTCCCGCGAAACAAAAACGCCAATCGCAGTTTCCATTTTGACCTTCTCCTAGGGTCTGCGGACTCCCGGACTGCCCGGATTCTTACCGCCCGCCGCGCAACCTGCGCCGCCGCTGCGGCTTCGCGCCATCCTCTGCCCTTCCCGCCGGATCGAACACTAATCCTCGTCGCTGGCGCCGCGCTTGCGGTAGGTGACCACGGAAACGCACGCGCCGATCAATACGGTCGGAATGAACAGGACAAGGATGCCTCCTCTCAAAGCCTCGATGAATCTGGAGGAGGCCGCAGAGGCGCTCTGATAACACAGCGGACAGGCCTGGGCAAAGAGCGCGGCAGGAGAAAATATTCCCGCCAGCAACGCCAGTCCGCGCGCTGCGCGGGAAACGATCCAGCTTCGATTTGCGCCATTCGCCACTTTCTGCATTTTCCTTCCCGGCCCTGCCGTCGCAACGGCACTCCCGGCGGTCAAACCGATCGCGCGCTTCAGTTCGAGAGCAACCTCATGCTGAGCAGTCGAAACGCATCCGGCCAGATGTGGTCCATCATAAAAACCACGAAGGCGAGCGCGGGGAGCAGGCTCCATGCCAGCGCGGCGCGCTCGTATTTCAGGTGCATAAAGTACCAGACTGCAATCCCCGCCTCCAGAAAAGCCAGCGCCAATAGCCACACCAGGAGTTCGCGCGGCGGAAGATGCCGGAAGGTGATGATCACCTCGATTCCCACAATGCACATCAGGCCGACCCACACGGCCACGAAGAACTTCATGCCCGGACCCTGCGCGGACTCTCCTGTGGTCATGGCTCTCTCCCCTGCGCTATTGCACGTTCATGAGGTACACGAGCGGAAAAACGAACATCCACACCAAATCCACAAAATGCCAGTAAATACCGGCAACTTCGACGTCGATGCTGTTGTAACCGCCGCGCCGGTAGCCCACTGCGATCACGGCCAGTGCGCACACGCCGCCCACCACGTGCAGCAAATGCAGACCGGTGATGCTGAAAAACGCGGCGCCGAAATGCACCGAGCCTCCCAGGGGATTCTGGAAGAGCCGCCAGCCTTCGTCGATCATGCGACCCCATTCGACCAGGTGCAATGCGGCAAAGAGTGCGCCCAGAAGGGCGGTGGCGCACAGCCAGCCGAAGCCGGCCGACTTGCGTCCCGCTTTCACCGCTTCCACCGCGGCCAGCATGGTCAGGCTGCTGCTGAGAAGGATAAAAGTCATTCCGATGCCGTTCAGAATCGTCGGCGAGAATTGGAATGGCGTGGACCAGTCGGGACTGCCGATCCGCAAATATCCGTAAGCGAAGAGGACGGCGCTGAATGTGACGGCGTCGGAGATGACAAAGCACCACATGGCCAATTTCCCAGAAGGGATGCCATACGGTGAATCCTCCATGAGGCCGGCATGCCCTGATTCCGCGGTGATATCCACTTGGCTCACGTCTGCTCCTTTCCAGGCGGTCTCGAATCAAGCTGCTGCAGATCTTGTTGCAATTCGTTCGTCGCTAACGTGCCTCCACCGTCTCCGGCGACGTTTGCATCACGTAGTCTCCGGCCGAACCCTCGACACCGTACAAGTACGGCTCCTGATGCACGACCAGTTGCCTGCCGCCGAAATTGTCGAATGGCGGCGGGGACGTGGTGGACCACTCGAGCGAAGTGGCCTGCCACGGATTCTCGGTAGCCTTTGGCCCGCGGAAGCGGCTCCAGACCAGGTTGAACAGGAAGATGAACTGTGCCGCCCCGGTGATCAGAGCCGCGATGGTGATGAATTGGTGCACGGGAATGAGCGGAGCCAGATAGTCGTCCGTGAAGGCCGCATAGCGCCGTACGTTGCCGGCGAGTCCCAGGTAATGCATGGGCATGAAGATGCAGTACACGCCCACGAAGGTGAACCAAAAATGGATCTTGCCGAGCGTCTCGTTCATCATCCGGCCCACCATCTTGGGCAGCCAGAAATATATGCCGGCAAACATGCCGAAAATGGCGGCTACTCCCATCACGAAGTGGAAATGGGCCACGACGAAATAGGTGGCGTGGAGATATGTGTCGATGGAAGGTTGCGCCAGAAAGAACCCGCTGATGCCGCCGCTGATGAACACGGAGATGAAACCGAGGCAGAAGAGCGAAGCGCAGGTGAACCGGATGCGCGCTCCATACACCGAGCCGATCCAAAGCAGCGTGGCGATGGTGGCGGGAATCGTGATCACCAGAGTTGGTACGGAGAACAGGATGGCCGAGAACGGGTTCATGCCGCTCACGAACATGTGATGGCCCCAAACCATGTAGCTGAGGAACCCGATAGCCGCCAGGCAGCTGATCAACACGCGCGGGCCCAGCAGCGGCCGGCGCAGGAACGCCGGCAGAATGTGGGAAACGATGCCGATGGCCGGCAGGATGGCGATATAAACCTCCGGATGGCCAAAGAACCAGAACAGGTGCTGCCACAACAGCGGCGAGCCGCCCGTGTGCGCCTGAAGCCGGTCGCTGATCACGAGGCCGCCGGGAATAAAGAAGCTCGTTCCCGCGGTCCGGTCGAGGATCAGAAGGACGCACGCCGGCAAGAGAACGGCGAATGCGAGCAGCCCGATGACCGAGGTGATGAACCACGCCCAGGTGGAGAATGGCATACGCGCGAGCGACATTCCCTTCGTGCGCAGGTCAAGCGTCGTGGCGATGAAATTCAGCGCTCCAAGCAACTGCGCCACACAGAAAATGGCGATGGACAGTGCCCAAAGCGTCTGTCCCCAGCCCTCTCCCGGCCCTGCGTCCTGGCCCACAGCGCTCAACGGCGCATAGGCCGTCCAGCCGGAGAGCGGCGGGCCACCGGGAACAAAAAATGCGGCGATCAGAACCAGAAAAGCCGTAAAGGTGACCCAGAACGACATCATGTTCATGCGCGGGAAAGCCATGTCGGGCGCGCCCACCTGAATCGGCAGGAAATAGTTGCCGAATCCTGCGAAAGGGACATTGGTCAGCACGAAAAAAACCATGAGAGTGCCGTGCATGGTCATGAGAGAGAGGTAGTACTCCGGCGTCATCACGTTGCCCGGCGCGCCCGCTGGAGAGAGTTTCTCCAAGCCGGGGATGGCCAGCGTGGACCAGCCCAGGTGCAGGCGCATCAGCCAGGAAAGGATCATGCCCAGGACGACGGCGACAATGCCGAGGCCGATGTATTGCAGCCCGATGACCTTGTGATCCACGCTGAAGATGTACTTGCGGATGAAGCCGGTGGGTTCAGCGTGCTGATGAGCCGCTTCGCTCATGTGCTCCTCTCTTCCGCTGAGTTCGCGGCCGGACTACGCGGGGGGCCGCTCGATCCCCTACTGCGCTGCTTCCTGATCCTTCAACCACTTGTCGAACTCTTCTTGCGTCTTCACTTCCAGGTAGGCCTTCATCTGGTAGTGCCCAAGGCCGCAGAGCTGCGTGCAGACAATCTCGAATCGGCCGGTCTGCGTGGCCGTGAAATGCAACGGAATCATGAGCCCCGGAACGATATCCTGGTGAATGCGCAGTTCGCGTACGTAGAAGGAATGGATGACGTCCTTGGAATGCAGGGTGAGCAAAATGGGCCGGTTCACGGGAATGACGAGGGAGGCCACGACAACGTCGTCGCGGGCAGCCACGTCGTTCCGGGGATCGAGGCCGAAAAAGTTTCCGCTGCCTTCGTCGATTTTCTCGGCGTGCAGAGCGCCGAATTTGCCGTCCGCGCCGGCATAGCGGAAATAGAAAGCGAACTGACCGGCCTGGACGTCTATGGGCAAGGCTTCCGGCGCGGCTGGCGTAAGGTAGATGTCCGCCCACACCTTCGAGCCCACAAACGAAAGCGTGAGGATCTCGATTCCGACGAGCAGGATCGCCGAAATCACCATGGGTTTGGCGCCGCCGGGAAAGATTTTGTACTTCCAGCCCTCGGGGCGATCCGAGGCCTGCCACACGAACAATCCGAGCATGATTTGGGAGAGCACGAACAGTAATCCGGAGCCGTACATCGTTTCCATAAGCTGATGGTCCACGCGATGCCCGTGCGCCGAGGCGTCCACCGGCAACCAGAGGGAAATGCCGTGGAAATCGTGGAAGATGAAAACAGCAGTGGAAACGAGGGTGATGATGATCAACACCACCCCGAATGCTTTACCCATTCCGGTTCCCCCCTTCCCCCGCCCGATGCAGGAGGCCGCGCCGGTGCCCGCGATGTGCGAAAGCCGGAGCGGTCCCGCCCGGCCCGACGACTAGTACGGAAGCGCCTTAAAGGTGAACGTGATGTTCTTTGTCTCGCCCCCCGCGATGGTCACATCCTGAGCCTGGGTGCCGAACTGTTCCTGCCAGGCAGTGAGGGTGTATTTCCCCGGCGGAAGCCCTTTGATGCTGAACGATCCGTCGCTTCCGGAGATCGCGTAGTGGGAGGTATTCAGAACGATGAACCATCCGTGCATCCACGGATGGACGTTGCACTTAACGGGAATGAACTCCGGCTTGTCGTACTTCGCCATCAGCGGCGGAGTGCCGGGCGGCTGCGATTTGTTCCACTCCGGATTGATTTTGGGCAGCGGATGGATGTTGTGCAGATGGGGATCGCTATTGACGATCTCGAAGGGCTGGTCCACTTGCATGGCCAAGACGTGCGGCATGTACTGGCAGCCCTTCTGGTCGAACCGCAGCGTCTGTGTTCCGGGCGTGGATCCCTGATCGCCGGCGGAGACGTACACCACGGCCCATTCGAGGGTGTTGCCAGGGCCGGTGACCACGTTCTCCGTGAACACGGGCGAGGCCGCGTGCTCCTTTGCACAGTTCGGTTCCTTGGCCATGTCAATGGGCTTCATCTTGGGAGGCGTGCCGGTGTAGGTGACCTTGCCTGTGACCGTGCCTCCCGCGGGCGGCGGCACGGGCAGTGAAGCGAGCGCGGTACTCACCAGCAACACCAGGAACAGTGGATAGAAATATTTGATCTTCATTTGCCGAACTCCCTAATCGATGAATATCCGAGTCTTACTGCCCGCCACCGGGCGCCTCTTCGGCGCCGATGGGCTTCAGTTCTTTACCATGGGTGACAACCCATTCCTTCCAGGCTTTGGCCTCCGGCGTATCCAGCGGCTGGAGCGTGCGCAGGAAGTGCACCAGATCCCAGGCATCATTGGGCTGAATGACGTCGGCAAAGGAAGGCATCGGAGTGCCGTCCAAGCCGGTCATGAAGATCCGGTAGAGGTCCTGATTCGTTTGACCGCACTTGAACCGCGAGCCGACGGCAAAATTGTACGGACGAATGGGATTGTCTTTGCTGTCGGTCAACGTCGCGGCGGCGGGCCCGTCGCCATGGCCTTCCGGCCCATGGCACTTCCAGCACTGCATTTTCTGGAACATTTCGCGCCCGCGCAAAATGCTTTCGATATTTCCCGTAGGCTCGGGCGGGATGTTTATGGGAGTCCCGGTCTTCTGCGACTCCCACTTTTTGGAAAAGGTTTTGATAAAGGCCACAAGATCGGCCCGTTGTTGGACGGTCAAAGCGAGCCAGCGCGGCATGTTGGTGGTCACGAATCCCCGGGTCACGGCGTCGTACAGATCCTGGTCGGTGGGAAGCGTACCCGTCGGCGTGGATCGGCACTTATAGGTGGCCAGTGTGAAGTCGCGAGGCTTGGCGAATCCGAAGTTGGGATCAAACCACTGGGCGTTCTCGCCGTTGCCATCGCCATCGGGTCCATGACAGCCGATGCAGTAGCGGCGGTAATAGGCCTTTCCCGGCTCGGAGTGGCCGGTGACATCGCCGACGTGGCTTTCCATGGGCCCCGTCGCGGTGTGGATATGGATGTCGATTTGCGCGAAACAGGGGGCGGCCCCGGCGGTGAGCAGCAGGGCGGCCGCGCCCAGGAAGAGTGCCAGAACTTCAAGTCTTGGTCTCATAGGCTCCACGCTCCCTAAAAGGCAAAATCGAACCCGACGAACACGCTCGTGCTCCACACCTTGCCGTTGGGAGACGAGGGCGGCAGAACAACTCCGTCCAGGCTCAACGGCACGATGCCGATGCTCTTTACGGTGGACACTTCGTTGTGAAAGGCCAGGCCGGCGCGGCTGAACATAATCGGATACCAGCGATAGCCGATCGAGTACGCATCGATGTTGCTCTGATTGCCAGGGTTGGTGGAAATGGCCTGCTGAGACATGCGGATCAGCTCGTAGCGTGCGAGGAAGACGAGCTGAGGACTGTAATAGTAATGGGCTTCCAGGAAGCCGCCGTTCCAAGTGGGCGCGCGGCAAACGGCAACGCCCATCGCGCACTGCGCATACGAGGAGACGGGCGCGTTGGAGGGCTCGCTTATCCCGAGGTACACGTTGTCGTAACCGTGCAGGAAGTACGGAAGGAATTCGAGTTTGCTATTGAGGAAGAAGAGATCGCCGGCGAAACCGGAACGGTAGAACGGCTTGTTGCCGAAGCCGTCGCCGAAAATGGGCTGGCCGAGGCTGGTATAGACGTTCGTGGGCCGCCACCCGATATAGGTATAGGCGCCGAACCGCTCGTAGCCCTGGTTGCCGAGGTCAAACGCTTGGCTGAAGGTGAAAAACATATCGTAGGTGTGCCCGGAATTCACATTGGGCAGGCTGGGCGCGCCTGCTCCCAGGTTCACCGAGCCTTCGTTGCCCGAGACAACGGCAATCGCGTAGCGCGTATAGCTGTTGGTGGAATGTCCGGCCAGTTCCACGCCCAATTGGTTGTCGCCAATCCCGAAGTCGTTCGAATCCCCGGCGGGCACGAAATGGTACGTCTGATACAGGCCGCCATTGTTGGAGAGGAACAGGAAGCGCTTCTCGGAAATCAGGTTGTCGAGCTCGAAACGCCCGAACCGGAAATTGAACCAGGAGGAATGCCCGATGTTGTCGAAGCGGACGAAGGCATTTTCAAAGTGAAACGTGGCCGTGGGGTCGGAGGAGGGCAGAACGGAAAACGAAATGTCCTTAAAGAGCGTGCCCGTATTCCAGAAGTCCATCCCCGACAGGTCGAACCCGTTCGCTTGCACGGTCTTGGACACGCAATTGACGCCGGGCGTGCACGCCACGAAAGAGATCGGATCCACCTGCTGGTTGGTGGTCTCCTCGAGGTGCCAGTTGGGCGTGATGCGAATGGTGATTGGAAAGTACGCGGGATTCTGCCAGATGGGAGAGTCGCGGTCGTTCATGAGTTGATATCCGTTGTCGCGGAAGACCTGGCCAAAGTTATTCAACTCGGGCCAGGCGGTATGACAGGCCGAGCAGGGCAGCCCGTACTTCCGCGCAAAGGCAGGGATGGCCAGAATTTTGCCGCCCGGCAACGCCTGCGCAGCCGGGGCCAGCGCTAGAAGGGCACAGGCCACGGCAAACGTTTTCGGTACTACACGAAATAGTAGGAGCAGCTCAGGGATGCAGCCTCTCTTGAAGCAATGTTTCAACATGAACCCTCCTAGAATCGATGACAGACGATTTGAAGCGGAACGGGACAGCAGTGGCTTTGCGCGGGCACTTGCCTGGCCGTCGAGACTCGACGAAGTCTCTTCGTGAAACCAGCTCCGCGCAAGTACGAATCGGTAGAGACGCAATGCACCGCCACCACCTGGTCTCGCCTCCAGGTGAATCTAAACAACCAACCGCCGTGCGGGTACTGCTCCCCCCAGGTGAGGGCGAAGCTACTCCGACAATTTTAGGAATTCAAGTCAAATATTCATGGGATTGGAAAACCAGATGGAGGCGGAGGGCGGCGCTCCGGAAGGTCACGAGGAGCACGGGCTGAGTAGCGCTTGCGCACAGCCCGGCTTTGATTTGACAATGCCAATCGGGCTGGCGTAGGAAGAGGATTTGGCTGACTTTCCGGGTTCTCCACGCGTGACGCTACGAATGGGAACGATTCTTGGTGTGAGCCTCCAACACAAATCGCCGCGGCGAGTGTTTGCGCGGACTTTTCGGGAATTGGGGACGGCGGTATCCCTGGCCGCCTTGCTGTTCCTCTTGCCCGGCGCCCCGTTCCCGGCATCGGCAGGCGCCATGCCTCCTCCGCAGGGAGGGCAAAGGGGCGGCATCGGGATCGACGTGGTACTGAACGAACCGATAGCGGACGTGTACCGCGCCGTAGAAAACGTGGCCAACGACGAAATCGTGCACGGGACCTACGTGTACGAGAGGGAGAGGACGTTGGCAGGAGCGGCGGCTGCGGAGTCTTCCTCCTATTTTGGCGCGTGGACAGGTCCCGGCAAGGCGCTCTACAAAATCTACAAAGGAGCGCTGGCTCCCAGACACTTCAAGGAAAGCGCAGACATCGGAACGATCACGGTGCGCTACCTGGTGCAGGAGCTGAAGGACTCCAAGACGCGGGTGGAAATCGAAGCGGTATTCGTGGAAGACGGAAGGAAGAAGGTCCACGAATCCGACGGGAGCGTGGAGTCGAGCGAGATGAAGGAGATCCAGGACCAGCTCCAGGAAATCAAGCTGGCCGAGGAACGCGATGCGGAAGCCCAGCGGGAACGCAACCAACGCCAGGCCGCGGAGGCGGAGCAGGCCCGCGAACACGAGCAGGAGCGCGCGCGGCTGCTAGCCGCGGAGTCGTCGGCAAAGAGCCTGGAAGAGCACGTAAGCGAGTTGCGGCACGAACTGGTCCGGCTGGTAATCAGTCCCGGGGCGGAATTGAAGACGGCGCCCTTCCATGCCTCGGCGAGCCTCCAAACCCTGGCTCCAGACACCGAGGTGGTGGTCCTGATTGTCACACCCTACTGGTACGGAGTAGAGACCACGCTGGGACGCCGCGGGTGGATCCGCCGTGACCAGGTGAAGACTCTGCCATGAGAAGACTGAGGCTGGGAGCGCGCTTGGGGGCAGGGTTGGTGCTGGCGCTTCTCGTGTGTCGCGGGACACCGGCCGCGGCACAGGGAATGCCGGTGGAACGCACATATGCGCATTCGCAGGAAGCCGTGGAGAAGGCACTGGACCAGATGCGCGCAACCGCGCGAGGGCGGCTCCCGACACTGGACGGCTTTGTGGCTGCGATGGATCAACCAGTGGATAAGTACTCGAGCCCATACTTCGACTGCACAACCAAACTGAGCCCCGGCAGTCCGGGGGGGACAGTGGTTCGGGTGACCGCCAAAATCACGGCTTGGTACACGGATTCGAACCCTGCGAAATCGGGATATCGGACACTGCCGTCGAACGGACGGCTGGAGTCCGACTTTTTGGACAGGCTCGGCGAGATCCTCGATCCGGGCAGTTCCCCGGGCGGTACGGCGCCCACGCCGGGCCAGTCGTCTCTGCCCAGTTCGCACTCACCATCAGACACCGTCCGCCTGCCAAATCCGAATACCGCGCTTCCCGGACGCGCCATGCCGGGCGGAGTATCGCTCACCCCTCTCCCCGCCACAGGCGGCGCCGGACGAGACTCCGCGGCGGGGAGCGGAGCGGCGCCCAGCGGCGACACGGCAGCGACGGAAGCACAACGCGCCGAGACCGAACAACACGCGAGCGAACTCCATACGCTGGCTCTAAATTTGGAAGAAATTCTGCGGAATCAGGCACACCCGGAGAATCTAGCGGCGGTGCGGCGATCGGACACGCCGGTCTTCTCCAAACCGCTCTCGAGCGCCCAGGTGCTGTTCACAGCGGAAGCCCAAGACGAGTTCCAAATCCTGGACGTGCAAGCCAATTGGGTCCACGTGCAGATATCGGGCCCTTCGCGCGGGTGGATGCGGCGCGCGGATTTGGAGATGCCGGAGGGATTCGCGGCCAAGGCCGACACGGGCGTGAATCCGAACCCGCTGGGAGTGGCGTCGTTCCGCATGACCCGCGAGACCGTCAGCCGGTTTCCCGGGGACTGGCAGCCGCTGCGGGGCAAGACGGTGAAGGTCTACTATGTGGAACCGGCAGGGGGAATGACCACAAGCGGGAAGGAAAAGCTGGAATTCGCGAAATCACTGCTCACCTCCAAGGAGCCCGACGCCACTCCGGGTGCCGATACCGCCGAGGGGGTGGTGGTGGTGTTTGATTCCGCCGACGGAGGCCAGATTTCCGCTACGCTGGCGGATCTAAAGGAGTTCCGGGAGGGCCGCATATCGGAGGTAGTGTTCTGGCACCGGTGTTCGCTGGACCCGCGGGAGGCTTTCGAGGAGGAGGAAAAGCCGGAGTGAGCGGTTTGGACTCCGATTGCGCACCGTAACCTCTTTTAGCCCCGCTTATTACCCGATTCGCAACGAGCACCCATTTCGGACTCCGCATGGCTGCCGGAAGGGGACTACGATTCTTCGTTGGACGCGGCCCCACACCATCTTCCATAGCTGAGAATTTCAACAGGCCGCCCAGAGGTGCACTCAGATGACGCGGAAGCTTCTGTCTCTGCCTGTACTTATACTCGGTTCCAGCCTATTGGTTCCCTTCCCGGCAATTCCCCAGGCGAATTATGACGTGGTGGCGGTGAAAGACGGGGGGACAATCACCGGCACGGTGAAATGGACAGGCCCGCCGGTGAAGCCGCCTTCGGTGCCGATAACGAAGAACCCTGAGGTATGCGACCCGGAGAATACCAAGAATCGCGACATGGAGCGGCTAGTGGTGGGCCACGACGAGGGCGTGGAGAACACGGTGGTCTATCTCAAGAACATCACCGCGGGGAAGGCCTGGGACCTGCCGGAGAGCCGCAGAACCCTGGATCAGAAGAACTGCCGGTACGTGCCCCACATCTCCCTGGTCCCCATACACAACGAGTTCGCGGTGAAGAGCAGCGACCCGATCCTGCATACCGTGCAGATGATGGGCGCGGCGACCTTCAATCTGCCTTTTCCGTTTCAGAACCAATACATCAAACGGACGATGGAGGAACCGGGAGTAATCGACCTGAAGTGCAACGCCGGACATGTGTGGATGAACGGAGTGATTTTGGTGGTGCGACAACCGTATGTGGCCATCACGGACGAGCACGGCAACTTCCGGCTGACGGACGTGCCGCCGGGCGAGTATGACATCGCGGCGTGGCACGAAGGCTGGAAGGTGGTGCGCGAGGCGCAGACGCTCGACGTGGGCACGCAGCAGATGACCAAGCGGCTGTTTTTCTCGGACCCGGTGGTGATCTCGAAGAAGGTCCAAGTGAGCGCGGGCGCGATCGCCCAGGTAAACTTCCAACTCTCGAACCAGTAAGGGGCGAAGAACTGGTGTCTGCCTGAGGGCAAGGCCGTAGCCGGCCTGGGCACGCCATGTCGTGCCCCTGCGGTTGTGCCATTCAGCGAGCAAAAACAAGAACGGTGAAGCTGTCGGGCAGCATGGGCGGCCGGGGACGCGGATTGTCTTTGGTGGGCTCAGGGCGCGGGCCGAAGTCCGCAGTCACGAGATAGACTTCGTGCGTGACGGGGTCGAGCGTCATGGTGCGGGCGCCGCGCTGAGTGGGCACGTTTTCCACGACGCTGAATTTGTCGGGCGAGTCTTCGTGCACGACAGTGAGAACGCCTTCGCCGCAGGAAGCGAAGGCGAACTGCGTACCGGGATCGAAGCGGTTCGCGTCCACGCCGTCGCCGATGGCGGGAGTGGCGACCACTTTGCCGCTATCGGCATCGATTACGGCCATCATCTTGTTGCCGCAGCCAGCGAACAGTCGGCGGTGGTCGGTATCCATCGCCAAGCCGGAGGGTTCCTCGCAGGGTGCCATGGGCCAGCGGGCCAGCACGGTGAGATTTTTGCTGTCGATTTCGGCGAGTTCACTCTTGTCTTCCACGTTGACGTAAATGCGGCCTTTGCCGTCGGCCGCGGCGAACTCGAGCTTGCCGCCGACGGCGACAGTGCCGGCGACGCTGCCTGTGGCAGCGTCGATGGCGGTGACGTCGCCGCTGCGGCCGTTCATGGCGAAGGCGCGCTTCGAGGCGGGATCATAGATGATGGCGTCGGGGTTCTGGCCGGCAGCGGCGTGACCGAGGGTGGCCAGAGTTTTCAGGTCGAAGATGGTGATGTTGTTTCCGCGGCCGTTGGAGACGAAGCCGCGGTTGAATTCGG
>JASHRU010000315.1 GCA_030037225.1 Candidatus Acidiferrales bacterium | reverse complement strand
GCGAGCCACTCGAAGCCCTGATCGGCGTGCGGTTCGGCGACGAAGAAAGTTTTCTGGCCAACGACAAGCTGAACGATCTGGTGAGCGAGGTGAACGGCCAGGGCACGATCTGGGCGGCGCTGGATAAGAATTACGCGCAGGAAACCATTTCGAGGCTCATGCCGGACCTGGCCCAGTTTCCCGGCGCGCAGCCGCTGCTGGCGCGCATTGGGGGGATGACCATCAGTGTGCAAACCGATCCGGTGGTGGACGCACAGATCACTCCGCACTGCGCGTCCACCGACGACGCGCTGACGCTCGCCCAACTGCTTCAGGCGGGACTGCTCTACAAGCGCTATCAGGTAAATCAATACAATGCGGACATGGCGAAGGCGATTGACGCTACCAGCGTCTCGGCGGATGGCGAACATTTGAAGATCCGGGCGCAGTTCTCCACCGACCTGCTGCTTTCGCTGCTGCGAAGCAACGCATTCTCCTTCCAGATGTAGCGAGGAGCCTGCTCGCCATGACGAGCGCAGCCCTGCCGCTATAGCCGATCGAGGCGCCAGGCAGGGTCACGCCATGCCTGCCCCAGGCAGATCGTGCCTTGCATGGCAGCGCCGAGATTTGTCAATTGGCGCGGATTTTTGCGCCCGGCAGGTACTTCACCAGGATCATGCGCGACACCTGGCCGACCGTCTCGTAGCGCACGCGGTCCACGCGGGAGAGGAGGCTGATGCCGGGCGCATCGCCAGGTGCGGAAGCGGTGCCGAGAAACGCGTCGAGCCCCACAGCGGGTCCGACAACGCCGGGATGGGCAATGCCGACTTCCAGACGGTCGGGAAACTGCTCAATGGAAACTTCCAGCGCGCCTTCTTCTGTTCCCGCGCGCCGCATGGCGTCGGCGCACACCTGTTCGCAGGCGGCCACCAGCGCGTCTCCGGCGGACTCTTCGAGATTAGCCTCTTCGGCGAAGTGTTCGAGCGCGGCGGCGGCCGCGGGAAACATACCGGCACCGCCGGAGAATCTCATCTGAAGCCGTTTGGATTCCTCGCTCACGAGCGGTTAGGATTGGCCGGGTCGACGTCGCAAGCCTCGCGGCAGGACGAGCAGTAATACTGACCGTCCGCACAGAGGCTCACGTTATCCCACGATTTGCAAAGGCCGCAGTACTTGTCGCACTGGCACTGCCATTCCGGCTTGTCGCACTGCGAGCACAAGACTTCGGTACCCATGCGCGTCTCCGGAAACACTATAGGGCAGGCGGCAGAGTAGGTAAAGCGGCGCGACGGCCCGCTGCGCGGAAGCCTGCCCGGCGTGCACTCGTTCAATTGTCGCTTGCAGACGCGCTTCACGGCGGGTAAAAGAGTGGTTTCTATTTGCAGGGGGAAACCATGACGCTGGGATGGACTCGTACCTGTCTGATTCTGTTCGCCGCGAGCCTGGCGGCCTGGCTGGCTCCCGCGCAAGCGGGAGATGAAACGCCGCTGGAGGGCTACTCGGCGCCGGACTCGAAAGCGCAGCGGGAGTGGGAGGGCAAATTCCGCGATCTACCCGACGCGCAGATTCTGCGTTCGAGCATGGAGCGGCTCTCCGCCCGCCCTCACCACGTGGGCACGGCCTACGACAAGGACAACGCCGAATGGATCCTCGCGCGCTTCCAGTCGTGGGGCTGGGACGCACACATCGAGACCTTCGATGTGCTCTATCCCACCCCCAAACGGCGCGTGGTAGAAATGACGGCGCCCACACGCTTCACCGCGAAGCTCGAAGAGCCGGACGTGGCCGTGGATCCCACCTCATCCCAAAAAAAGGAGCAACTGCCCACGTACAACGTCTATTCGGTGGACGGCGACGTAACCGCTCCGCTCGTGTACGTGAACTACGGCTCGGCCGAGGACTACGAGGAACTCGAGCGGCTGGGCATTTCCGTGAAGGGCGCGATTGTGATCGTACGCTACGGGCGCACCTGGCGCGGCATTAAACCAAAGCTGGCCGGGGACCACGGCGCGGTGGGCTGCCTGATTTACTCCGATCCGCGCGACGATGGCTACTTTGTGGACAACGTGTTCCCCAACGGCCCGATGCGGCCTGCCGATGGGGCGCAGCGCGGCAGCGTGGAGGATTTCCCGTCCAGCTTTCCGGGCGACCCTCTCTATTTCGACCGCGGCGACCCCTCCGCGCCGCACTACACGGCCGCCAACGCGCCGGGCATCACGAAAATTCCGGTGCTGCCGATTTCTTACGGCGATGCGCAGCCGCTGCTCGCGGCACTGGGCGGTCCCATGGCGCCTGCGGATTGGCGGGGCGCCCTGCCGATTCCCTACCACGTGGGGCCGGGGCCGGCGCAGGTGCATCTGGTGGTGCAATCGGATTGGGGGCTTAAGACGCTGTACGACGTGATTGCGCGCCTTCCGGGCGCGAGCGAGCCGGACGAATGGATCGTTCGCGGCAATCATCACGACGCGTGGGTAAACGGTGCCGAAGACCCGATCTCCGGACAGGTGGCGCTGCTCGAAGAGGCGCGCGCGATGGGCGAGCTCGTGAAGCAGGGCTGGCGGCCGAAGCGAACCATCATTTACTGCGCGTGGGACGGCGAGGAACCGGGCCTGCTCGGCTCTACTGCCTGGGGCGAAGCGCACGGAAAAGACTTGCAGCAGCACGCTGTGGCCTACATCAACTCGGACAGCAATGCGCGCGGCTTTCTGTTCTTTTCCGGCTCGCACGTTCTGGAGCATTTCCTGAACAACGTGGCGCGCGACGTAGAAGACCCGGAGACGAAACAGTCGGTGGAGGAGCGGCGGCGGCTGTCGCTCATCGGCACGGCCCACACCGCGGCAGAACGCGCGGAAATCCGCAGCCATCCGGACGTGCGGTTACAGGCGCTCGGCTCCGGCTCCGATTACACGGTGTTCATTGACCGGCTGGGCGTGGCCTCGCTCAATCTGGGCTTCGGCGGCGAGACGCAGGGCGGCATCTATCATTCTGTGTACGACGATTTTTACTGGTACACGCATTTTGCCGATACGGACTTTGCTTACGGCCGCGCTCTTTCGCAGACGGTGGGCACCGCGGTGATGCGGCTGGCCGATGCGGACCTGCTGCCATTTGACTTTGGGGGGTTGGCAGACGCGGTGCGCACCTATACGAAAGAATGCGAGGACCTGCTGAAAAAGGAGCAGGAGGACGCGCGCGAGCGCAATCAGGAGCTGCGCGAAGGCGTGTTCCGCGCGACGAACGACCCGCGCCATCCGGTCGTCCCGCCCAAGGAGCAGGCTCCGGTGCCGTATATCAACTTCGCGCCGCTCGACAATGCCGTGGAAGCGCTCGCGCGCAGCGCCGAGCATTACCGCCGCGCGATGGCGCGCGCGGGGGCCGGCAGCCTGTTCCGCTCGCCCGAGGCGCTGCGTCCCATCAATGCCGCGCTGCGGCAGAGCGAGCAGCACCTGCTCGACGCGGCAGGCCTGCCGCACCGGCCGTGGTATCGGCACATGATTTATGCGCCGGGGCTCTACACAGGCTACGGCGTGAAAACGCTGCCCGGCGTGCGCGAAGGCGTCGAGCAACGGCAGTGGCAGGAGGCCGAAAGCGAAATCGTGCGGCTCGGCAGCCTGCTCACCGCGGACGCGGCGTACATCGATTCCATCACCAAGCAGGTGGAGCAGTCCTCCGGCGGGCAGTAAATCAAATTGGCGGCGAAGCCGGGTTTGTTGACGGCGATAATCGCCCATGCTACGGTAGCGATTCGCCGTAAATTTCCGGTGAACGCGTGACTGCGCCCACAACCGAGACACTTCGCAAAACCGCCCTCAATTCCACCCATCGCCGCATGGGCGCCAAGATGGTCAACTTCGGCGGGTGGGACATGCCCGTCGAATATTCCGGAATTCTTGCCGAGCACATGGCCGTTCGCACAAAGGCCGGTCTCTTCGACGTGAGTCACATGGGCGAGATCGAGATTTACGGCTCCGAAGCCATCGCCCTGGTCCAAGAAGTAACGTGCAACGACGCCTGGAAGCTCTCCGACGGCCAGATCCAGTACTCCGGATTGATGACTGTTGCAGGCACGTTTGTGGACGACATCCTGGTACACCGCTTGGGCCCCGCCCATTACTTCCTGTGCGTCAACGCGGGGAACCAGGACGGCGACTTCAACTACATCGATACGATCAACCGTTTCGCCACGGAAGTGCTGAATGTGGGCGACCGGTATTCGCAGTTCGCGGTCCAGGGACCGCGTGCCCGGGAGATTCTCCAGCGCCTCACACCCGTCGATCTCAGCGCGATCCGTTACTACCACTTCACGCGGGGCGCTGTAGAAGGTGTGGCATGCCTGATTGCCCGCACCGGCTACACCGGCGAGGACGGATTCGAGATTTATTTTGCGCCGGAACATTCCGAAAAACTGTGGGACCGGCTGATGGACGCGGGTTCGCCGCTAGGAATGATCCCGTGCGGCCTGGGCGCGCGGAACACGCTGCGGCTGGAAGCGGGGATGTGCCTCTACGGCAACGAAATCGACCGCACCACGACGGTGTGGGAAGCGAACCTCGGCTGGATTTGCCATCTGGAAAAAGGGCTGTTCCTGGGCCACGACGCGCTCGCGCGGCAGCAAGCTTCCGGGCCCAGCCGCATTCTGGTGGGATTCGAGATGACCGACCGGCTGATCGCCCGCGACGGCTATCCGGTGTTTATTGGAGAACAGAATGTCGGCCGCGTAACCAGCGGATCGCCGGCGCCCTTTTTGAAGAAGAATATCGGGATGGCGTACGTGCCGTTTGACCGGCGCACGCCGGGCACCGAGATTCAAATCGGTATTCGCGGGCAGAAGGCGGCGGCGCGGATTGTGAAGACACCGTTCTACAAGAGGCCGAAGTAGCACGGCGGGGTGGACTCCCGCGCCACCAGGAAAGGAATCGAGATGTATCCAACCAATTACAAATACTCGCAGGAGCATGAGTGGGTCGCGCTCGAAGGGCAGACGGCGACCATCGGCATCACCGACTACGCGCAGCATTCCCTTGGCGATGTGGTGTTCGTCGAACTGCCAAAGGCCGGGGCAAAATTCTCCGCGGGCCAGACCATCGGAACGGTGGAATCGGTGAAGGCGGTGAGCGAAATCTATAGTCCCGTCTCCATCGAGGTGACGGAAGTGAACGCCGCGCTCGCCAACGCGCCCGAGAAAATCAATCAGGACCCGCACGGCGCCGCCTGGCTGGTGAAAGGGCGCGCGACAAACCCGGGCGAGATGGCGAAGCTGATGGACGCCAAGGCCTACGAGGCTTTCGTCGCCGAAAAGGAAAAGGAAGCCGGGGCCTGATGCGCTATCTGCCGAAAAGCGACGCGGAACGCCGCGCGATTCTGGACGAACTGGGGCTCGCTTCCCTCGACGACCTGTTCGCCTCCATCCCCGAGGCCTGCCGGCTGGGCCGGCCGCTCGCCGTGCCGGGCCCGCTTTCGGAAAAGGAAATCATCGATTATTTCCGCGCGCGCGCCGCGGAAAATGCGGCGGGTTTCACCTCGTTCCTCGGTGCCGGCGTGTACAACCATCTGCGCACAGTGGTGGCCGATGCCCTGCTCCAGCGTGGCGAATTCCTCACCAGCTACACGCCCTACCAGGCGGAAATCAGCCAGGGCACGCTCCAGGCCATCTTCGAATTCCAGACGCTGATGTGCCAGCTCACCGGGCAGGAAGTGGCCAACGCCTCGATGTATGACGGCTCGACGGCCACTGCCGAGGCCGCGATGATGGCCGTGCGGCTCACGGGACGCCGCCGGCTGGTGATTTCGCGGGCGCTGCATCCCGAATACCGGCAGGTGGTGGAGACCTACGCGCGCGACCTGGGCCTCGAAGTGGCCGAGACGGGCTTCGACGCGAAAACCGGGCAGACGGATTTGGCGGCGGCGCACGCGGCCACAGACGACGCGACGGCGGCCGTCATCGTGCAGTCGCCGAATTTTCTGGGCGCGCTCGAACCGGTGGCGCAATTCGCGGAAGCCGCGCAAGGCCGCGGCGCACTGCTCGTGGTCGCCATTGCGGAAGCGGTGTCGCTGGGCGCGGTGCGAGCGCCGGCCGAGGCGGACATCGTGGCCATGGAGGCGCAGAGCCTGGGGCTCGCGCCCAGTTTCGGCGGGCCGTTTGCCGGCGTAATTGCCACGCGCGAGAAATTCGTCCGGCAGATGCCGGGGCGGCTGGCGGGCCAGGCCACAGACGGCGAAGGCCGGCGCGGCTTCGTGCTCACGCTGGCAACGCGCGAGCAGCACATCCGCCGCGAAAAGGCGACTTCGAACATCTGCACCAACCAGGCGCTCTGCGCTCTCGCCGTCACTATGCACCTCGCGCTTCTGGGCAAAGAGGGGCTGCGGGAAATGGCGGCCCAAAACCTGGCGAAAGCGCGCTACGCCGTGGAGGAGTTCGAAAAACTGCCGGGAGTGCGGCGGACGTTCTCCGCGCCGTATTTCAACGAGGTGACCCTCGAATTTCCTCGCTCGGTGCGGATGATCAATCACGAACTCGAACGCGAACGGATTATCGGCCCGCTGCCGCTGGGGCCCTTTTTCCAGGAGCAGACCAAGCGGGGCCTGCTGTGCGTCACGGAGACGCATTCACGGCAGGACGTGGACCGGCTCGTGGCAGCGACACGGCGGGCGCTCGAGTCGCTGGGCGTGGGCGCGCGTGAAATCCTCTCGTCGCCGGCGGAGCGATGACCATGGCGCAAACCAAGTCCGCGGCCGCGCGGCACGTGAGCATCGGCGAACGGCTGCTGTTTGAAAAGTCGGCGCCGGGCAAACGCGGAATGGAGCTGCCCCCGCTCGACGTCCCCGCGGTGGACGCGGCGCGCGCGTTGGGGGCCGAATATGCGCGCGACGGGGTGGAAGGATTTCCCGAGGTGAGCGAGATTGAAGTGATCCGCCACTTCACGCGCCTTTCCACCTGGAACTACGCAATCGATCTGGGTATGTATCCGCTGGGCTCCTGCACGATGAAGTACAACCCGCGCGTGAACGAATTCGTGGCCCGGCTCGAAGGGCTGGCCACCGAGCATCCATTGCAGCCCGTGGAACTCTCGCAGGGCTGCCTGCGCATCCTGCGCGCGCTCGAATTGTTCCTGCTGGAACTGACCGGAATGGACGCCATCACGCTCCAGCCATGCGCAGGGGCGCAGGGAGAATACGCGGGGATCGCCATGATTCGCGCGTATCTGGCCAGCCGGGGAAATCCGAGGAAGCGTGTGCTGGTCCCCGATTCCGCTCATGGGACCAATCCGGCAACCGCGGTGACGGCCGGATACGAGGTGTGCAACATCCGTTCGGATTCCACCGGCCGCATCGATATCGCGCATCTGGCCGAGTCTGTGGACGAAAACGTCGCGGCGCTGATGGTCACCAACCCGAACACGCTCGGTATTTTCGAGCGCGACATTGCCCGCGCCGCCGAACTGCTGCACGCGCGCGGGGCGCTGCTCTATATGGACGGCGCGAACATGAACGCGCTGGCCGGCGTGGCGCGTCCGGGTGATTTCGGCGTGGACGTGATGCACATGAATCTGCACAAGACGTTCTCCACGCCGCACGGTGGCGGAGGGCCGGGCGCGGGGCCCGTGGCGGTGAAAAAACACCTGGAGCCTTTCCTGCCCGCTCCCGTGCTGGTCGAGAAACCCGATGGCACGCTGGGCTGGGACCGCAACCGGCCGCATTCCATCGGGCGTTTGCGCGCGTTCTACGGAAATTTTGGCGTGCTGGTGCGCGCGCTGGCCTATGCGCTCGCCTACGGGCCGGGCATGGTGGAAGCCACGTGCGACGCGGTGCTGAACGCAAACTACATCCGCAAGAAGCTGGAAGATGTGTACGAGCTGCCCTACGAGCAACCCTGCATGCACGAAGTGGTGTTCAGCGACGCGCGGCAGAAAAAGCACGGTGTGAATACAATGGATATCGCCAAACGCCTGATTGATTACGGATTCCATCCCTACACCACGGCGTTCCCGCTGATCGTTCCCGGGGCGCTGATGATCGAGCCCACGGAATCGGAGTCGCGCGAGGAACTGGACCGGTTCGTCGAGGCTATGCGGGCCATCGCCGCGGAAGCCGCGGAAAATCCCGAGATGGTGAAATCGGCGCCGCATTCGGCGCGCATCGGCCGCCTGGACGAGGTGGGCGCGGCGCGCAAACCCGTCCTACGCTGGAGCCCGCAGTAAGGCTCTGCTCCCGCTATTGCCGGAACTTGAGTGAATTTACGGCCGCTTCGAAGGCCTTCGTGTAGTGGTCGAATTCGGCTTGCGGCGCCACCGAAACGACGTAGTAGAGGCCGTCCGGCCGCAGCGTGGTGACTAGCCAGATCGTCTCCTTGCCTTTGATGGGCGCGTCGTTATGGAAATAGGAGGAGAGAGCGCGCTCTCCGCCGAGCCGCATGGGTTCCGCTTTGCGCTGGACCTCGAGCGCGGGATTGCTCTGCCGCAGGCTCGCGATCAGCTGGTCGGTGGCGGATTCGAGCGTCGCACCCGCGCGCGGCTCGAAGCGGCTGACGATGGACCCGTAGGACAGCATGGAATTGCCGCGCTCGTTGCGCGCAACGCCCCCCGCGGGATAGAGCGTCACCGCGCCGCCCTGCGCTGTTGCTTTCCAGTTGCCGGGGAACTGGATTTTGAAGGAGTCGTTCTCAAACGTCTGCAGCTTTTCCGACGGCGCCTCCGGCTTCTCTCCAGCGTCAGAGGTCCCGTAGGGATCCGTTTCCGCCACCATTGCCGAGCGCGGCGCCGGGGGGAGCGCATAGAGGTAGCGGCGAATCTCGCGGAACTCAGGGGAATCCTTCTTGGCGTCGGGCAGCGGGCCGCCCAGCTTTTCGATCTCCTCGTTCACGCGCTCGATGCGATGCTCCGGGCTGGGATGGTTGGAGAAGAACTCGGGGGGAACGCCCATCTTCTTCTCCACGTCGGCGAGCACGACAAAAAAATCGGCGAGCGCATGGGGATCGTATCCGGCGTCGTGGGCAATCTGCGTGCCGAGGATGTCGGCCTCGCTTTCGACGGTGCGCGAATACTTCAGCAGCACCGAATTCATCGAAAAAGCGCCGACCGCGGTAACGAGCTTGCCGAGCGCATTATCGCCGAGCACGCTCCCGATCACCGCGACGCCCACCGAAGGCGCGAGCGCTTTGGTCACCTGACTGGTGCCGTGCCGCAGCGCCACGTGCGAAATTTCGTGTCCCATGACGCCGGCGAGTTCGGCCTCGTTGTCGGCCGCCTGGATCAGGCCGCGGTTCACGTAAACAAATCCGCCCGGCAGCGCGAACGCGTTGATGTCCGCAATGTTCACGCATTTGAACTGGTAAGCATATTTTTCGCCGGGCGCGAATTGTGCCAGGCGCTTTCCCAGCGCGTCCAGGTAGGCGTTCACCTTTTCGTCTTTCAGCATGGGAAGCAGGTTCTCGGCTTCCTCCGAATTCTCTTTGCCGAGCTTGATGTCTTGCTGCGGAGAAAAGAGATTCCAGCCGGGCTCGAGCTTCGTGCGCTGATCCGAGCCCGCGCCTGCGGGGATGGCCGCAAGGGCCAGCACGCACAAGCAAGCCACGGCGCGGCGTAGTTCGCGGGAAAACACACGTCGGGGCGGAGAGGTCAATAGTGGGCGCATAGCGAAGGAGTATAGAATGAAGCACGGTCTGGGTCACGCGCCCAGTCGTTCATCATGTCCGGAAAGCCGCTAACTCCTCTCGTCCGTATGCTCCGGTTGCTCGAGCGTTTCTACGGCAAACCGAAGCCGCCGAAATCCATCCTGCCCACTCTGGCCAGCCGGGCCGATCCTTACGAGATGATTCTCTATGCAAACTGCGGCTATCCGGCCACCGACAAGGTGTGCACGAAGGGATTCGAGGCGCTAAAGAAGGGAGTGGGGCTGCGGCCCGACGACATCCTAAGCGCATCGGATCAGAAACTGGCGGAAGTGTTCCAGGGCACGGGAATGGTTACCGAATTGCGCGGAGAGCGCATCCGCGAAATTGCGGCGCGCGTAAAGCACGAATTCGGCGGTGATTTACGCCTGGCGCTCTCGGGGCCTCTCGCCGAGGCGCGCAAGGCGCTCAAGAAGTTTCCCACCATTGCCGATCCGGGCGCGGACAAGATCCTGCTGTTCACGCGCACCGCTCCGGTTGCGGCGGTGCCGTCCAATTGCGTCGAAGTGACCGTGCGAATCTTCCGCGGCGAGCCCCACAAGAACTATGGGCAAAATTACCGGGCAGCGCAGGAGATCCTGCAGGAGGGGCTGCCTGAGAATTGCGACTCCCGCATCCGCGCGTACCTGCTGCTCAAGCATCACGGCCAGGAAATCTGCAAGCGCACGGCACCCCTCTGCGACCAGTGTCCCGTGACGCAGTATTGCCGGTACTTCCGCCTGCAGCGCCGCGCCTGAAACCCTTCCACAGAAAACCTGCTTCGGCAGAACCCGCCTCGCGTGCATACTGTAGAGCCTTTCGAGGCCACACGGGGAGGTGCGCATGCGGACGCTTCGAATATTCCTAGCCCTCTTAATCGTTCTGGTTCTTGTTCCCGGCGCTTTCGCGCAGAAAAAGGAAGCAACGGCAAGTCATGTGCCTTCGCCTTCTGAGTTCCTCGGCTTTACGGTGGGTGCGGACCGCACGCTGGCCGACTATCGCCAGATTTCCTCCTATTTCCACGCGCTCGCGGCCGCCTCGGACCGCGTGGAAATCCAGGTGCTCGGCAAGACCACGCTGGGCGAAGAGATGTTTATGGCCGCCATCTCCAGCCCGGAGAATTTGCGCAATAAGGCGCGATACAAGGAGATCGCCCGCAAACTCGCCGACCCGCGGGGCCTGACGCGCGAGCAAATCGACGCGCTGGTGCGCGAAGGCAAAACGATCCTGCTGATTACCTGCAACATCCACTCCACCGAGATCGGCTCCAGCCAGATGGCCATGGAGTGGGCATACCGGCTGGCCACCGCGCAGGACGCGGAGACGCTACGCCGGCTCAACGATTCGATCGTTCTGCTCATCCCTTCGCTCAATCCCGACGGCGAAACCATGGTCACCGAGTGGTACCGCAAATATCTGGGCACCAAGTACGAGGGCGGGCCCATGCCGTACCTCTATCACCACTACGTGGGTCACGACGACAACCGCGACTGGTTCATGCTCACGCAGATCGAAACGAAGAACGTGAACCACATGGTCTATCACGACTGGTATCCGCAGTTCTGGCTGGACGAGCACCAGATGGGCTACACGGGCCCGCGCATCTACATTCCGCCCAACGCCGATCCCGTAGCAAAGCTGGTGAATCCGCTGGTGCATCGCGGCAACAACCTGATGGGCGCCACGATGGGCTGGCGCCTGGAAGAGGCGGGGAAATCCGGTGTGATTTTCGGCTACTCCTTCGACGCCTACTGGCCCGGCGGCACGCGCAACACCGGCTGGTGGAAGAACATGTTCGGTGTACTCACAGAGGTCGCTTCCGCGCACATCGCCACGCCGATCGAAGTTTCCTCCACGGAGCTTCAGGGCGGCCAAAAGGGCCTCATTACTTACGAGCAGCAGATCAACTTCCCGAATCCGTGGCCCGGCGGCGTCTGGCGGCTGCGCGACATCATGGATTACGAGCTGATCGTCTCCGACGCCGCGCTCGAAACCGTGAGCAAATACCGGCCCGACCTGCTTCGCAGCGTGGCCTCGATGGCACAGCACGCCGTGGCGTCCGCCGATCCTGCGGAATTTTGGCGCATCCCGATCGAAGATCAGTCCGATCCCGTGAGGGCCGCGCGGCTCGCGGCGTTGTTGGCCGAACACGGCGTCGAGGTGCATCTCAGCGTGGACAGGAAGTCGTTTCTAGTGCGGCTGGCGCAGCCCTACGGACGGTTTGTGGATGAAATGATGGGCATCCAGCGCTACCCCGAAGTACGCCCCGCGGCCAATAGCGGCATCCTCGAGCCCTACGACGTGGCCGCCTGGTCGCTCCCGCTGATGATGGGAGTGAAGGCGGACAAGATGGAGGCGGCCCCTGCGGAAATGCCGTCGGCTGCTCCGCTCGCGGCAATTCCCTGGCCGGCCAGCGGGCTCAATGGAAACGCGAAGTACTATCAGGTGGCGGACCATCAGAACAACGTCTTCGCGCTCATCAACGCGATGGAGGCCGCCGGCGGGCAGGTATTTCTGGCGCACAAGGCCGGCGAAATGCCTTGGGTGATTTTTGCGGCGCATCCGGAACTCGCCGCGCAGGCCGAACGGCTGCACCTGCTGCTCCGCGGGCGCGCGGATCTAGCCGAAGGCGCCATTGCGCTCAAGCCCGTGCGCGTCGGCCTCTATAAGCCCTATATTCCTTCGATGGACGAGGGTTGGACGCGGTTCATCCTGGATCAGTACAACTACCGCCTGAAAAATATCGAGAACAAGGAGGTGAAAGCGGGAGGGCTGAACAATTCCTACGACGCCATCATTCTTCCGGACACCTCGCGAAATGTCATTGTGGACGGCCGAGGCGGAGGATTCGAAGGCGTTTCCGAAGAGTTTCCGCCGGAGTATCAGGGGGGAATCGGCAAAGAAGGTCTGAAAGCGCTCCGCGAATTCGTGGAGAATGGCGGAACGCTGATTACGCTAGCCGGCTCCTGCAACGTGATTCCCGGTGAAGAATTCAACCTGCCGGTGCGCAACGTGTTTGCCGCTGGCGAAGGCGGGCGCGGTGATTCGTCGGCACCGTTCAACATTCCCGGTTCGCTGCTCCGTGTCAACGTGGACACGAATCATCCTGTGGGCTACGGAATGCCGCAACAGATTGCCGCATTTTTCGACTCGCCCATCGCGTTCCAAACCTCGCCGCCGCCGCCCGATGTCCAGCGGAACGTGATCGCCTGGTATCCCGACGACGCGAAGGACATTCTCGTTTCCGGCTACGCGCGCGGCGCCGATCGTCTGGAGCGGCGCGCCGCCGCGGTCAGCTTCACGAAGGGAAAAGGGAAAATCGTGATGTTCGGGTTCCGCACGCAATTCCGCGCGCAGACCGAGGGCACATTCCAGCTCTTGTTCAACGCGCTTCTTTGGGCAGGGATGTGAAGTGCATTTCTGAGTAGTGGCCCGACCTGTCGTGCCCCTTTCGCCGACACGTCAAATTCTTGAGTTCCGAGGGAACCTCCCTCACTCGTAGACCAACTAAGGAGTGGAATCATTACGTCTGCGCAAGATGGGGCACGACATGTCGTGCCCCTACAAGGGCGTCACCTAGGCCCTTCGGGTTCGCGAGCGCTTCGGCGCCGGCGCATCCGCGCGGGGCACCGCGTAATGCAGGCGCACCACGCCATCCGGAAACGTCGTGGTGTCCAGAAGATGGAGCCTGACCGTGCGGTGCCTCAGCGCAATCAACGGAATGCCTTCCCCGATAAAGACCGGTATCACATGAATGATGAACTCGTCGATCTCACCTGCATCCAGGAACGATGCGATGATCCCGGCCCCGCCCATCATCCAGATGTGCTTGCCGGGCTGGGCGCGCAACCGCGGCGCGAAGGATTCGATCGGCTCGTTCACAAACTCTGCGTGCGGACACGGCGCCGTGGGAGGGTTATGCGAGAACACATAGTTTTTCGTTCTCGGCCCGTATCGCGCCGGATCCGCACCGCTCTTCAGCAACGGATCGAAGGTTTTGCGCCCCCAAAGAATCGTGTCGATCGTGTTGAAGAACTCGCCGTAACCGTAATTGCCTTTCGGGCGCGGCCGCTCGAGCCATTCCACGCCGCCGTCGGGGCGGCAGATGTAGCCGTCCGCGCTGGTGGCGATGAAGACGATGATTTTTCGCTTAGCCCTCATGAGGGTCAGGCCTTTCCGCCGGCGGCGGGCCGCTCCCTCACCGGCTTTCCGCACGGTTGCGGCAGCGGTGCCTTCGCGCCGCCGCGCGCATCGGCGGCGTTCGGCCGCACCTCGAGCTCATCGTCGCGGAACTCGCTCCAAACGCTGAGAATTTTAATTTGTTCCGTGGCGTAGGTTTCGATCAGAAAGTCGTATCGCATGCGTCTCTCACCTCATCGCCGGATGGCGCATGTTCCCACCGGGGCGCACACGAACACAAGGACAACGAGACTTGGAAGCACGCACGCCAATGCGCTAACGTACAGACGGACGCATGCTTCGCCATTTCGCCATTCTCGGAGCCGCACTTTTGATCGCTCACGTCCCCACTTCCGGCCAGGACGAAACGGACCGTCTTTCCGCTTATATCGACACACAATTTCAGACCACGATTGGCGAACTGCCCAGGCTAGCCTGGTTTCTGCCCGACGGCACGGTCGCGGCCCAGGACTCGTCGCCCAGCATTTATCTCTATACGCGCTCGAATCGGGCGCAGCCGGCGCACCTACGCGACACCCTCTCGCAGATTGAAATGGCCGCGCTCCGGCCCAAGCAGCACGTGGCCTGCGACCTGGCGCCGAACGGCGAACAGACGGTGGTCTCCATCTACACTACGTTGGCGCGCTCCGGTGGGAACAACCCGCAAATCCTTTCCACCAGCAAAGCCCTGCCTGATCTCGTCGGGGGATATGACCAGGCCCAGCTCCACGGCCGCTCCTCCGACGAAGTGTGGAAGGAGATGCAGCCGGCGAGTGCGGACCAGCCGCGGCAGTCCGCCATCATCCGTCAGAAAGGAGCGCAGTTCTATTATTCCCTGGCGGCGCTTTACAGCGGCCCGAACAAAGAAGTCGCGCGGACCGGAATCTTCCTGCACGAGCCGAGCGGCAAAATCTTGGCCGCCCACGTGGAGGACATTCGCGGCGAGTGGTGCGACGGCTGCACGATGCCCACCTATGTAGACGGGATCGAGCGCATCTATGTGGTCGAGAACATGTTCACAGCGCCTGCCTTCGCATACCCGTTGTTAATGCTTGACTCGAGCACCATCGAGGGGCGATCCATCAAGCTGGTGACCTTCACACCATCGCGCGAATTCAGCCGGCACCTGTATTTCGAATATGTGGTCGGATGCTTCTAGTGAGGCCGGAACGTCCGCGGGGAATAAGTTGCGCGCTACCTGTGAGAGAAGTGCTGGACGGATTCCGCAGGTTTAGAGCGAGCCGCGGCGCGTTTTTTGATCGCTGGCACGCGGAGCCGCTGCGGGTGCAGGCATGGCCACGGGACGCTGTTCCGCCGGACGCGATTTGGCGTCGGCGGGATTCGGCGTCGCTGTGGCGTTTACGGCGCGGCCGCCCGGCGCCTGCGCCACTTGCGCAAACGCGCCCAGCGCGGGACCGCCCGCCGGAACCAGCGCGCCGCCGGATTCACGGAAGAAGCGCAGCCGCTGATTGCCGGGGTCGTTGTTCACGGTCAGCACGTCGCCAAACTGAATCTGTCCGGTAGCCAGCAGATTGGCCAGCGGATACACCAGATATTTTTCAATCGCCCGCTTCAGATGGCGTGCGCCGTACTTGATGTCGGTGCCTTCGCCGAGCAGGAACTCACGCGCGTCCGTCTCAATGTGAAACACGAACTGGCTCCGCGCTGTCTCAAGAACGCGCTGTTGTACCATGTCCAGCTCGATATCGAGCACCTGCTCGAGCTGGTCGCGGCGGAGCGGGTGGAACACAACCACCTTGTCGATGCGGTTCATGAATTCGGGCGAAAACTTCTTCTTCGCGGACTGCGTAGCCGTGCGGTTGATCTTCTGATCCATCCGCTCTTCTTTTTCGGTCGGCTGCACGAAGCCCATCTTGCCGGTCATCATCTCGCTGATCTCTGCGCCGCCCAGGTTCGAGGTCATGAAGATGACGCACTGCGAGAGGTCCACGCGGCGGTTGTCGCCCAGCGTCAGCGTGGCCTTGTCCAGGATGCCGAGCAGGAGTTGCCAGAGAGCGTCGGATGCCTTTTCGATCTCGTCGAAGAGCACGAAGCTCAGCTTCAATTCTTCCGTATGATATTTCGCCAGCTCTTCCTGGGTGATCAGAGGATGGGTCTCACGGTGGCCCAGATATCCCGGGGGCGAGCCGACCAGCTTGGCGATTTCGTGCGAGTGCTGGAACTCAGCGCAATCCACCTTGATGAAGGCGCGCGGATCGCCGAACAAGGTCTGCGCGGCCACTTCCACGATTCGCGTTTTTCCGGAACCCGTGGGGCCCAGGAACAGCAGGTTTGCCACGGGTCGTCCCGTGGGATTCAAGCCTGCACGGAACACTTGATACGCATCCACCACCGCCGCCAGCGCTTCCTGCTGGCCCACGATGCGGCCCTTCAACGCAGCTTCGAAGTTTTGTGTTTCCGGGCTGCGGCGGCTGGGATCGAGTTCTTGTATGGGCTGCATCTAACCTTCTCCGGCTAATCACTCGCGGCCGGCCGCCGGCTGGTCCCGCTTGCTGCACGGGCCACGACGGTGGGCCGCCGTTCAAACTGATGCAATTTCGTTTCCAATGCCGAATGCAGCGTGCGCAGCAGGTTGAACACTTCGCGCACCACCGCCGGAGGATGCGCCATCTGCAAAAGCGTGGGCGAAAGCTCGCCCAAATCTGCCACCAGTGCGTGCAGTTGATTGAGCAGCCGCTCGAGGCTGCCGGACTCCGGCTGGTAGAGCTCCATGGCGTGCGCCGTGCGTTCCTGAAGGCGCGGCCAATCAAGATCGAGGAATGGATGCTGGCGGGAAACGTCGCGCATCACGTCGTCGGTAATGCGCGGCCGGGGACCCAGGCAGGCCAGGTGCAGTTGCCTGACTTTTCCACGCTGGCGCACGTTGTGCACCAGGTAGTAGGCATTGCCCTTGCGCCTTACGAATGCCACTTTCGTGCTCCCTTTCTGCGGAGCTGGGTACGCCGCTTACGATTTGTAGTGTGCCGGCGTTCCACTACGCCGACAATGGCCCGTCGGTACCACCCAGAATCCAACCATCGGACAGGCTGTCCGTCTCGTACGAATTTGCCGTGCCGAGGCGCCTGGTGGAAAAGGCGCATGTTTCCGGTTCTTTTCAGCCACCTTCTGCGTTCGGTGCGTCTCTGCGGTATCCTCTCGCCGTCTTCGTTTCTTCGAGGCGTGCCGTGTCCTGGGCTCCCGTCTATCGCTGGGTGAAGCGCATTCCGCGCGGACGCGTGGTCACTTACGGCCAACTCGCGCGCGCATTGCGGCTGCCGGGCGGCGCTCGCACGGCCGGACGAGCGATGGCCGCTTGTCCCAAGGGTGTTCCCTGGCAACGCGTCCTTGGAGCCGCTGGCCGCATCCTAATTCGGGAGCCGTACGCCTCCTACCAGCGGCAACTGCTCGCGCGCGAGGGCGTGGAATTCATCGGCACTCGAGTCAATCTTCTGCGACACCAGTGGAAGTCCGCGCGCGTATCACCTACCAAACGCAAACGGCAGCGGTGCCATTAGGAATCTGGAGGGAGAATCTCACCGAGGGACGAGGATGCAGAACACCGAATCCGCAGGGATGAGTTCGTCGAATTCCTTCCGTCTGGAATCCTTCCTCCTCGACCTGAAGTTTGGCGCGCGCATGCTGCGCAAAAACCCCGGCTTCACCGTGGTGGCCGTGCTCACCCTGGCTGTGGGCATCGGGGCAAACACGGCGGTGTTCAGCGTCATCGAGCGGGTCCTGCTTCGGCCGCTCCCCTACGCGAATCCCGAACAACTCGTGCGCATCTCCACGTCGTACCCGCCCGGCTTCACCGGATTGAGCCTTTCTCCCGGTGACTATCAGGACTTCAAGCGCGACGGCCGCAGCTTTTCCCAAATGGGCGCGTACACGGAAATCCCACAGGGATTCAACCTCACCGGGTCCGGCGATCCGCAGCGCGTCGTCGCTTCCTATGCCACATCCTCTCTCTTCCCAACGCCCGGCATCACCGCCATTTCCGGCCGCACATTCTCCGAGGACGACGACAAAGCATCCGGCCCGCTGGAAGTGCTGCTCACCGAACAATTCTGGCGCACGCGCATGGGCGGCGATCCCTCGGTCGTCGGCCGCAGCATTACGCTCGACGGACGCGGCTTTACCGTCGTCGGCATTCTTCCTTCGGGAATACAGATTCTCTCCTCACCCGACATCTGGCTCCCCATAGGCCAGTATCCTGATGATCTCACCGAGCACATTCATCACGGGTACTGCGTCATCGGCCGGCTCGCTCCCGGCACGGCGCTCGCCGCCGCGCGGGCGGAAGTGGAAACGCTTCATCACCATGAGCAGGAAGCCTATCCCGCCTCGCATAAACTGTGGACCGTAGAGACCGATCTCCTCGAGGATCCCTCGGCGCGGCAACTGCGCCGCGCGCTGCTTGTGCTGTTCGGCGCGGTGGGCCTGGTTCTGCTGATCGCCGTGGCAAACATCACTTTTTTGCTGCTCGCCCGGAACGCGATGCGCGAAAAGGAAATCGCGCTGCGCACCGCGCTCGGCGCCGGCCCGGCGCGCCTGGTCCGCCAAATGCTTACGGAGAGCGTGTTGCTCGCCGTCTGCGGCGGCGCCGGGGGGCTGCTCTTCGCGATCGCGGGCAATCGCTTCCTTGTGTCGCTCGTCCCCGCAAAGCTGGCCCTCGTCGGCGACGCCCCGCTAAACGTCACTATTCTCGGCTTCACCGCGGCGATTTGTCTCGCCGTCGGAATCGCGTGCGGTCTGCTGCCCGCGCTCCAGGCGCGCGCCCCGCGCCTCGCTGCATTTCTGAATCCCGGCAACAAGGGCGGAGGCACGCTTGGCCGCCACCGCATCCATCACGCGCTCGTCGTGTGCGAAATCGCACTCGCGCTCATGCCTCTGGCCGGCGCGGGCCTGCTTGTGCGCAGCCTGCGACAGGTTTTGCAGGTCAATCCCGGGTTCCGGCCTGCTGGCCTGCTCACTATGGAGATCGCGCTGCCGGCATCCCCGTTCGCCGAAGAGCAAAAGCTCACGCGGGAGCAGGCATTCGAACGCGACAAGAAGCAGTCCATGGAATTCGAGCAGATCGCCGAGCGAATCCAGACGCTACCCGGCGTCACCGCAGCGGGCGGCATCAGCACTTTGCCCGTGCAACCGGAGCTGCGGCAGGCATCCAGGTTCGTTATCGAAGGCCAGCCGATTGCCGAGTCAGGTCTTCGTCCCGTGGCTCAGACTCGCAATGTCAGCCTGGGGTATTTTGCCGCCGCAGGAATTCCTTTGCTGCGCGGCCGCACGTTCACCGCCGACGATTGGAGCGTTCAGAACATCGTGATCAGCCAATCCATGGCGCGGCGATTCTGGTCCGCCGAGGACCCGATGGGTGGGCGCGTGAATTTTTGTTCGCTCGATCCAAAGCCATGCTGGTTCACAGTAGTCGGCGTTGTGGGCGATGTGCGCCAGATGGGCCTCGACGCTCCCGTTACCTACGATGCCTATTACGCCATCGGCTGGACGGACCACCTGGTGATTCGCACCGCGGGCGATCCGCGCCAGGTGGCGATCGCCGCCGGGGAAATCATCCACAAGACCGATCCGCTGCTCCCGATAGCCAGAGTTCTCACGATGGAAGAGCTGGTGGCGGATTCGGTCGCCGCGCGGCGATTCTCCGCCGTCCTGATCGGCATTTTTGCGGGACTGGCGCTGCTGCTCGCCGCCGTC
>JASHRU010000314.1 GCA_030037225.1 Candidatus Acidiferrales bacterium | reverse complement strand
CCTCGGCCTTCGCGCTGGCGCCGGTGGAGGCGAGCGCGACGACCGGGACGAACAGCGGAACGTCAACGACACCGAGCGCGACTAGCACGACGACCACGAAGGGGAAGAAGCCGGCGAGCGCGGGTACAGAAACGATGGGCTACATCCCGATGTTCATCGACACCACCGGTGACCTGGGGAATTCGGTGATCCAGCAGAGTGGGAGCGCGATCGGGATTGGCGAAGCGCCGGCGCAGACGCTGGACGTGAACGGAGGAATCCGCGGCACGGGGCTGGCGACGGGCATTCGCAACACGTCGCCGGACGCGATCAACACGAACGCGCTGTTTCTGAACGGCTCGAACGCGATGGGAGTGATCGGGACGAGCAACGCGGTGTTCGCGCCGGGCGTGCTGTTCACGAAGGTGAGCTTCTACGCGGGGAACGGGACGGTGACCTCGGAACGGATGACGATTCTGGGCACGAACGGATTCGTTGGGATTGGGAACACATCGCCAGGACAGATGCTGTCCGTGGCTGGAACGATTCAGAGCACCAGCGGCGGCTTCATGTTTCCCGACGGAACCACGCAAACGACTGCCGCGACGGGCGGAGGGGGGAGCATCACGGCAGTGAACACGCCCGCTGGCGGCGGACTGATGGGCGGGGGCAGTACGGGGGCGTTGAACCTGAGTCTGCTCAACTCCTGTGCGAGCGGCCAGGTGCTGCAGTGGTCGGGCACGGCTTGGGCGTGTTCGACGGTGAGCTCGGGAGCTGGAGTCACCAGTGTGAGTCAGGGTACCGGAATTGTGGCTTCCCCGAATCCCATCCTGGGTAGCGGGACGATCTCTATCGACACGACAGTCGTCCCGGAACTCAACGCCAACAATACGTTCACAGGAAGCCAGACGATGGCGGTTGCGGGCAGCGGTATCACGGCCCTTTCCGTGCAGGCGACTGACTTGGCCAGCGCGAACACCGGCGTGGACGGGCTCGCGGATGGGACAGACGGCGCCGGCGTGATTGGGGAGGCGGAGAACGGCACTACCGCCATCGGAGTTTGGGGTATAAGTTCCAGCGGAGTCGCGGGCGAGTTCAGCGGCAACGTCCAGATCACTGGTTCACTTTCCAAGGCCGGTGGCTCATTCCAGATCGATGATCCCCTGGATCCAGCCAACAAATATCTCTATCACTCCTTCGTAGAATCCCCCGACATGAAAAACATCTATGACGGGGTGGTGCAACTCGATTCCCATGGCGAGGCCGTCGTCACTCTCCCCGATTGGTTTCAGGCGCTGAACAAGGACTTCCGGTATCAGCTCACCTGCATCGGGGGATTCGCGCCTGTGTACATTGCGCAGGAAGTCGCCGGCAATCAGTTCAAGATTGCCGGAGGGAAAACGGGGATGAAAGTCTCGTGGACGGTCACCGGGATTCGGCAGGACGCCTGGGCCAACGCGAATCGGATTCCTGTCGAGCAGGATAAGCCGGCGCAGGAGCGCGGATATTACCTCCATCCTTCGCTTTATGGCGCGCCGCCCGAGAAAAGCATCGATTGGGCCCGGCATGCGGAAATTCTGAAACGAAACCGCCAAGCTCGAAGCGAGACCGATGGACCCGCTCAATAGGCACACGGGCATGACGACGCGCAGAGAGTGCGAGCTGACTAACGGCAGAAGGCTAGGATGCTTGAATGCGCAGAGGCAATAAATGGTCCAGCCCGCATACACACAGGGGGCTGGCGCACCACGGTCTTGTTCGTTTGACATGGCAATATTTAGATCGGGATTGAAGGAGTCATGGAGGTCGCAATGACACGAGACGCCTGGCAGAAAGGTCTGGGAGGCTTTATCGCACTTGCGGTGGCAGGGGGATGGAGCGGCGTGGCTTCCGCACAGCAGTTGCAACGCAGCGGAATCGAGCAGATTCAGACGATCCTCAACGAAAAGGGGCGGCTGACCCCCGCTCAGCGGAAGCTGGATTCGCATTTACACTTTGCCGCTCAGTATCAGCGAGGCGCGCTCAGCTTGGAGACGATCCCTGCGCTGCCGAGGATCTCTCGCGGAATGAAGCGCGATGAGCAGGGAAACGTGAACGTGGACATCAAGGGAACCGTGAGCGAGGCGCTTCTGGTGCGCATCGTTGCGCTCGGAGGCAAGGTCGAATCGGTATCACCGCAGCATGGAGCGATTCGTGCTTGGATCCCTCTCCTAAGCGCTGAAACGCTCGCCGAAAGACCCGACGTGAATTTCATCATGCCCGCCAGCAAGGCACACTACAACACGCAGCTCGCACCCAGTTTGGTTCTCAGAAGCGCGCAATTACCCCTTGCCGTGCGCCAAGCCATGGCGCGCCGGCAATTGGAGGGCAGATTTCCCGGGCTGGCCAGCGCCCTCGCCAGCTTGCGCGCGGCTTCTCCGCCTACGGCCCCGGTCGATACGGATGCTGTGATTTCGGAGGGTGACAATCTGGTGCAGGCTGAAAACATTATCGGAACAGGCGTAAAGGTGGGAGTGCTGTCCGATGGCGTCACATCGCTCGCAACTCTTCAAGCTGAGGGAGACCTGCCTGCAAATGTCACCGTGCTCTCCGGACAGGCTGGTCCCTCAGGAGCGGATGAAGGCACTGCCATGCTTGAGATCGTTTACGACCTCGCCCCCGGCGCTCAGCTCTATTTCGCTAGCGCGGACGCGAGCGAGGCCCAGTTTGCCACCAATATCGAAGCCCTGGCGGCGGCGGGCTGCACCGTGATCGTTGACGATGTGACCTATTTCGATGAAGGTCCTTTCCAGGACGGCACCATCGCCCAGGCCGTTGACGCGGTGGTGGCCAACGGGGTTCTCTACTTCTCCTCGGCAGCCAACTCCGGCAATTTGGACAGCGGGACCTCGGGCACGTGGGAAGGAGACTTTAACGGAACGGGCGCCACCATCCCAATCCTCAATACGGACGAAGGAACGACGGTCACTGTGCATAAGTTTAATGCGTCCGATGAATTCGATACAGTCACCGCTGCCTCGTCGGACGACAGCCCCACGACGCTCCAATGGGGAGATCCTCTGGTCGATCCCTGTGATGACTACGACCTCTTTATCATGAACCCCGCACTGACCGTGGTTGAGGATTATTCCGTGAACACACAGGACTGCGAGGCCGGCCAGGAGCCGTTCGAGGTCACTTCGGCCGCTCCCGCTGCGGGGGAAGTTGTTGTCGTTGTTCTGTATATGGGCACCACCAAGGCCTTGCACGTGGCCACGAACCGGGGCGAGTTAGCCATCAATACAAATGGCGCCACGTTTGGTCACAACGCCGGCGCCTCCACGCTCACCGTAGCGGCCACTCCGGTTCAGACCACTATTTTTACCAGCGGCAACCAGTCGCCGGAGCCCTATAGTTCCGACGGGCCTCGCAAAATCTTTTACAACCCCAACGGCACCGCTATCACGACCGGCAATGTGCTGTTTGGCACCAACGGCGGCACCACCCTGCCCAAGGTTGATTTCACGACCGGCGATTGCGGCCAATCCGCCGTACCCGATTTCAGCCCTTTTTGCGGAACGTCCGCCGCCGCGCCCACCGCTGCCTCCGTTGCTGCACTCATGCTATCGGCGAATCCGTCTCTTACCCGGGCCCAGGTGATCAGCGAAATGAAGAGCACCGCATTGCCGGCTGCTGCCGGGTTCAGCACAAACACAGTGGGCAGCGGAATCGTCATGGCGAATCTGGCGGTGAATTCCATCGTCGTCCCGGCCGTCGGCTTGACTCCCGGCTCCGCGTCTTTTGGTTTGCAGGCCGAGGGCACGACCAGTGGGACGATTTCCGTCAAATTGGCCAACACAGGTTCGGGACCTCTCACCGTCAACAGCATCCAGCTTTCCGGCGCCAATAGCGGCGACTTCGGGCTTTCGCAAAGTTGCGTTGGGAGCTTGCCGGCGGGCTCCAATTGCCCGCTCAACGTCACTTTCGCGCCTACCGCCGGCGGCCCACGTCACACCGGGCTCGTCATCACTGACAACGCTGCGGGCAGTCCGCACACGGTGATCCTGACGGGCGTGGGAACTTCCGCAAGTCTTTCTACGTCAAGCCTCACGTTCAACGCGCAGTCCGTCGGCACGCCCAGTGCTGCGCAAACCGTCACGCTGACCAACATGAGCACCGTGGGGATGAACGTGTGGGAGATCGCAATCCTGGGAGCCAATCCGGGAGACTTCAACATCACGTCGAACGGCTGCGGAGCCACGCTGGGCGCCGGGCTGGGCTGCTCCGTTAGCGTTAGCTTCAAGCCCACCGCTACAGGAACCAGAACCGCTTCCTTGCTCTTCAGCGACAACGGCGGTGGCAGCCCGCAGAGCGTACTGCTTACGGGAACCGGACAATAGCCGCCGCCGTCGCGCTACGGTCGTTGACTCGGCGGTTCCCTCCTCCCCGGCGCCTGTAGAGCAGCGGATTGGCTCGCGCAAGCTGCGTCGCAACGGGGTGCGTTGGCTCGCGTCCCCGTAGCCCTCGAAGGAACTGCATGGCCGAACAGGGCGCAATCCCTGTAGACCTTGACTTCTTGGCAATTTGAACCTAGCGTTTGTTGAGCTTTCCGATAGCCCTGGGAGGGAGCACGATGAGGCATCCGTATGGCTACTTGAGAACCCTTGCTTCCGGCGTAGGTTTGATTTGCTGGATGCAGGCACTTCCATTGCAAGCTCAGCAGCCCGTAATTACAAACAGTACCGCGACCGCATGTGCGGCAGTCTCTGAACCGCAGGCCGCAAATCAAATGAATGCCTCGCCGGCGCAGGTTGTCCCTGCGCTGCCCGTGCCGCGCCTGATCAAATTTAGCGGAGTCGCGAAAGACGCCTCCGGTACTCCTCGCACCGGCACCGTGGGCCTCACCTTTTCGATCTATCAGGAGCAGGAAGGCGGAGCCACGCTGTGGATGGAGACTCACAACGTGGAATTGGACGAGCAGGGGCACTACGCAGTGCTGCTGGGCAGCACGCAGAGCGAAGGGATGCCGCTTGACCTGTTCGCCTCGGGCGATCCGCGCTGGTTGGGAGTGAAGGTGGAATTGCCGGGCGAGGTGGAGCAGGCCCGGGTGCTGCTGGTGAGCGTGCCGTATGCGCTGAAGGCTTCGGATGCGGACACGCTGGGCGGGAAACCGGCGTCGGCCTATGCGCTGGCCCCGACGGCGGCGAGCGCGACACCAGCAACGACCAGCGGGGCATCGACATTAACGACGGCGAGCGCCGCCAGCCCGACGAGCACGAAGGGGAAGAAGAACGCGGCGAACACGAATACAGAAACGGCGGGGTACATCCCGATGTTCGTGGACGCCAGCGGAGACCTGGGGAACTCGCTGATCGAGCAGGTGGGGAGCGCGATCGG
>JASHRU010000313.1 GCA_030037225.1 Candidatus Acidiferrales bacterium | reverse complement strand
AGCAGCTTCCGTTTCGTCAGGTCGCCCATGGCTCCGAAGATCACCATGATGCACGGTGTCTTTTTCTGCCCGGGCGCCCCGGCCTGGCTCTCCGCCGCGGTCCTGTTCAGTGCCTCGTGAGTTTGGCTCGCCACCGCTTGCCCTCCTCTGCGCCGCCCGTCTCCCGCGGGTCATCCGCCCGTCGGCCGTTCCACGTGCCCGCCGAACTTGTGCCGCATCGCCGAGAGCACTTTCTCCGCAAACGTGTGCTCTTGCCGCGAACGGAACCGCGTGAAGAGCGACGAGGCCAGCACTTCCACCGGCACCGCCGCTTCAATCGCCGCTTCGATGGTCCAGCGCCCCTCGCCCGAATCCTGCACGAACCCCGAGAAACTCGACAACGTAGGATTCTCGATAAACGCCTGTGCCGTCAGGTCTAGCAGCCACGACCCCACCACACTCCCGCGTCTCCACACTTCCGAAATCTCCGCCAGGTCGAAGTTGTAACGCCGGTCCGCCGGGATCTGCTCGTTGCTGAAGCTGCGGAACAGGTCGAAGCCTTCGGCATAGGCCTGCATGATCCCGTACTCGATGCCGTTGTGAACCATTTTTACAAAGTGCCCGGCTCCCACCGGCCCGCAGTGCAGATAGCCGTGCTCCGCCGTCCCCTTGTTTGCCGGCCGCCCGGGCGTCCGCCCTACGTTTCCCATTCCCGGCGCGAGCGCCTTGAAGATAGGGTCGAGGTGCTTCACCGTGTCCGTGGGCCCGCCGATCATCAGGCAGTAGCCTCGCTCCAGCCCCCACACGCCACCGCTCGTCCCCACGTCCACGTACTTCAGCCCTTTCGGCTCGATCATTTTTGAGCGGCGAATGTCGTCCTTGTAATACGAGTTCCCGCCGTCGATGATGATGTCGCCCGCCTCCATGGACTTGGTAAGCGCGATCACACTCTGCTCGGTCGGATCGCCGGCCGGAACCATCAGCCACACCACGCGCGGCTTGCTGAGTTGTTTCACCACCGATTCGAGCGAATCGGCCGCAGCGCCTCCATCCTTCTTCAGGCTGTCCACGGCGGCTTTGTCCTGCGCGAAGCCCACCACCTGATGGCCGGCGCGCATCAAGCGACGAGCCATGTTTCCGCCCATGCGGCCAAGACCGACGATTCCGATTTGCATCGTTTCCACTCCCCTCGTTGGTGTTTTGTTCTTGTCCCGATTCTTTACCGCTCTAAAGCCTCGCTCACCGCTCTACGCAGGCATCGCAGGCACGCGGCTACGCCGCTGCCTAGGTGCACGCGCAGCGCGCGCCGTCCCCGTTCCGCCAGCACTTCAAAGTCGCCTCGCGCCTGCGCCGCCTTCACCACCCCGAACGTGTATTTCGATCCGGGCACCGGCAGGTCGTTCGCGTCGTCGCACGTCAATTGCAGGAACACGCCCGTGTTCGGACCACCCTTATACGCCTGTCCGGTGGAATGCAGGAAGCGCGGACCGAATCCCAGGCAAGTGGCCACCTTCTTCTTCGTCATCACCTCCTTGCGCAGACCGGTCAGATCGCGTTCGTGCACCTCGTTCATCTCGATATAGCCGAGCAGCGCGAAGTAATCGCCCGGCTTGATGCGGTTGAAATGCGCCCGCAGGTAGGCGACCAGCGACCTCTGCCCTCCCGCAGCCTTGGCCAGTTCCGCCGCGTTCTTCGAGTCCGTAAACAGCTTCACGCCCGCTTCTTCCAGGATCGGCTCTTCCGGCGGCAGCTTTCCGGTCTCTTCATACTCTCCCGTCAGCTTGCGCGTCTCGATTTTGCTCGCCTCCACGTCCGGTTGATTGAACGCATTGATACCGATAATCGCCCCGGCAGTGGCAATGGCGATTTCCCAGCGGAAGAATTCCTGCCCGATGTCATAGATGTCCTTCACAGCGATGCGCACCACGGGTTGTCCCGCCTTCTCGAGCGCTTGCAGGGCGGCATCCTGCGCCGCATCGGGACCGGTTTCCAGCCGCAGGTAGGCGAACAGCCTGTCGTTCCCGTAGTTCTCCGGGGACAGCAGCGGCTCGCGGTCCACTGGAATCAAGCCCTTGCCCTCCTTTCCACTCGACTCGGCCAGCAATTGCTCGAGCCACGCCCCCAGGTCGTGAATGCCCGGCGAAGCGATGATGGTCACTTTGTCGCGTCCGTGCTTGGCGCAAACGCCCATCACCACTCCGAGTCCCACTCCTGGGTTGTCCTCGGTCTTCACGCACGCGGCGCACGCGTGCACCATTTCTTCCGCGCGATCCAGAAACTTCGGCACATCCAGTCCCATGGCCGCGGCCGGCACCATCCCGAAGTTGGAAAGGGCTGAGAAGCGCCCGCCGATGCTCGGCAGGCCGTGGAAGATGTAACGAAACTTATCGTTTTCGGCCACGCGCTGCATCTGCGAACCGGGGTCCGTTATAGCCACAAAATGCTTCGGCGCTCGCTCTGGCCCCAGGACCTGCCGCGCGCGCTCGAAAAAGTACGCCTTGAAGATATTCGGCTCCAGTGTCGAACCCGATTTGCTGGAGACGATGAAAAGGCAGTGCGGGAAATCGATCTTCGCTTCCAAGGTCCGGATTTGCTCCGGATCGGTCGAATCGAGCACAAACAATTCCGGCGCTCCGGGAATTCTCCCGAACGTCATCTTGAGCACTTCAGGACAAAGGCTCGATCCTCCCATTCCGAGCAGCAGGGCCTGCGTGAACCCCTCTTTCTTCACCGTCTCGGCGAAACTGGTGAGTTTCTCGAGGTGCGCGAGTTGATCGTCGCAGATTCCCAGCCAGCCCAGCCACTTGGCTTCGTCGCTTCCGGTCCACAGCGTGGCGTCGCGTCCCCACAGCCGGCGCACCTTGCCCGTCAGACGCCAATCCTCCAGCGTCTTGGTTACATCCTTGCCGATCGCGTCGGGCAGCGAGTACGTCTGCCGGTTCAGCTTTTCCTTGGAAAAGAATTTGCAAGTCTTGTCCACGCTTCCCAGCAGCTTGTCGAACGCTTCCGCGAACAGTTTGACGCCGTCATCCAGCAGCTTCGCCGTCACTTGTTCCATGTTGATGCCCAGGCGCGCGATTGCCTCCATAGTCGCCTTGGCTCCCGGCACATCGCTTTCCAGCGACGCCTTCGGCACACCGTGCGCGCGGAAAGCGTCGTACGTCGCCGGCGGCATCGTGTTCACCGTGTCCGGCCCGATCAGTTCCTCCACGTAAAGCACGTCGCTGTATGCCGGGTTCTTCGTCCCCGTGCTGGCCCACAGCAGCCTCTGCGTCTGCGCTCCCTTCGCCGCCAGCGCGCTCCATCGAGGACCCGAAAAGACCTGCTTGTATCTCGCATACGTCAGCTTCGCGTTGGCGATGGCCGTCTTGCCGAGCAGGTCCTCCACGTTGTACCGCTCCGAGCCCACCGCGGTCTTCATCTTTGCTTCGATCTGCGAATCCACGAGCGAATCAATTCGGCTGATGAAGAAGCTGGCTACGCTCGCCAGCCGGCCTGCGTCGCCGCCCGAAGCCGCCCACTTCTCTAGCCCGGCGATGTACGCGTTCGCCACGCTTTCCCACGCCGACTGCGCGAACAACAGCGTCACGTTGATGTTGATTCCCTCGCTCAGCAATTGCTCAATTGCGGGAACTCCCTCCGGCGTGGCCGGCACCTTGATCATCACGTTAGGCCGGTTCACCGCCTTCCACAGCCTCCGCGCTTCGCTCATCGTCGCCCTGGTGTCGCGCGCCAGGTAGGGTGACACCTCCAGGCTCACGTAGCCGTCCCGCCTCTTCGTCGCGTCATACACCCGCTTCAGCCGGTCCGCGGCGCCCTGAATGTCCTGGATCGCGAGCTGCTCGTAGAGCGACATGGGATCCACGTCCTGCTTCTCGAGCGTAGCCACTTGATCGGCATAATCCTTGCTCCCGGTAATCGCCTTCTCGAAAATGGCCGGATTGGAAGTCACTCCCCGCAGCCCGTCCTCATTGATCAGCCGGTCCAGTTCGCCGGAAGTGAGCATGCTCCGCCGGATATAGTCGAACCACACGGATTGGCCGAAATCATTCAGCCCCTTCAGCGGGTTGGCAACCGCCGCCTGGCTTCCGCTCTCTCGACTTGTGTCGCTCATGATCCCCTCCCCCGCCCGGCGCCCTGCTCGCACGAACGGCTCTCGATTCCGGCCCAATTATCGCAGTTTGCGGCGAACCGCGCTGCTCTGCTTTCATCCCGTTTTTTTCGCGTGACGTTGCAACTGTTCCCGCGCCGCCGCAATCACATTCTCCACCGTAAACCCGAACTTCTTCTGCAATTCCTTCAGCGGCGCTGAGGCCCCGAACGTCCGCATCCCGATGCTGTGGCCGTTCATTCCCACGTACCGCGACCATCCGAATGTTGAGGCCTGCTCTACCGATACGCGCGCCCGCACATCCGGCGGCAGCACGGAATTGCGGTAACTTTCTGGTTGGTGCTCGAACAGCTCCCAGCACGGCATGCTCACCACGCGCGCCGCGATTCCTTCGCTCTTCAGATGCTCGTACGCGTCGATGCAAAGCTGCACTTCGGTCCCCGTGCCGATCAGAATTACGTCCGGCTTGCCCCCCGGAGCATCCGCTAGCACGTAGCCACCTTTCGCGAGACCCGAGGCAGCCGCATACTTGGTGCGGTCAACCGTCGGTGCGTTCTGTCGCGAAAGGATCAGCGCCACCGGCTCGTGGCGCAGTTGCAGGATCAGCCGCCAGGCTTCCGTCACTTCGTTGGCATCGCCCGGACGGATCGTCAGCAGGCCCGGAATGGCTCGCAGCGAAGCAAGCTGCTCGACCGGCTGGTGCGTCGGCCCGTCCTCGCCAACCCCGATGGAGTCGTGCGTGAAGATGTAAATCACGGGGATTTCCATGATCGACGCCAGCCGGATGGCCGGCCGCGAGAAGTCGCTGAAAATCAGGAAGCCCGACCCGAACGGCCGCACCTTCGATAGCGACAGCCCGTTCAGGATGGCCCCCATCTCGTGCTCGCGAATTCCGAAGTGCAGGTTGCGCCCGCGGCTCTCGGGCAGAAAGTCGCCCGCCCCGTCAAACGTTAGCCGCGTCTTCGTCGAAGGCCCCAAGTCGGCGGCGCCGCCGATCAGCCACGGAATGTTCTTTGCCGCGACGTTCAGCACCTTGCCGGAAGAATCGCGGCCGGCCATGCCCTTCGCGTCGGCGGGGAAAACCGGCAGGTCCTTCTCCCATCCCGCCGGGAGTTGTCGGTGCTGCATTTTAAAGAGGTGGTCGGCTAAATCCGGATACTTCTTCTTGTATTCCTCGAACTTGGCCATCCACTCCTCGCGCAGTTTGTGGCCCCGCGCTCCCATTCCATTCTGGAAGTGTTCGCGCACGCCGTCGGGCACAAGAAACTTGGCGTCTTCCGGCCAGCCATAATTCTTCTTGGTCAGCCGGATTTCTTCTTCTCCCAGTGGCTCGCCGTGCGCGCCGCTGGTGTCTTGCTTGTGCGGAGCGCCGTAAGCAATGTGGCTGTCCACGATGATGAACGAAGGCCGGTCGGGCGTATTCTGCGCCGTCCGATATGCGCGTTCGAGCATCGCCAAATCGTTCGCGTCGCCCACGCGCTGCACGTTCCATCCGTAAGCCATGAATCGCGTTGCGATGTCTTCGCTGAACGCCAGCGCCGTGTTTCCTTCAATAGTGATGTGGTTGTTGTCGTACACCCAGCACAGGTTGCCGAGTTTCAGGTGCCCGGCCAGCGAAGCGGCTTCCGACGAAATGCCCTCCATCATGCAACCGTCTCCGCCGATGGCGTACACCCGGTAGCCGATCATGTCGAACCCGGGGCGATTGAAGTAACCCGCCATCCATTGTCCTGCGATGGCCATCCCCACCGACGTCGCTACGCCGTGGCCCAGCGGGCCCGTGGTTGTCTCGATTCCCGACGTCCAGCGATACTCCGGGTGGCCAGGACACTTGCTGTCGAGTTGTCGGAAATTGATGATGTCTTCCAGCTTCACGCTCAGTTCGCCTAGCCGCTCGTATGTCGGGTTCACCGCGCGCACGCCCGCCAGATGCAGCAACGAGTAGAGCAACATCGACGCGTGGCCCGCCGAGAGAACAAACCGGTCGCGGTTCGGCCAAATCGGATCCGTGGGATCAAATCGCAGGAACCGTTGCCACAAACAATAAGCCACCGGCGCCAGCGCCATCGGAGTGCCCGGATGACCTGAGTTGGCTTTCTGGACTGCGTCCATCGAGAGCGTGCGGATTGTGTTGATCGCAAGCTGATCGAGCTTCCCGTCATCCAAAGGTTTGCCCTCCTCCAGCGTCGCCTCCCAAGCTCGCTCCGGCGGTGCTATAGAGTACTCCCAAACCGCCCGGGGTGATGCAATAAGATGTATCCGCGACGCGCGCGAAAACCACGACCGCTGTTGAAAATCGGAGAGACGCTCTCATCGCTTCGGACCGCGCAGCATTCCCGCGCGTTTCCCGCACTCTTCTCCCCGCATTGAGCCCACGTCGGGCTCACCCCAGCAGGATGGGCAGAAGTATCCCCATCCCCAAAAGGAAAAGCCACAGCGCCGGCGCCGGTGTCCCCTCCGGACGTGTTCTCCGCTTTTCCCTCGCTGCATGCCGCGGGTCCAGCAGCAGCCAGCGAGCGTAGCTCCGCTGTAGTAACAGGAATGTGAACGCGGTCATGGCCCCGAACACCAGATGCCCAATCAGCGAGGGCAGCAGGGCCGTGGCCGCCTCAGGCCGCCAGTCGGCCTCCCCCGTCCTCAATAGCGGTAGCAGCGTCAGCGGCCCCAGGTACCACCAGATAAGCCCGAACACCCATCCCCAGGAAATCCCCCGGCCTATGCTCAATCCTTCCTGCCGGAACAGCAGGCCATACGTCATCCCGATCGCCGCGCTCACCAGCAAATGCAGCGCCAGCGCATGCGCCAGCGAAAGTTCGCTTTCCAGGCCCGCGAGCTTCGAGATCACGCCCGTGGCCACCATAATCGGCGCAGATACCGCCCCACCCACCAGCCCTGCAGCCGCCCCCCATCCCAGGGAGTAGATGGTCCGCAGCCCCGGCCCTTCCGCCTCCCGCCGTATGGGATCCGACTCCACAAACAGCCGCACCCACAACCGGTCCACAGTCGCGTACATCACTCCAACAATCAGGCCGTGCAGGATGTGTGCCACCAGCGAGCCAAAAAGGTCGCTCGCGTGGTCTGCCGACCAATCCGTCGGCATTCCCGTCAGCAGCGGATGCAGCGTGAGCGGCCCCAGAAACCACCAGAAGATTCCGAAGCCCGCGCCCCACCCCATGCTCGACCCGTATCCATAGATGTCTTGCTGAAAAAGCAGGCCAAACGCTACGCCGATGAATGCCGCCAGCGCCAAATGCAAGCTAGCTCCTCCGGCACGCGCTCCGGCTTCCGAAATGCCCGCGGTAAGGGGAAAATAGCCGCCCTTCAACATCCAGGTGTGAAAAATGACGGAGGAAACCAGGCCCGAGAGCCCCCCAACCACGATCGCGCGCGACGCGACGTAGCTCCTGCGCCCAGGCTGCGGCCGGAATTCAGCCAGCAGTCCCATGGCAATCCCGAGCGGCGTGCCCAGCGTAACCAAATACCCGGCCAGTTCCGGAAAATTATCCCGCGCCGCGTCCACCATCGTCCCGGCATGCCGCCCGGCCAGCCATGGTACGAGTCCGGCGGGAACTAGCAGCCACAGCAGCAGCGCGTACGCCAAACCCCAGATCAGCCCGGCGCCCGGACTGCTGCATCGCTCCGCAAAAAACGCGCCGAACGCCAATCCATAGACTGCGCCCGTCAGCACGCCATACAAAGGCGACCCGTGAAGCGCCGTGGCGTAGATCATTCCGCCAACGGCTCCGACCAGCGTCCCGGCCATCGCGCCCAGCCCTAAGACGGTCTTGCCCGTCCCCACGCTTGCGTCCGCGTCCTTCGACTCGATCCCTTCCGTCATCTTGCTCGCCTCTTCCTATTCCGCAGGCGCATCCGCCCCGCCCGTTTGGCTTTACCCCAGATCAATGGTCTGTACGATGTCTTTCGGGAAGAAAAGTTCTATGGTCCAGTCGAGCAGCACGCGCACCTTCCGCTCGAGACCCGGCAATTTCGAGAGATAAATCCCGCGCCACATCAGCCACGCCAGCAAGCCCGAGAAGCGCACCGACTTCTCTCGCGCAAACGGCAGCGTGAACTCGGCGCACGCCGTCTGATGCCCTACCACGCACAGCGCGCCCAGGGAATCGAAATGAAACGCCTTGAGCGGCCGGCCCTCCAGCGCCGCCTTCAGATTGCGCGCGAGCGTGGCGGCTTCGCGAATCGCAAACTGCGCCGTCGGTGGGCACGGCTTACCTGTTTTCCCATCGTTCAGCGCCGCGCAATCTCCCACCGCCCAGATGCCCGACGTTCCCGGCACAGCCATTGTCGGTTCCACTTTCACGGCCCCGCGCTTGTCGCGCTCACAGGGCAGCGTGGCCAGCAGTGGATTCGGCGCCACTCCAGCAGTCCACACAAGCGTCTGCGATCGTATCTCCCCGTCGCTCAGCACCACCACCCCCGGCCCCGCGTCGTGCAAACGTGCGCCCAGCCTGAATTCCACCCCGCGCCCCTCCATGCTGCGCCGCGCATAAGCGCCCAGCAATTCGCTCAACTCCGGCAGAATGCGCTCGTGCGAATGCACCAGGATCACTCGCACCTCTTCCGGGCGCAGGTTCGGATAATCGGCCAGGATGCCCCGCGCAAAGTCGTTCAACGCGCCGGCCAGCTCCACACCTGCAAATCCCCCTCCGGCAACCACAAACGTCAGCAGTGCTCGGCGTGCGCCTTCATTGCTCTCCCGGTCCGCGCGCTCGAACATCTCGATCACATGATTCCTAATTCGAATGGCATCCAGCAGGCTCTTGAAGTTGAACGACTGTTTCTCCACGTTCGTCAGCCCCCGGTAGTTGGATACCGCGCCGAGCGCCAGCACCAGGTGGTCGAATCCCACCTCCCGCGCCGGTTCTGGCTCCATGCCCGCAGACGACTCCATGTCCAGCGTTACGCGCCGCTTCTCCAGGTCGATCCCCGTCACTCGCCCGCGGATAAACGTGGCGAAATGGAGGCTGGTCCTCAGCGGCGTGGAAATGTGCCCCCCTTCCAGGCTGCTTCCCGCCACCTCAGCCAGCATGGGAGTAAACAGCAGCGCGTTTGTCTCGCTCACCAGTGTGATCGACACGCTGGGATCCCCCCGCAACTCCTGCTCCAGCGCCGCCGCCGTCTGCATCCCTGCGAATCCTCCGCCCAGGATCACCACCCGGCGCTTCTGATCGTCACGCCGGGATACAGGCACCGGCTCGGGCCCAAAAGCTTTGCTCGCAAGATCGTTCAGCCCCTGCACCAGCAGTCCCAGCAAGCCGCCGTAACACACCCAGCCCACCAGCGCCGGAAAATGCGCCCGCATGCCTTCCCCTTCCCACTCCGGGTACTGCCCCGCAAGCAACGGAAACAGCAGCAGCGTAAACAGCGCCCAGCAGGGAATCCCCGTTGAAGTTCCCACCATCAGGCTGTCCACATACGCGTTCTTCAAGGGCCGAAACGTAACCGTGTACGCGGCGCCGAGGATCGTCCCCAGCGCCACCGCTCCCATTACGTGGCCAACCGACAAATTCAGTGGCACGCTAGCCACTAACCCAGCCAGTCCTCCAATGCAGGCACGGCGATAAAAGCGACTCATCGGCTCTGTCTCCTCTTCCGCTGTTCCACCGGCTAGCGCCGGCGCCAACCACGACCGCAAGGCACACCCGCCCGCGGGGAAGGCACGCGATCGAGCGCGCTCATTTCAGGAAGATGATGATAAACCGATTACGGTGCGGAGACTCGTGGAGATTCCGTGTTCACCGAGACTTCGTCCAACACTTCGCGAACTTTCCGGCCCAGCGACTCCAGCGAGAACGGCTTTTGCAAGAAGTAAGTCAGCGGCCCGATCTCGCCATGCCCTGCGCTCATGAATTCTGAATAGCCGGACATATAGAGCACCTTCAGGCCAGGGCGCATTTCCAGCAGCCGCGCGGCCAGGTCCGGCCCTCCCATTCGGGGCATCACCACGTCCGTCAGCAGAAGATGAATCGTTCCGGTGAATGCTTCCGCCACTTGCAGCGCTCCCGCTCCGTCCGGTGCTTCGAGGACGGCGTACCCGCCCCGGCGCAAGGCCTCGCGAGCCAGTTCGCGAACTTCCGTCTCGTCTTCCACCAGCAGGATGGTTTCCGATCCTTTTGGCATTTTCGGCCGCGGGCGAATGCCGCTGCCCCGGTCGGCCGGCTCTTCCACCCGCGGAAAATACAGCCGGAACGTGGCGCCCTGTCCCGGCTGGGTGTACACGGTAATGTGCCCTCCGCTCTGCTGCACGATTCCATAAACCGTCGCGAGCCCCAGCCCCGTCCCTTTTCCCTGTTCCTTCGTGGTGAAGAACGGCTCGAAGATGTGCGATTGCGTCTCCGGGTCCATCCCCACGCCCGTATCGCTCACCGAGAGCACCACGTAGGAGCCGGGCTGCAACGAGGAGATACGGCGGGCTGCGGCCTCGTCAATCGACAGATTGCAGGTCTCGATTACCAGCTTTCCTCCGCTCGGCATCGCATCCCTCGCGTTCACCACCAGATTCAGCAGCACCTGCTCGATCTGTCCGGGGTCGGCCTTCACGCGCCCCAGCCCGCTGTCGTAACGCAGGACCAGTTCGATGTGCTCTCCGATCACCCGCCGCAGCATTTTCCCCATGTCCGCCACCACGCCGTTCAGATCCAGCACGCGCGGCTGCATCACCTGCATCCGGCTGAAGGCCAGCAGTTGCCGCGTCAGCGCCGCAGCCCGCTCCGAAGACTTCTGGATCTGGTCCACGCTCCGCCGCTCTGCGGAACCGTCTTGCAGCCGCTCGCTCAGCAGGCTGGTGTGTCCCTGGATCACCATCAGCAGGTTGTTGAAGTCGTGTGCCACCCCGCCCGCTAGCCGTCCCACCGCTTCCATTTTTTGTGCCTGCCGGAGTTGATCTTCCAGCCGCTTCTGGTCCGTAATATCGTGCAGCACTCCCTGCATCAGCGGCGGCCTGTCTGGGTCCCGCCGCAGCAGCACCGCTTCGTCGCGGAACCAGAGCACGCGCCCGTCCCGCGAGATCATCCGGTATTCCTGCCGCAGGGGCCTCCCCGAGCGTTCGAATTCCCTCTCGCTCTCCGCCACGCGCTCCCGGTCGTCCGGATGTACGCGGTTCCACCAGGTGCTCGCCAGCGCCATCCATTCCTGCGGAGAAAACCCCATCAGCGTTTCGATCTGCGGACTCACGTAATCCCAGCGACCTTCCGGGCCCGGCTCCGCGATGTACGTGATTGCTGGAAGTTGCTCCACCAGCGTCCGGAATCTGCCCTCGGCGATTCGCAGGGCCTCCTGCGCTCGCTCCTGTTCGGTCATGTCCCGGACGTTTACGACCACCGCTTCCACTCCCGACACGCCCAGGCAGTTCGTCAGTGTGCCCTCGAAAATCCGCCACGATCCGTCCTTTGCCCGCGCCTCTGCCTGCACGAATTCGGGTTGTCCGGGATTGCGCAGCGCTTCCGCCAGATGCTCCGCCACGCGCTCCACCTGTTCCGGCCGCACCCAGTCGAACGCGCTCCTCCCGATCAGCTCATCCGGCTCGTAGCCCAGAATGCGCGTCGTTGCCGGGCTCGTATAGGTAATCACCCCCGCTGGATTCAGCAGCACGAGCATGTCCGCGCTGTTTTCAATCAACGCCCGGAAGCGCCGTTCATTCTCCCGCAGCGCGTCCTCGGCCTGCTTCCGTTGAATGGCCAGCGCGATTTGGCCTCCCACCGACGCCAGAAATTCCAGGTCCCGTTCGCTGTACGCGTGTTCGTCCGAGTAGTGCTGCACCACGAGTACCCCGATCGTTTCCGTTGGCGTGCGCAAGGGCACACCCAGCCACGAGGGCGATGGCGTCCCCACCAGTTCCACCTCGCCCAGTTCCGTCAATTCGTCGAATTCCTTCTGCGAGATCGCCATCGGCCGCCCCGTGCGGAACACATATTCGGTGCAAGTCTTTCCCAGCTTCTGCGGCGGCGGCGGCTGGTCGAACTGGTCTGCGAAGAACGGAAAATGGAACAGCGTCGTCTCGCGGTTGTGCAGCGCGATGAAGCAGTTCTCCGCGTACAGCACTTTGCGCAGCGATTGATGGATCAGCCCCAGCAGTTCGTCCAGGTTCGAGGTCGCAGCCACCCCCGCGATGATCTCGCTGATGGCATGCCGCTCGGTGTCTCCGCGTTTCCGCTCGGTGATGTCCTCCGCCGATCCCTCATAGAACGCGATGGAGCCGTCGGGGCTGCGTACCGCCCGCGCCGTCTCCGAGATCCAGATTCGTGTCCCATCCTTCCTGCGTATCTCGAACTCGAAGTTCCGGACTTCGCCCTGCTCCTCGATCAGCCGCTTGAATTCCTCGCGCCTTCCCGGGTCCACGTACATTTGCTTCGCGACGTCTCCGGCTGCCGCCAGCAGCGCCTCCGGGCTCTCGTACCCGCAGAGCCGCGCGCACGCCGGATTCACGCTCAGATAGGCGCCCTCCACCGTCGTGCGGAAGATCGCCGGAATGGCCTGCTCCACCATCGTGCGGTACTGCTCTTCGGCGTCCCGCAACGCCGTTTCATGGATTTTCCTTTCGATCGCGATGCGCGCCAGTTGCGTCGCATTGTTCGCCGCCCGCAATTCCCCCGCGCCCGGCTCGTGCCCCTCCCGGTAAAGGGCCGTGAGCACGCCCAGCAGCGCTCCCTTTCCCGATACGATGGGGCTGGCCCAGCACGCCTCGATCCCATGGGCCAGCAGGATGTCCCGGTAACGGCTCCATTGCGGCTCCGTTCGGATGGCGGCCGCCACCACCAGTTCCCGCCTGTGCGCCGCCACGGCGCAAGGAAGCGAATCCGCCCCTATCGCGCAATCGTCCAGAATCTCGTGGCACGCCTCGGGAACGTTTGGCGCCGCTCCTAGTCGCAATCGCGCCCCGCTGCGGTCCGTCAAGAGCACGGCGCACAGCATCCCCGGCGTCCTCGTCTCGATTGCCCGGCAAAGCTGGCCGAGCACCTGCTCGAGCGGAGCATCCGCATTGATCATTTCGAGAACGAGGCTTTCGGAGCCGAAAGACAAATCTGCCGCCTCGTCGGCTGCGTCGCGTCTGCGGAGAGAGTCCAAGCTCGACACCCGGAGAGAAAAGTGCCCTATGCTAACTCCTGCCGGCTCCGGCTGGAAATCTTTCCTGGCTTCTGCTGTCCAAATCCACACTAGCGGCCCGCCTCGAGTTCGGCATTCGCCGCCCCCTCGGCCCCGTTCAGCCGGGTTCCCGGGGTCTGCCACTCCCCTGTGATAGACTCCGCCGCGATGGCCGGAAAATATTCTGATACGGCCCTCGGTATGGGCCGCTCCATCCGCCGCCGCGACTTTTTGAACGGCGTCGCGATCACCATCGGCGCTGGCCTTCTTCCGCGCCACCTTTTGGCCGCCGCCGCCTTTCCCGACGAGCCCCAAAATTCACCTGGGTACTACCCTCCCGCGAAAACCGGCCTTCGCGGTAGCCATCCGGGGTCCTTCGAGGTCGCTCACGCCATGGGCGATCCCTCCTTTTTGCAGTCCGTGGGCGCCCCCTTTGATACGCGTGAGCGCTACGACCTGGTGGTTGTCGGTGGCGGCATCAGCGGGCTCGCCGCGGCTCATTTTTTCCGCAAGTTTGCGGGAGAGCGCGCCCGCGTCCTCATCCTCGATAATCACGACGATTTTGGCGGCCACGCCAAACGCAACGAATTCCTCGCCGGGGGCCGGCTCCTGCTCGGCTACGGCGGCACCTACTCGATTGAAAGCCCTGCGCCCTACAGCTCTGTCGCGCGCTCTCTCGTCGAGGAGCTGGGTATCGACGTGTCCCGCTGGAAACAGTTGAACGATCCGCGCATCTACTTCTCGCGCGGTCTGCATCACGGCGTCTTTTTCGACAAGGAAACCTTCGGCGCGGACCGCGTCGTTCTCGACCCGCGCCCCCGGCATATCGAAGACGACGAGGACTTTGAGCTGAGCGCTGCCGCCGCCGCCAAATTCGTCGAAGAGGCGCCTCTTTCCGATGCTGCGAAAAGGGACTTTGTTCGTCTCTATCAGGACAAGAAGGACTACTTGCCCGGCCTCTCCTCCGACGAAAAGAAGGCCAAGCTGGCCCGCATTCCCTACTCTGATTTCCTGTCCAGGATCGTCGGAGTGGATTCGCAGGTTGTCCGCTTTTTCGGCCCCGCTCCTCATCCCCTGTTCGGCCTCGGCATCGACGCCGTCTCCGCACAAGATGCCTGGGGCCTCGGCCTCCCGGGATTTGCGGGCATGGCTCTGGCGCCAGGTGCCGGGCCGGGAATGAACCGGGATGCGATTCCGAATAAGGAAGCCGACGAATATTTCTTTCACTTCCCCGACGGCAATGCCTCCATCGCCCGCCTGCTCGTCCGCAAGCTGATTCCCTCTGCCATTCCCGGCAATTCCGCGGACGACGTCGTGACCGCGCGCGCCGATTATGCCCGCCTCGACCAGGCGGGTTCACCTGTCCGCATCCGGCTGAACAGCACTGTGGTCCGCGTCGAGCAAAACGCCGGCCCTTCCGCGAAAGAAGCCGTCACCGTCACCTACTCCAGCGGCGGCAAACTCTTCACCGTCCGCGGCGCTAAGTGTGTCCTCGCCTGCTGGAATTTCGTCATCCCCTACATCTGCCCCAGCCTGCCGGATGAACAGAAGAAAGCTCTCTCCTTCGAGGCCAAAGTGCCGCTGGTCTATACGAATGTGGCCATCGCCAACTGGCAGGCCTTCGTGAAGCTGGGCGTCCAATCCATCTATGCTCCTGGCTCGTATTACAGTTACGTTGGATTGGATCAGCCGGTCAGCATCGGGGCCTACCGCTGCTCGCAGTCTCCGGCCGACCCCGTGGTAGTCCACATGATGCGCGCGGCCTGCAGCCCCGGACTTCCCGCGCGCGAGCAGCACCGCGTCGGTCGCGCGTCCCTGTTATCCACATCATTTGAGGAATTCGAGCGAAGTATCCGGGATCAACTAGCCCGCGCATTGGGACCCGGAGGTTTCGACCCCGCGCGCGACATCGCCGCGATTACTGTTAATCGCTGGCCCCACGGCTACGCCTACGAATACAACTCGCTCTTTGACCGCTTCTGGCTGGAAGGCACCACGCCGCCCTGTGTGCTCGCGCGCCGTCCTTTCGGACGTATTGCCATCGCCAATGCCGACGCAGGTGCCTACGCTTACACGGACGGGGCCATCGACCAGGCGTGGCGCGCCGTGAATGAACTCAGAGGTTCCTAACCTGCTTCACGCAGGAATGCCGGCCCCGGCTCTCTCAGATGATGTGCACCGTCAGCGGCAGCGTCACCGTCTGACCGGTGGCCGTCACTGTGGCCACTACCTGGATTTGATAAACCCCGGCTGGTGTCGTCGGCGCGTTCGGTATCGCCGGCGCTGGATTGTTCACGCACGCCGTCCAGCTCAGCAGCAGCACCAACATCAGCACCATTCCTAGCGCCGGTGCCATTTGCCCCGCCCATCCGCGGCTTTCGCCGGAAGAGCGCCTGTTCCGGTGCATCGCTATCAGCATCGCCAGGAGCAGTACCACGCCAACCGGCGGCCCCGTCCATGGTGGTGCGTTCGATGGCGGTTTCGGCCCCACCAGGCTCGTGTTGCAGTTCGTCTGCAGCGTGCACTTCACCACGATTGCTCCGCTTGGGGCCGTTGTCACATTGATGGTTGCCGGAGTCGCCGTCAGAATCGTTGCCGGGATCGGCGTCACCTCCTGGCACGAAATCGTGATTGTTCCCGTGAACTGCGGCCCGGGCTGCACGATGATTGTGTAAGTCCCCGTATCCCCCGGCAACAGCGTGATTGTGGCCCCGTTGGCCCCATTCTGTCCCATCGCCGTCAACGTCAACGGCGGTCCTGTGCTCGACGTCCCTGCCAGCGGGATATTCACCGGACTTCCCACTAGGTTCGTGCCCACGAACTCCAAGCTGCCGTTGTAGGTGCCTGTGGTCTGCGGTGCCGTAAACTGCACGATCACCGTGCAACCGCTCCCCGCCGTCACTGTTCCTCCGTCAGTCGGGCAAGTCCCTCCGGTTATTGCAAAGGCGTTCGTTTCCTCCGGATTCACCACCTGAATCAATGAGATCTGCAGGTTCCCCGAGCCGGCAGCCACCGTCACGGTCTCCGTCATCGTGCTCGTCGTCCCCGGTGCGATCGCGCCAAGGTTCAAGCCCACCATCGCGGTCGGGTTGAAGGTCACCACGGGCAGCGTTCCCGTTCCAGACAGCATCGCGGTCTGCGGGCTGCCCGGAGCATTGTCTGTGAGGCTAAGCGTCGCGGTCTCCGCCACTGTGGTCATTCCCGCGGCCGGCATCGCCGTCGGCTTGAAGACCAGGGTAATCGTGCAGCTCCCCTCCGGCGCCACCGGCGACGGCGCAGCCGCGGTACCCACCATGCAGGTCCCGCCGGTGACCGTGAAGTCGGTGTTATTCGCCGGGCTGGTGCCCGTCACCGAGATCGCCGTGAAGTTCAGCGGAGCGGTGCCGGTGTTCATCACCGTCACCGTTACCGTCCCGCTCGGCGTGCCGATGGGCACTGTCCCAAACGCCTGGCTGGCCAGCGGGCCCACTGCGGGTTGCGTTCCCGTCCCGCTCAGCATCACCATCTGTGGACTGGCCGCGGCATTGTCGGCCACCATCAATGTTGCCGTCTCGCCCCCCGCCGGAACCGCCCTCGGCGTAAACGTGTACTGCACTGTGCAGGTCCCGTTGTTCGCGGCCACGGTGATCGGCAGCGTTCCACACGTGCCGGCGCCGGCCACCTGCGCAAAGTCGTTGGCGTTCGTTCCCGTCGGCGTCAGTCCGCCCGTTATCATCAGCGGTATATTCCCCGCGTTGATGAACATCAGCGTCAGCGGCGCGCTCGTCGTCCCTTCCGGCTGGTTGCCGAACGCCAGCGAGCCGGGCGAGGTCATGAACTCCGCAGCTATCCCCGTCCCGCTCAGCATCACCGTCTGCGTGGCGGGCAAGGCGTTATCCGCGAAATTCAGCGTGGCACTCTCCGAGCCGAGCAGGGAGGGCGTGTAACTCACCACCACCGTGCAGGTCCCTCCGTACGCTGCCACCGGAGTCCCCATTGCGCACGTGCCCCCGCTGATGGAGAAATCCATGTTGCCGGTCACCACGCTGATCAGCGGCGCGCTCGTGAAATTCAGGGGAAAGAGTCCGTTGTTCGTCAGCGTGACAGTCACCGGTGCGGCGGTCGTGTTCTCCGGCACGCTGCCAAACGGCTCCGTCGCCGGCGATGCTGCGGCCACCACGACCGTAGCGACGCCGGCGATGCTGCGGATGCGGCCGTTGTAGATGTCCGCAACCAGCAAATCTCCGGCAGCGTCGAATGCCAGTCCGCCGGGCTCCTCGAATGTCGCAGAAGTGGCCGGGCCACCGTCGCCACTGAACCCGTACACGCCCTCGCCGTCAACATTCATGCCGGCAATGGTCTGTAGGAGACCGGTTGCTGCCGGGATTTCCTGAATCACGTCGTTGCACGGGCCTTCGCTTGCCACCTCGCAATCGGAAAAAAAGATGTTGCCGGCGGCGTCTACCTTCACGTCCGCGGGGCCGCTGAGGGTCGCGCTGGTGGGTGGTCCGCCGTCGCCCGTGTAACCATATTCATCCGGCGTTCCGGCGATGGTCATGATCGTTGGAGACGCGGACATGACCGACGGAACTTCGCGGAGGATTCCGTTTTGGTTGTCGGCGATATAGAGGTTTCCAGCCAAGTCGACCGTGACGCCCGTGGGATACGCCAGCTGCGCGCTGGTTGCGGGGCCTCCATCTCCCCCGTAGCCATAATCTTGGGGTGTTCCGGCGACGGTATTGATGTAGCCGGCCTGGAAGCCGGTAGGCGGCGTACACGTGAGAGCGGGATTGACGCAGTAAACCACGCGAATCACGTCGTCGCGAGAATCCGCTATATAGAGGTTACCGGCGCTATCAATGGCCAGACCCTCCGGGGTGCTGAGCACAGCCATTGTGGCGGGGCAGCCGTCACCCAAAGTAGTATCGTTGCAAATCTCTTCGTCGTTCAGGCCCGCAATGAGGTTGATTTGATTGCTCCCGGCCGGAACCTCCCACACGACCTCATCAAGAGAGTCCGCGATGAAAACATTGCCGAAAGCGTCCACCAGGACGCCCATGGGAACGCAAAATTGGGACCCCGTTATGGGCGGATCGCACAGTTCTTCGTTCTCCTGGCCGGGGGTTCCCGCAAACGTACTCAGGTTGGTCGTGCTTCCATTCACCTCGCGAATAATCTGGTTCTCGCTGTCCGCGATAAAGATGTCGCCGGACTGATCGACCGAGACGGAATCCGGGTCGTTTAACGCGCCGTCGGTCGCCGGAAATCCGTCTCCGCTGTAACTCGAAGTGCCATTTCCCGCGTAGACCTCAATCGTCCCGCCCGATACCTCCCGGATCAGTTCATCGGAGGTATCAGCGATGAAGAGATCGCCGGTCGAATCAAGCGCGAGGCCCTCCGGGTATTCGAGAATCGCGGCTGTGGCCGGGCAGCCGTCGCCGTAGACGTCGGTCTCCGCAGCGCATCCGGTTCCCCCGCCCACGACCGTCTTGATGGTGCCGGAAAAGCCGCTCGCAGGCCCGCCGACCTCCCGAATCCTCTGATTGTCGGTATCCGCGATGAAGATGTCGCCGGAGCCATCGACAAACACGTCGTAAGGGTAGGACAGCTGTGCGCTGACGGCGGGACCGTTGTCCCCGCTGTACCCGGCGCTCTTGGGTGTGCCGGCAATCGTCTGGATGATTCCCGTCGCGGCAGAAACCTCGCGAATTACGGAGTTGACGGTATCGGCGATGTAAAGGTTTCCGGAACCATCTACAAAGAGGCCTTGGGGACCGAACAGCATCGCGGCAGTGGCTGGACAGTTGTCGCCAATAGAGTCGGTTGCATTGGCGCAGTTCGCGGTGGCGCCGCCCGCCACGGTGTAAATATCGCCGGCAGTGAAGCCTGTGGGCGGCGTGCAGGTCACCGCAGTATTGGCGCAGAACACTTCGCGTACGCGATAGTCGAAGACGTCGGAGATGAAGATGTCGCCGGCGGCGTCCACGAAAACGTCGATCGGCTCGCCAAGGTACGAGCTGGTGGCCGGACAGCCGTCTCCCAGGTTATTGAGAGCATTGGCGCACAACGTGTCTGTGGTATTTCCGGCGACGGTCGAAATGGTGCCCGCCGCATTGACCATGCGAATGACAGCGTTGTTCGTGTCGGCGATAAAAACGTTGCCAACCGTGTCTGCGGCCACCCCCTCCGGTGCCCCGACTTGTGCGCTCGTGGCCGGCCCTCCATCGCCGCTGTAGCCATCGATTCCTGTACCCGCGAAAATAGTGAGAGTGCCGGTGGAACTGATTTTGAAGACTCGCGCGCTGTCCGGAGCGACGAGATAGAAGTTACTGCTGGGATCGCGCGCGATGCCGAAAATAAAGCCGATATTCGCCGACAGCTTCGGCAGATTATTCGGTCCTCCGCCCGCGATGGTGCTGATGGTGCCCACCTGAGCGCGCACGCCTGGGGTGAGCAGGGCCAGCGCCGCCGTTGCCGGCAGCAAAGCCAGCCAGCGCCTGCGCGCGTTCATTGTGCCCTCCGCGGGCTCAGCGGCAGGAGCGAGACTATTCGCATCAGCGTGCGGCCTTGCGAATTCTGGAACGTCACACGCAGCGCAGGGCGGCCACCCCGGCTCCATCTCCCATACTCTGCCCGCGAGATCACAAACTGATTGTCCACGGAGGTCGCCTCGCGCGGCCCCAGCCGCGCCCACGCCGCACTCGCCGCGGGCTTCCCGGGCTGCCCCAGATCGCGAAGGGCCACTTGCGTGATGGATAGTTCGGAAGCGCTGTTGTTTGTGAGCCGGATGTGCAGCGTCACGCGCACTTGGCTTCCCAGGTCGGTCACCTGCTCGACCCGGTAGAAACCGATTACCTCGTTCCCGGCCGTGTCAGCCGTGGTCGCTGCCGCAAGCAGCATCACTAGGACGAAAGTGGATACCCAAGACCAGCGCCTCATCCTGAACCTCCTGCCGGCCAGTTCTTCTTCCCCAAGAACTGGAAGACCGGGCGCATCTCACCAGGCTGCCGTCGCGGAAAATCGGGAAGCCGTCAGAATGCTTCGCTCCGCCGATTCCCAAGCTTCGCAGCCCGATTCTTGTGCCGCAGAATAGCGCAGCCGTCAGGGGCCAGCAAGGAGCTATCCCGCTCGTGTTTCCCTTCGCCCCCCTCGCCGTTCCACTACTCGCCCATACGCAATCGCATTCAGCGCAATTCCGGCGCGCCTTCAGCAGAATCGATCGCGCTGGCCGCCGCAAGTTCCGTGGATTTTCCACTGGCACGCCGTGGAAATCCCGCACTGCGTCCAGTAGAATGCGGCGTTCCTGCCGCAGCCTGCTCGCCGGGGCGGGACAGGCCTCGCAGGGCAACGAGGCGCCGATCAGCGCGCGCAGCCCGCTCGATGCTGCGCGGGACCAGGAGGAATGAATGGCGGCTATGCCACAACCTTCTCCGATGGACCGGGCTCTGGAAACCCTGCGGGAGAAAGCGCGCCTGCTGCGCATCCATTCGCTCGTCACCACCACGCGCGCCGGCTCCGGCCATCCCACCACTTGCCTTTCCGCCGCCGACATCGTCTCCGTGCTCTTTTTCCACGTCATGCGCTTCGACCCCAGCCGTCCTGATGCGCCCGACGCCGACCGCTTTGTCCTCTCCAAAGGCCACGGTGCGCCTCTGCTTTACGCCGCCCAGGCCGAAGCCGGCATCTATCCCGTCGGCCGCCTGGCCACTCTTCGGCAGTTTTCCAGCGAGCTCGAAGGCCATCCCACTCCGCTCATTCCGGGCGTGGACGCCGCCACCGGCTCGCTCGGACAGGGCCTTTCCGTCGGCGCGGGTATGGCGCTCTCCGCAAAGCGCCTCGAAAAGAGCGGTGTGCGCGTTTACGTTCTCCTCGGTGATGGCGAAATGGCCGAAGGGAATGTGTGGGAAGCCGCAGCCTTCGCCGCGCACTACGGCCTCGACAACCTCACTGCTATCGTCGACGTGAACGCGCTCGGCCAGAGCGAGCGCACCATGTATCGGCACGACGTGGAATCGCACCGGCGCCGCTTCGAGGCCGCAGGATGGGACGCCGTTTCCATCGACGGTCACGACATCGCCGCCATCGTTCGCGCCCTGGACCGCGCTCGCGGCCCCGAACTCGCCGCGCGCGGCCGCCCGCAGGCCATCCTAGCGCGAACCGAGAAAGGTCACGGCGTCAGCTTTCTCGCCGATAAGGACGGCTGGCACGGCAAGCCCGTGCCAAAAGACGATCTCCCGCGCGCCCTCGCCGAACTCGGCCCCGTCCCTCCGCCTGTGGAGACCGACTCTCGCTCGTACGCCCGGCCCGTCGGCGCTTCTCCGGCTGATTTTCCCCAGCTCTCTCCGCCCGATTACGCTCTCGGCGCTCAAATCGCCACGCGCGAAGCTTACGGAAAAGCTCTCGCTCGCATCGCCGCGGTGAATTCGCGCCTCGTCGCCGTGGATGCCGACGTCAAGAATTCCACCTTCAGCGAGTATTTGGAAAAGGTCCATGCCGACCGGTTCTTCCAGGGCTACATCGCCGAGCAAAACATGGTCAGCGTCGGCGTCGGCCTGGCCGCGCGCGGTTTCACTCCGTTTGTGGCCACGTTCGCCTGTTTTCTCTCGCGCGCCTACGATCAGGTGCGCATGGCGGCCATCAGTCGCAGCCACCTCAAGCTCTGCGGCTCTCACTGCGGCGTTTCCATCGGCGAAGACGGCCCGTCGCAAATGGGCCTCGAGGATCTCGCCATGTTCCGCGCCATTCCCGGCTCAACCGTTCTCTACCCATCCGACGGTGTTTCCGCGGACCGGCTCACCGAAGCCCTCGCGCGCCTGCCCGGCATCGGCTACCTCCGCACCACCCGCCCCAAGACGCCCGTGCTTTATAGCGGCGACGAAAAATTCCCCGTTCCTGGATTCAAAGTCCTGCGCCGGTCCCCGCAGGATCGCGTCACCATTATCGCCGCGGGAATTACGCTGCACGAAGCGCTCAAAGCGCATGCCGAACTTGCCGCCCAGGGCATCGCCGCGCGTATCCTCGACCTTTATTGCGTGAAACCCATTGACGCGGACGGTCTGGCCAGAGAGGTCCGCGCAACGGGCGGACGTGTCGTCACCGTGGAAGATCACTTTGCTGAAGGAGGGCTCGGCGAGGCCGCTTTCGCTGCTCTTGCCACATCCGGAGTCGCGCTGGCTGCCGCTCGCCGCCTCGCCGTCTCTGGCGTCCCGCATTCCGGCGCGCAGGACGAATTGCTCGACGCCTTCGGCATCTCCGCGGCACACATTACTGCTGCGGCAAAATCCCTGCTTGTTTGAGACGGTCGTGCCGATACCAGCCCCGCTGGCGGGTCGTCTCGCCAGCCAGCAGGGCGGTACCCGGAAACCGCAGAGCTACTGCGAACCCGCTCAGTTTCCGCTGGCCGCTTTCGCACCCGCTCCGGCAGGCTTCAGCCTCAGATGAGCCGCGATACTCAGGTGCTGGCCCACAATCGAGTTGAAGTTCTGCGGGCCGGGATAATCCTCTCCTGCGAACGCGCGAGGCCCCGTGGGAAACGACGGCAGCAGGAACGAGCCCGTGCACAGCGTCCCCCCATATGCTTCTGAAGCATCTCCCGTGCCGGAAGCCCGGCAGTTGCTGTCCTGCACCACCGCAGGCCACGAGGTGGACAACACAGCGCGAAAGAGCTGAGGAAAATCTTCTTTCGCCAGGCTGGTCGCTCCACGCATGTGCACTGGGCCTGGTTTTTCCCCAGTCGCGGCTGCCGGCACGTCGAACACAAACGTCGCCGTCCGAATTACATGGTTCACGATCGGAGGTCCATATACAGGCCCGGCATAGGCCTCGCTCGCCGTCACTTCAACGTTTCTGTCCACGCGGATGAGCCCCAGCTTGCCCGTGGCTCGCAACCGGCCCTCTGAGGTCAGCTCCGTGGACTCCGAATGGAAACAGATCATCGTGTTATTGGCGCGGTCCGCGAACCACTCGCGGTTCACGTTCCCGTCATGATCGAGGGTGGGCTCCATAGCCGTTGACGGGTAGAAATCAATGTGAACCTCCGACTTCGTCGCGTCGGCTCCGTTCAGGTTCACGATTCCCACCACACGGGCGAACCCCACTGTGAAGTTCGTCTTCGACTTCCCGAAGTCGGTTGTCCCGTCAGTCGTGAATTGAACGTCCGAGTGGCGCGTATCCACCTTCCAGTTTCCCGATGGCGCCACCGGTTTCCCCGGAACCGCCAGTGCAAGAACCACAACCGCCCCAACCGCAGCTAGGTATTTGACCATAGCCAGTCCCCTCCTTAGTGTGAGATTCATGTGCAAAAGAACAGCTCCGACTTTCTATCGCCGCTTTCTGCAATATCCGCCTTCATCCGCCCGGCAAGCACCCCCGGCGCGCCTTCCGGCCAGACGGCATGGATGAGGGTCGAGATATTACTCCGATTCGGGCGCAAATGGTGGGGCCCCGCCTTCCCGGCCTGCGCCAGGATGCGCGCTCCGCTGATCACCTTTCTGTCCGCACTGCTTCACCGTAGCCCCGCGCCATGCCCATCCTTACTTTGAGCAGATTCCAGCGAGAAGGTTACACGACGCGAACTGCACCGAAGGGATGCGCTCGCAACAATTGGAACAAGGTATCGGCTACCACCCGTTTTTATCCGCTCTGCCCTGGGGCTGGGCCGCAAGCAGATCCCGCTCGGGCATGCGCCTCTCCTACAGGCTTGCCGAAGCCCAAGTGCGGCGCCCACTGCTTGCCGCGCGCAGCAATGGGTGTCCTCTAAGAATTCGCTGTTCGGTTTTCTAGGATTGGACAGGGACTGGTTGCAGCAGTGCGCGGGGCGGCGCCTTCAAATCCCACACGACGTGTACCCACGAGAGTATTTTCAGCAGGTAATACGTCAGGTCGATCTCCCACCAGAAGAAGCCCTGCCGCACCGAGCTCATATAGTGATGATGGTTGTTATGCCAGCCCTCGCCCATCGTGACGAGCGAAAGAATCATGCTGTTCTTGCTCGTGTCCGTCGTCGGGTAACGCCGCCGGCCGAACACGTGGCACAGCGAATTAATCGTAAACGTTCCGTGCCACAGCAGCACCGTGCTCACGCAGAAGCCCCACAGGAATACGCTCATGCCCCCGGCCAGCAGCAGGGTCGCCGCCAGCGTCAGCCCGGGCACCACGTGATACCGGTTCAGCCAGCGCAGTTCGGGATATCGTGCCAAATCCGGCACCAGTTCCGCCCTCGTCGAGTTGTACCGCTTGCACAGAATCCAGCCCAGGTGCGCCCACCAGAATCCTTTGAGCGACGGCGAGTGGATGTCTTCCTCCAGGTCCGAAAACCGATGGTGGTGCCGGTGGTGCGCCGCCCACCACAGCACGCCCTTCTGCATCGACGTCATCGCCGAGACCGCGAGCAGCAGTTGGAATGCACGGCTCGTTTTGAAGGTGCGGTGCGAAAAATACCGGTGATATCCCGCCGTTACGAAAAACATCCGCGCCGCGTACAGCCCCAGCGCCAGCAGCGGATACCACCACCGGAACTTGAAGAACACCGTGGCTAGAGCCCCCACATGCACCATTGCGAAGGGCGTGCAATGAAGCAGAGAGAACCGCTCACCTTTTAATCTCACGGGCGCTCACTCCGGTCTTCGGGCGGCCTGCAGAAAAGCCAGCCGACTATACGCAATGCCTCGCGGAGCGTCAAGAGAAACGCGGAGAAAATCGCGCTCGTGTGCGCAACTGCTCCACTACAGCACTCGAACCCGCCGCGTCTCCTACGCCTGTCAGAGTTGGCCCTGCTGTGTTATCTTCGCCTCGTTCGCTTCTCAATTCGGCGGCAACGTCGCGCGTGTTTCAATCCGGCTTGGAGGCTTCCGCTGTGGCAGATAAGCGCATCATCGTCGGTCTGTTTCCAGACGTACTCGTCCTCAGCGCCGGAGATCAAGCCGAATGGGTCGCTCCCTCTGCCACCCTGCGCATCGAATTCGACCCCAAGCGCTGCCCGTTCTCATCCAACGTCTTCCAGGCTCCCGCGGGTATGCGTCTGTTGAGCGGCCCAGCCGTCGTCGGCGTAAAGCCGGGCTCCTACAAGTATCGCGCTTCGCTCAACGACGTCGTTGTGGCAACAGGCGAAATCCTGATCCGCGAATCCTGAGCCGCTTGCCTGCGTCTGAGCGCACGTCGGCAGGATCCAACGCCAATCGCAGTCTGCTTTTCAGTGTGGAAACAATCCACCCAGACGGGAGTGCGGCCTGCCTCTGCGAGCCTTCTGGATTCTAGTCGCTCGCTGCGCGCGCGGGCTCCAGCGATTCCGCTAGCAGCCGACGCAGCGGTGCAATCTGCACCGGCGAAACGGGCCGTTCTGTCCCCGTCACCACTTCGCCGCGCTTCTTCGGAAACTCCGACCGTCGGTCCAGCTTCAGGCCCAGCTCCGCCAGGAGTTCGGGGGCCAGATGCGGGTCGTCGCTACGGTGTGCCCCCCAGAACCACAGCGCATCTTCCCGCTTTTGCAGGTACTGCAGGGTCTGTTCCAGCTTCTTCATGCCTGCCGCGAACGACGACGCCAGGAAATAAAGCGGGAGCACCCAGCCCGTCCGCCCAAAGGTCGCCCGGATGCGCACGCAGTACTTCCCGTTCTGGTTGAATTCCATCGCGCAGTCGTAGGCGTTTCGGGAGCCGTTTTGGATCGCTTTCCGGGTCATGGGAGCCTCGCGTGGACCGTCCTCGGCGGGAGCCGGGAGGTTATAAACCCCGCACCAAAAGGCTAGCCCATGGCGAGCCGCGTGGCAACTGGAAAGAGCAGCTCCGTTGTCAGAAGATAAGTCTTGTCGAATGAATCAATTACAGGTCATCCGGCCGAGATCAGCCGCTTCAGTATCGGCTCGTTGATTCGCAGTTTTCCGTCCCGGATCATCCTTTGCTTCAGCGCCTCCTGGAAGGCCTCGAAGGCGGTCTGCTGCTTTGAGTACACCAATCGGCGCTCAATGTCGGCCTTCTGCTTCGCCAAGTCCTCCGGATTCGGCTCCTGGCGCTCCGTCGACCGGTAAACCAGCCATCCGGTTCCCTGGCTGATCGGGGGTGCCGTCTGCCCAACAGGCAGGGTAAACGCCGCGCCGAGCTTCCGCATGGGCGTCAAGCCCACCAGTGAATCATTCTGAGACACAAAATCGCTCGTTTGGGCTTCGAAACCAAGCGCTTTGGCGGCCGCGGCCAGCGTCTCGCCACCCTGCACCCTCTTGTAGAGCTCGGCCGCCCGCTGTTTGGCCAACGTGGTGGACTCCTGGCTCCGGTAATCGGCCTCCACCTTGGCGCGAACCTCCGCCAGCTTGGCTGCCCGCGCCGCCTCGATCTGGGTGACGCTCACGATCACCGTTCCGCGGTCCACATGCAGGGGCCCGGAATCCTCTCCCTGCTGCGCGCCGAACACGAAGTCCCTCACTTCGTTGGATACCCCCAGCGTGCCCATGGGATCGCTCGCCGAAACAGGCGCCACCGTTGCCGTCTCCAGATTGAACTGCTTGGCGATTTCCTCCACCGGCGTGCGGCTCGATTGCCGCACCGCCCCGGCCATCTTGTCCACGATTTCGCTGGCCTTCGCGTCCGCTGCCTGGGCCGCCAGCACCGGCACAATCGACGCACGCACCTCTTCAAATGTCTTGGTGCGCGCATCCTCCCGCTCCACCACCTTGAGAATGTGGAATCCCAGCATCGACTTCACCAGCCCGGATATCTCCCCTGGCTTCAGCGAGAAGGCGGTTTGCTCGAACTCGCCCAGCCCTACCGTCTGGCCCCGAATGATCCAGCCCATGTCGCCGCCTTTGTTCTTGGTGCCCTCGTCCTCCGAATATTGCTTGGCCAGGTCCTCGAATTTGGCCCCTTTTTTCGCCTTGGCCAGCACGTCCTCGGCCTTCTTGCGGATTTCTTCCACCTCCGCGTCCGTCTTGCCCGTGGTCTTCAGCAGGATTTCTTCCACGTGCACGCGCGATTGCACGCGGTACTGTTCCAGGTTCTCTTTGTAATAGTCCTGGAGCGCCTGTTCGGAGGGATGCACCATTTCGCGCAGCTTGGCCATGTCCAGCAGCGCGTATTTGAACCCGCGCTTTTCCGGAATCTGGTAGCGCAGCTTGTTTTTTTCGAAAAAGGCGTTCAGGTCCGCGTCCGTCACGGCAACTTTGGCTTCCAGTTCCGCCGGCTTGATGACCACGAATTCCAGCTTCACCTTTTCGTTCCGCTTCTTGAACTCGTCCTGGATCTCGGAATCGCTCACGCTCACGCCGTCGGTCACCAGCCGGCGCAGCTTCTGCTCCAGCAGCGAGTCGTGCAGCGCCTCCTCGAACTCCGGCACCGACATGTTCGTGCGCTGCTGCACTTCGGCGGCGTAATTCTCCAGGTTGGAGACGCCTCCGCCGGCAAACGCCATGGGCAAGAGCTGCCGGATTTGCTCCGCGGTCTCTTGATCCGTCACTTGCAGGCCGAGCCGCACCGCCTCGTACTCGATGGCGCGCTGGTCCACCAGCCGGTCGAGCGTGTCGCGCACGTAAAGCCCGCGCATTTCCTTGGAAATGTGCTGGCCGGTGCGTTCGAGCTGCGCGAGCTGCTTGCTGATGTCGTTCGTGGTGATGCTGCGCCCGCCCACGGAGGCTACCGTGTCCGGAGAAGTCTCCTGCTGCCCGCCCATGCCCGGAACCAGGTACATGAGCATGGAGATTCCCAGGACGCCGATCACCAGTCCCATGAAGATGCGGACCAGCGTGTCTCTGCTCTGGAAAATCTCGATCATTACTGTGGCCTCTTACCCCCTCAGCCAAAGTTTTTCATTATAGAGCACGGCTCGGTCTCGCTCAACCGCGTCTTCCGTAGGGGCGCACTCCCGGCGCCTCGGGCCTGCGCCCTCTTTGGTCCCGTCCCTGCCTGTGCTTGCCCGCCCCGCCGCCTGCCCCGACAGCTTTGGGAAAGGTAGCGCGGCCCCGCCCCTCCCGCTCCGGCTCACCAATTGACACCCTCCACTCGCCATCCTTAACGGCACTGTCAGTGAAGTCGGAGAGCGGCATCCTCGAATTGACCTCTTCGCTCACCGACAACGAGGGGGGCGTCAAGATGGCGGCGGTGCAAGAGGATCACGTTCACGCGTACACGTTGGCCGATTCACTGGAACGCGTTCAGCGCGCCAGCGCCGAACTCCTCGATGCGATCCTGCCCAGCGATTAGCCCCCGTCGGGCCCACTTTTCCACAAGCAAGGCTAGCCAGACTCATACCCCAGCGAAAACAAGGGTAGACTGCGACGGGCGAGTCGAGGCGAAACATTGCATATCAAGAGCATCTATTCCCACCTAAACGGACTCGAATGGCTCCTCGTTCATCAGAAGCC
>JASHRU010000030.1 GCA_030037225.1 Candidatus Acidiferrales bacterium | reverse complement strand
TCCGCCATTCACGGTCAGGTTGGTGACGGTCGCAGTCGTGGAGACGGTGAGCGGCCCGATCGCTACGGACAAGGTGGATGTGCCCTGAACGACCAGCGAACTGATGGTTTGGTTCGCCGCCGCCAGCGTGCCCAGAGTTACGTTGAATCCGGTGGGAATGCAAGCCGTGTCGGTGGAGATAGGAACGGCTCCGGAGCTCCAGTTGCTCGCCGTGCCCCATTGTCCGCCGCTTGCGCCAATCCACGTATTCGTCCCGCACGGGGTCGCGGACGGACTCGCCATACCCTGGAGCGTATAGGTGACGTTTGCGGTCCCATCGGTGTCTAGAATCAGGGTTTCATTGAGTTGCACGCCGGTCGGAGTGGTCGCGGTCGGCATGAAGGTAATCATCAGCGTGCAGGTGTCGCCCGGCCGCAGAATCAGCACGCTCGCGGCTGGCAGGCACGTCCCCGATGCGCTGAAGTCCGGCGAATTCGAAGCCGGGTCAACGCCCGTAAACGCCATGGGCCCCAACCCCGCGTTTGTAAACGTGACCGGTGTCGATTGCAGACTCGACCCCTGCGCGACCGACGTCGGGAAAATCACCGTTTCGGCCGTCGGCGAGGGCGTCCCCGGCGGCGCCGCGAGGGTTTGCACGAGAGTCAAGCTCGGGTTGTTGTCGCCGTTCTGGCCGGAGGAACCCTGGCCCTGGCTGCCCGAATCGAAAAATACCGCTGCGTACGGCGAAATCTGGTAGCCGGTTTCGCCTCCTCCCGTCATGTTTGTGCCTGCAACCCCAGTTGAGACGCCGGAAAGGTGGCCGTTCGACGCCACGGTGAAACTGAACGTGAGGGTTTCGTCAAAAGTCAGCCGGCCGCCCTTGTGGCTGTCGTCGGCGGAGACGTTGATGTTGCCGGGCGAGGCGAGCACACCAATGCCCGAAATGGCCTCATGCGCCTGCACAATCTGCCCGTCGCCGAAAAAGACGTTACCCGGGAAGGGCGAGGCCGAGAAAGGAGCGCCCGACTGCGGTACCAACCGGAATACGCCGGGATTATTCCCCAAATCGATTCCAAATCCGTTGTCCTGCGCCGCCAGATAGAGAATCAAGTCCGCAGTACCGCCGTCACTGACCTCGCCAGTGGCCATCACCCGGCCAGTGGCCGCGACGCCATAGTTGAGCGCAGCAATCTGGTTCAGCGATACTGTCCCCTCTCCGTTTTCATCGACAGTGATGTTCAGGTTCGGAGAAACGGCCGTTGCCAGTCCGACCAGTGCCTGCGAACCTGACCCCGAACTCGAAGCCGAGGAAGAATAGAGGACGTCGGGACCGGTGAGCGATGTGGCCGTGAATGTCCCCGGACTGGCCTGTCGCAGCGCCGAGCCCATGAGAATGTTGTTTGCGGGGCGCGGATCGAGCGTCATCACCACGCCTTCGCTTGCGTCAATGATGTAGGTGACCGTTGTGGATGGGCCGCCCGGGGTAAGCGTGAGCGAAAGTACGATTCTTCCGTTCGTGTCCGGCGCCGTGTAGGTTCCGGTGAAGTCCGTGATGCTGCCCAGAGTCCCGGCGTTGTTCTGGTCGGCCAAACCGGAGGTCACGTTGAGCATGTTGTCGAACGACATCAGGCCGGCCAGGGCGACGGCCCCCAGGCTCGGATTTTGGCCGCTGAAGCCGATGGCATAAGTGCCGGCGAACGAATTCTGGGTGAACGCGGCGGGCTCCTGCATTTTCAGGAATCCGGAGGCGATTTTGTCGTTCCCGTCATTGTCGTCGAACTCCGCCAAGCGCGCTTCATAGGCGAGTCCGCGATAGACGCTACCGATGGCTATCGAAACGTACAGGTTGCCCTGCATCCCGGCCGCTGTCAGCGTCATGAACCCGCGATTATCGGGTCCGACGGAGTAGGTCCCGGTGACGGCAACATCCTCGCTGACTCCCGACGAGTCATTGATGTCGATAACGCCGGTTACGCCGCTGACGCCGTCAAACGTCAGGCTGCCCAGAGCGCCGCCCTCGGCTCCAGTCGATTCGCTGAAGTTCTGGAGGAATAAGACGTACTGACCCTTCAAGAGCGAAGCCTGTGTGTTTGTCGGCGCCGCCCCGATCGTGAGCGAAATCGTCATCGTGGTCATCTGCGGCGTGGGCGAACTCGAATCCGTGACCGTCACGCCAAACGTAAACGTGCCCGCGGCCGTCGGGGCGCCGCCGGCGCCACCTGTGGCCGTGAGGCTATACACGTGGCCGTCGTTGACGTTGCCCGAAGCCGTGGTGGTCATCGCGAAGTTGGCAGGAAGCGAGCCGCTGGTGACCGCGAAGAAATAGGGCATCGTCCCGCCCGACACCTGAATGTCTTCCCCGTAAGGCACACCCACTGCGCCATTGGGCAGCGTGGCAGAGGTGATGGTCAGCGTAGAAACAAAGCTTGCCGTGAGGGTTGCCGCCGCCACGTTGGAGAACGCGCTTTGCGCACCCGCCAGGACCGCCGTCACCGCATAGCAATAGGTACTGCCGGCCATCAAGGTCGGATCCGTGTCCGCGTAGCTGGTGGTGCTGATGGCGGAAGCGATCAGGGTGTACGTCGCTGCGCTCGCAGGCGTGCATGCGCCGCCCGACTGCAATTGGCGGTACACGCTATAGCTGACGCCTGCCGTTGCGCTGGCCGTCCAGCTCAAGCCCACTGAATTTGCGCCCGCCGTGGCCATCAACCCCGAAGGAGCCCCCGGAGGAGCGGCAGCCGACCCCGACCCCACCAGCATCAAGCTCTCCGGGCTGTCTGCTGCATTGTCCGTAAACGTGAGCGACGCGGTGAGCATGCCCGTATCGCTGGGCGAGAGCGCCACCAGGAGGGTGCAGCTTGCGGTTGGCGCCAGACTGAAGCTTGTGCCCGTACAGGTTCCTCCCGCGAGAATCGTAAAGTCGCCGGGGTTAGTCCCGGTGAAGCCGACGTTCGTCACGTTCAGCGCTCCCGTTCCGCTATTGGCGATGGTCACGGTCTGCGCGGCGCTGGTCGTGCCCGTCTGC
>JASHRU010000312.1 GCA_030037225.1 Candidatus Acidiferrales bacterium | reverse complement strand
TGCGCATGATGGACCGCATCGTCCGCGAGGCGGAAGCCAATATCGGCGATGTGGTCCGCCCGCATCCCAACCGGCTCTCGGTCGGAGAGACCATCTGCGAAGCCATCTGCAACGCCGCCGCTGTTTTCCGCATGAAGGTCATCGCCGTCTTCACCGAGACCGGTTCGACGGCGCAGCTCATCTCCAAGTATCGTCCGCCTTGTCCCATCATTGCTTTCTCGCCGAATCAGGAGACGCGCCGCCGGCTGAACCTTCTCTGGGGAGTCCTCCCGCGGACCATCGCCGGCACGCGGAACATCGATGAGCTTTCCGAAGTGGCTGCATCGCGGTTAATGGAAGAACGCCTGGTGTCGCGCGGCGATGTGATCGGCATCGTCGCCGGAACGCCGTTTGGCATTCGCGGCAGCACCAACTTTATGAAGCTCCATACCGTCACGTAAGACCGAAAAACGGCGCCCTAGCTGGTGCCCTGAACAGGTTTTCTGGCCGATTTTCGTTCTTCGATTTCCGGTTCTTGGCCTTAATTCATCCACCGCCGCGGCGGCCGTTCGTCCCGGTGTTCGCGCATGTACACTTCGAATTTCCTTCGGAGCCTTCGCTGCTTCCAGTCCGTCAACTGATTCCGCGCGGTAAAGAAGAAGGATCCCCTTCGGATGTACAGGTAGCCCACCACCAGCCCGCCCAGGTGCGCCACATGGCTGATGTTCTCGCCTGCCGACCCCTCCAGCGTTCCAAAGAACGCGATAGCGCCCCAGATCAGCACGAACATGCGCATCGAAATCATCACCGGCAGTGGAATCAACCATACTTCGCGGTCCGGAAACAGCAGCGCGCACGCCATCAGAATTCCGAAGATTGCGCCGGAAGCCCCCACCGTCACGTGCTCCTGGCGCACCAGGTCCCAGTGCTGCAGCAGCAGGTCCACCGTCACAACGCAGATGCCCGCCCCCACGCCCGTGATGAAGTAGTAGGAGAGAAACCGCCGCGCGCCCCACACCGGCTCCAGGTTTCGCCCGAACATCCAAAGTGTGAACATGTTGCCCAGCAAGTGCATGAAGCTCGCGTGGATGAAGAGGTAGGAAACCAGCGTCCAGATCCTCAGTCCCTGTGTCGCCAGCGTCGGAATCAGTCCGAACCAGAGTGCGATTAAGTGGTCCGATTCCCCGTCTGTGGCCAGCGCGGCAATTCGCATTGCCGCGAACACGGCGCAATTCGCTACGATCAGCCCGCGGATCGCCGGCGTGAATTCCCGCTTCCAGTTGAACCGGTACTCGAATCGGACGTTTCGTGCCATCGCTCAATCAGTCTATCTGGGAAAAAAGAAAACCGAAAACCGGCCCTGGCGGCCCTTCCCTGCCCGGGCCACCCTGCGCTGCTCAATCTCTGTCGTTTCTCGATATGGCCCTTATTTTAGTTTGGTACGGGCTGACTTGTAGAGCGTAATCGCCAGAAGCAGGAACATCGCCACCGCCACCAGATTGCTCTGCGTCACATCGCCAAAAGACGATTTCGCCGTCAGATTCGCCAGCCATTCTCCTCCGCGGCCCAAAACGTTTTCCGGCAGGAAGTGATACTTGAAGTTCGGATCGCCCAAGACCACCAGCACCATGCCCAACAGGCCGAATACGCCCCCCGCGGCAATCAGGCCGGTGGCGTAGAGCGAGCCCGGACTCACTTCGCTCTCCGCGCTCTCGCCCGCGGTCCCCCGCTCCGCCAGCCAGCGCACCACGCCGCCCGTGAAGATCGCCAGCGTCGTGGCGATCGAGAGATACGACCCCACGGCAAACGCCAGCGACCGCACCCCCAGCAACTCGATCGCCACCACCAGAAAAACCCCCAGCAGCACCAACCGCCAGGGCAGCCGCTGGTTCAGAATGCCGTTGATCACCGTGGCCATCAGCCGCGCCTGCGGCGCCGCGGCCTTGTCGCTGCCGATTCCCTGGATCCACTGAATCTCAATCTGCTTCGTCGATGGGTCGTACAGGAATTTCCCGTCGGGGATCTCACGCGACCCGATCGCGTTCAGCAAAACGTAGCTTTTCCCATTGTGCTCGAAGTTTTGCTGCTCGACCTGGACGCCTGCCGTCAGGTGCGCCGGATCCACGGGAATCTGCGCGGGCACAAACTGCGCCAGCGCTGTATTCATCAGGATGAGCGTCAGGCCGATCACCAGCGCGGAGGCCATCACTCCCAGCACCAGTCCGATCTGCTGCCGCACCGGCGTCGCGCCCACCAAAAATCCCGTCTTCAAATCCTGCGACGTCGCACCGGCGTTTGCCGAGGCGATGCACACCACGCCGCCGATGGTCAGCGCCAGCGCCGAATACGCGGCGCCCGTCCAGTGCAGCACCAGGAACATGGCGCACGTGGCCATCAGCGTCGCGATGGTCATCCCGCTCACGGGGTTTGCCGAAGTTCCGATGATCCCGCAGATGCGCGACGACACAGTGACAAACAGGAACCCAAACACCACCACGAAGACGGCGGCCATCACGTTTGAAAACATGCCTGTCTCCGCGCCCGGCACCGGTTTGAACGTCAGCAGCGCCCACATCATGGCCAGCAGCACCACCGAACCCGCAACCACCGTGCCCATCGGCATGTCGCGTTCGGTCCGCAACGAGCCCGCGCTTGCCGCGCCGCCCGCTCCCAGATCTTTCAGTCCCGAGCTCAGTGCGCTCACGATCGTCGGCAGTGTGCGCACCAGCGTGAACAGCCCCGCCGCGGCCACCGCTCCCGCTCCCATCGGCCGGATGTATATGCGCCAGAGCTGGTCAGGCGTCATGTTCGGGATCGGCACCGTGCTGGGGTAGAGCGCCACACTCGGCGCCAGCGACCCGAAAAATTTGATCGCCGGCATCACAACGAACCACGAAAACACGCCGCCCGCGAACAACACACCCGCGACCTTCGGCCCGATCACGTAGCCCACGCCCAGATATTCCGACGCGATATCCGCTCGCAGCGACGAGCCAGGAAGCCACGACGGGCGGTATTCCGGCTGGCTGTTCCACAGCCCGACGGAATTCTTCAGCACCGTGTACACCCCACCGATTCCCAGTCCCCAGAACACCCGCTCGGCAAACGACCCGCCGCGATCGCCCGCCACCAGCACGTCTGCGCACGCCGTGCCTTCGGGATACGTCAGATTGCCGTGCTCCTTGACGATCAATTGCCGGCGCAGCGGGATCATAAAGAGCACGCCCAGCCACCCGCCCAGCAGCGCCAGCAGAAACACCCGCGAATATTCGAGCGGAAAGCCCAGGAAGATCAGCGCCGGCAGCGTGAAGATCACTCCGGAAGCCACCGACTCGCCGGCCGAGCCGATGGTCTGCACCATATTGTTCTCGAGGATCGTGGATTTGCCGAACGCGCGAAGCAGCGTAATCGAGAGCACTGCGATCGGAATCGACGCGGAGACGGTCAGCCCCGCGCGGAGCCCCACGTATACAGTCACGGCGCCAAACAGCACGCCGAACAGCATGCCGAACACTACGGTTTTCACCGTGAATTCGCGCAGCGATTCCTCAGCGCCCACGTACGGACGGAACTCGCCCACCTTCGCCGTCGGACTCCACGCTTTCGAGGCCACCCGGTCCCTCCTCGATCGCCAGGGTCATCGATCAAATGACCGTGGATACGTTGCCTGCGCCCCCAACCGTCCGGACCACCGCCAAGCGGCCCGCACGCTACCACCCGCGCCTAGAACGTGCAATACCGCTCGGTTCTACGTAGGGGCAGGTCCCAATCCCGAAGCATCGGGATTCGGGAAGTCGTTCCCCAATTTGCCGCCTATCATCCGTATTGCTCCGTTCCTGCTTACCTTCCACAGACATACACCAGCCGCGCCGCTCCGCGCAG
>JASHRU010000311.1 GCA_030037225.1 Candidatus Acidiferrales bacterium | reverse complement strand
TTCATCTCGAACCGCAACTCCGGCCAGCGTTCGCGGATGCAAAGGAGCATGATCCAGGACGACCACTGCTCGGAGATGGAGCGGTGCACGGCAACCGGCTTGCCGCCGCCTGTGTCGCGGCGCGCTCGGATGGCCCGCAGGCGGCTTGGAGACTTGCACATTTACTTGCACAGTTTCACAGTCGCCTTATATAACTGGCTGTATCAATAGCTATTTGCAGGCAGACCTAAAGCACTTAAAATCCTGTGTCCCGAAAGGGACGTGTGGGTTCGACCCCCACCCCGGGCACTGAAGAAGCGGTCCCGAAGCATCGGGAGTGGCAGAAAGGCGGCTCCGTTTTCATGCCGCAAATTCGATGGAAATACACACAACGGCAGAACGGTGTCGGTGGTAGGGGCACGACACGTCGTGCCCCTACGACGGAGACGTGTGGCCCCGGTGGGCCAGGCCTACGGCGAGCAGGACCACGGAAATGGCGAATAGCGGCGTGATCGCCACCAGACTCGGCACATGGATTTGAAAAAGACCGCTGGCCAAAGCAGATAGGCCGTAAATCACGATCACGCCGGCTTGCAGAGCCGTGTGTTTGCTCGCGGGCTGCGCTTCCGGAGGCGCTGAGTCCTTCACCGCCGCGGGGCGCGGGGCGTGGAACCGGCTGGTGAGCCCCGCCACGAGGCTGGTCATCGTTCCCGTAACGTAGGTGGTGGCAACGCCGGGAAGCTTCAGGCGGCGGACTGCCGCGCTTTGAATCCCCATCGCCAGGGCCGAAAGCGCAATCAGAATGTAGAGGGCCGCGGAAGTGCGTTCGGCGCCGCCCGGCGTGAAATGCCAAAAGAGCGTGAAGGCCGCGAGCATTAGGGCTTCCAGCAACAACGCGGAGGTGACGCGCCGGTCCCATTCGCCCTGATTCCCCTCGCGCTCGACGATCAGAGCGCCACCCGCGACGCCCAGACAAAAACCGACCAGCGCGATCACATTGGCGAGCGCGGCGAGGCTGCGGCCCTGGCCGAGGCTCAGGCCGAGCAGCACGGTGTTGCCGGTCATATTGGCGGTGAACACATGGCCGAGGCCGAGAAAGCCGATCGCGTCCACGCTGCCCGCAGCCCAGGCGAGCAACAGGACGAGAGAATCCCGGTGGCCGCGGCTAAGCAGTCGAGCCGGCTGAGAACTCATGGCACGCTCCTGTTTCCTGATTGCGCGGTCCTAGTCATCTGCAAGCCAATTCAGGAGTAGAATCCTGCCAAAGCTTCGGGATGCGCCCCAAGGGTGTCAAGTGCAAATGCGGAGAGGGGAAGGATCGCATCCGCGAAGTGGGAGGCGAAGATGAAATCGGCCGTCCCGCTGCTGGCTGTACCGCTGACAATTGCGATTTGGACCGGCTGGGCGCTGCCCGCGAGCGCGCAGCAGAGCCCGGCAGCGGCCCCCGCGGCGCAGCAGAACGCGCCCGCGCCGCCCACGGCGCCGCAAGTGTTTGAACGCTATGCGGAAGCCATCGGGGGGCGGGCCGCCTGGGAAAAGCTGACTTCGCGCGTATCGCGTGCAACGGTGCGGATCGAGGGAATCGACGGGACCGGCACCTTGCTCGTTTACGAGCGCGCGCCCAATCTCGAGGTCACCATCACCACGCTGGCCAATGGCTACAGTTACCGCGACGGATTCGACGGAAAGACGAGCTGGCAGCAGGACGCCACCGGAAGAGTGAAGGAACTGGATGGCCCGCGCGCCGCGGAACGCCGCATACTCTCCGATTTCTATTCCGAAATTGACCTGGCGAAGATCTATCCGCACCCGAGAATGGTGGGGCAGAAAACAGCGGACGGCCGGCTGGCCAACGTGGTGGAGGCATGCGTGCCGGGAGGATATTTGCGGCTGCTGTATTTCGACGCGGAAAGCGGGCTGCTTTTCCGGACCGATCTGTTTGAGAATCCCCTTTCGCCGGTCGCCACCACAATCCTCCGCCAGGACGACTTCAAGGACGTGGACGGCATCAAGTATCCCTACAAGGCAAGCGTGCAGGGGCCGGGAGTGAACATCCAGTTCCATTTTACGGCGCTGCATCACAACGTGACGGTGACGGACGACGAAGTGGCCAAGCCGGCCACATCCTCGAATTAAATTTCGTTCATTTACCCGCCTGAAATGAATTTTCCGGCCGCGAAGGCGACGGAAGAAAGCTGTTAAAAAGGCCGGGAATCGTCTTGCTTCCGCCCGCCTCCGGTCTTATCCTACTGCCCGAAATTGGGTGCCCGGCATGCGCGGCAGCGACGCCCGGGGCGGCGCGCGTTCGACAGGGAGGAGGGCGCGCGCGAGCGGGTGGAGTGGCACTTGCGCGTGTGCTCATCCTTGGTGGTCCCTCCCAGCGACAGCGCAATTCCGCAAGACCGGGTCAGTGCATTCGCACGAGCAAGGCCTGCCGTTGGCGGGCAAGCTGTCCGTGGCGCATCGGGCCAGTCGACGCGCGCGGACAGGGAACGCGACGAGCATAGAGCAGCGTTCCGGAGCCTGAGCGAATCATGTCGGCCGAGCACAGCGCGCCCATCATCGAGCCCGGGCAGACCTTCGCCACAGTAACCGACCGGATCAGCGCCATCGTCCTGACGCAGAAGACGGGACGCGGGTGGTGGCTGGGATTCGGAATCGCGTTTTCCCTCCTGATGCTGTTCAACCTGGCGATCACATGGCTGTTCGCGTGGGGCGTGGGGATTTGGGGAATCAACGTCCCGGTGGGGTGGGGCTTTGCGATCATCAACTTCGTCTGGTGGGTGGGCATCGGCCACGCCGGAACGCTGATTAGCGCGATCCTGCTGCTGCTTCGGCAAAAGTGGCGGACCTCGATCAACCGTTTTGCCGAAGCGATGACGATTTTCGCGGTGGCGTGCGCGGGGACGTTCCCGCTGCTGCACATGGGCCGGCCGTGGCTGTTCTACTGGCTCACGCCGTATCCGAACACGATGTTTACGTGGCCGCAGTTCCGCAGCCCGCTGGTGTGGGACGTGTTCGCGGTGTCCACGTACGCGACGGTTTCGCTGCTGTTCTGGTTCGTGGGGATGATCCCGGACCTCGCGACCCTGCGCGACCGTGCGCGCAACCTCATCGGGCAGAAGTTCTATGGGTTTCTCGCCATGGGCTGGCGCGGATCGGCCGTGCACTGGCACCGTTACGAGACGGCGTCGCTGCTGCTGGCCGGGCTGGCCACCCCGCTGGTGCTATCCGTGCACACGGTGGTGAGCTTCGACTTTGCCATTGGAATCATTCCGGGCTGGCACACCACGATTTTCCCGCCCTACTTCGTCGCCGGAGCCATCTATTCGGGGTTCGCGATGGTGATGACGCTTTCCATCCCGTTGCGGAAATACTACAAGCTGGAAGATTTTGTCACCATGCGGCACCTGGACAACATGGCCAAGGTGATGCTGGCGACGGGGCTCATCGTGGCCTACGGCTACATGATGGAAACGTTTTCGGCGTTTTATTCGGGCGATCTCTACGAGCGCTTCATGGTGCTGAACCGGTGGACGGGCCCCTACTGGCCGTTCTACTGGTCGCTGATCGCCTGCAACATCGTAATCCCGCAGGTGCTGTGGTCGCGCAAGGCGCGCTCCAACGTGTCGCTGCTGTTCGTGATTTCGCTGGTGGTGAACACGGGCATGTGGCTGGAGCGGTTCATCATCGTGGTGACGAGCCTGCACCGGGATTTTCTGCCCTCGGCGTGGGGCATGTACTGGCCGACGCGGTGGGACATTTTCACCTACGTGGGAACGCTGGGGCTGTTCTTCACGCTCTTCTTCCTGTTCATCCGGTTCCTGCCGGTGATCGCGATTTCGGAGATGCGCGGGCTGGTGAAGGAAGAGGCGGGGGGAAGCAAATGAAGAGGCGGAGGGAGCAGGAGTAGAGGAAATTCGATGGCGCAGATTTTCCATCGGAGCACGAACACGATCGCGCGGGTGAGCATTTACGGCGCGGTGGTGTCGCTCCTGGTGCTGAGCTTCGTGCTCTACGGGCTCAGCGCCTCGCCTTATTACACCGACGTGAATCAGCCCAAGGACCAGCCCGTGCCGTTCAGCCACAGGCATCACGCGGGCGAACTGGGGATTGACTGCCGATACTGCCACACCTCGGTGGAAGACTCGCCGTTCGCAGGCATACCGCCCACAAAGACGTGCATGACCTGCCATTCGCAAATCTGGACGAACAGCTCGATGCTCGAGCCGGTGCGGTCGAGCTACGCGAGCGGAAAATCGCTGGAATGGGTGAGAGTGAACGCGCTGCCGGACTTCGTGTATTTCGACCACAGCATTCACGTCCACAAAGGTGTTGGGTGCACCACCTGTCATGGGCCGGTGGGCGACATGCCGCTCACATGGAAAGCCAACACGCTGCAGATGAGCTGGTGCCTGGATTGCCACCGGAACCCGGAGAAGTACGTGCGGCGGCGGGAGGACGTGTTCAAACCTCTCTATGAACCGCCGGCCAACCAGGAAGAACTGGGAGCGCAACTCGTGAAGGAATACAACATCCCCAGCCCGGCAAACTGCGCGCACCTGAAGAAGTGCCAGTTGATGACGAATTGCACCACGTGCCACCGGTAGGGAGTCGAAAGGAAGCGCGGAACCGCAGATGAACGGCGAAGGCAACAACGGGAACGGCAGGCGCGGCGTAAATCTGGAGGCGGTGCGGACGGCGCTCGCCCAGCGGGGTGGCCGGCGATTCTGGCAGAGCCTGGACGAGCTGACGGAGACTCCCGAG
>JASHRU010000310.1 GCA_030037225.1 Candidatus Acidiferrales bacterium | reverse complement strand
GAACCCTACGAGCACGTTCGGATCAGCTTGCCGCGGCAGGCGGCGCAGCACGGAGTCCAGAGTCCCGGGACTCAGCTTTGCCGCTCAACCGGCGGCTTTGGCTTTTGCCGTCAGCTTTACGGTCTCCGCCAAAGCAGTGCCCTCCGACTACTGCATCGTTCGCGTGCCAGTATATCGCGGTGGATAGAATGGGACGACCGCGCGGCGGGAGACCGCGAGGAACGGGCGCAGGCTGCGTCCTAGTCCAACAGCCTCAGCCGTTCGCAAGAACTTCGTAGTGCTTCACGTGGGGCCTGCGCTCTTCTTCAGGGAAGTAACGATCATCTTCCGGATAGTAAACCGCGCGCTCCGCGTCGGCTCCCGCAAAGCCTCGAACCGCATCCATGCTCTCCCACAGGGTCACCAGCACGTATTCGCTCGCGTCTCCCGCCTGCTGCTTCAGCACGAGAACGCCTCGAAAGCCGGGAGTGGCTTTGTATTCCCTCAGTCCCGTCTTCTCCAGGTATTCGTAATACGAATCGCCCATTCCCGGCCGCGTACGGCCCTGCCAAATTCTCGCGATCATAGCCGCCTCCTAACTAGAGCGCTCGAGCGAACTCCGCCATGAGCATCGGGACGAGCCGATCGAGTGCCTCTATCTCCCGCGCGCCTCCTCGCCGGCCAGCGTCATGCAGGTCGAACTGGCGCGGGCCACCAGATTGCCCTTCTCATCGGTAATGTCGCATTCCACCAATCCGATTTTTCGTCCGCGTTTCACAACGTGCGCGGAGGCGCGCAGCCGCGATTTCCACACCGGGCGCAGATAGTTGATCTTGAGTTCGATGGTTGTGAAGGATTCGCCCTCGGCGAGGGCGGTCGCGTAAGCGAAGCCCATGGCTGCGTCGCCGATGTCGCACAAGACTCCCCCGTGCAGCGTGCCCATCGGATTCCAATGCCGCTCATCTGCCTCCATCTCGAAGACCGCTTCACCGCCTCCCGCGGACACTGGACGGAAGCCGATCAACTTCGCTATAGGCGGCGCCGGCGCGTCACCGCTGGCGATTCTCCTGCTGATTTCCGCCAGCATGTTGACGCGGTTATCCGGGGTGGAGCTCATAGGCCTGCATTCTCCATTGCAATTTTTCCGATCACGGACCAATCCATTTCACCGTAGCCGTGCGCCAGTGCTGCGATCATGTGGTCGCGCACCAGGCTGGCGAGCGGCAGCGGCACGTTTACGGCCTCCGCCGCGGCAAGAGCCAAGCGGATGTCTTTGAGGCCCAACGGAAGAAGGAATCCCCCGGGCTTGAATTTTTCCTCGGCGATAATCGCGCCATAGATCTTGTAAGCAGGCGCCGTGAACACGCTGCTGGTGATGAGGTCCAGAAACTGAGCAGGCGGAATACCGTGCTTACGCACCAGAGCAAGCGCTTCACCCAGGCTTTCCACGACAGAGGCGAGCATAAAATTTCCAGCCAGCTTTACCGCGTTGGCTGCAGCCGGTTTTTCTCCCAGCACGTAGGTGCGCTGCCCGATAGCGTCGAAGAGCGGCTGGCAGCGAGCCAGAACCGCCGCGGGGCCCGCGGCCACTACGAACAACTTCGCGGCGGCCGCTGCTTCCGGCCGTCCGAACACCGGCGCGGCCACATACTCGCTCCCCGCGCGTGCGTGCGCTTCCGCCAGGCGGTTGGAGAGCGCGACGCTGATAGTGCTGAGCGAGACGTGAATGGCGTTTCGCGGCAGCGTGGCCACAATGCCGCCATCGCCGAGCGCTACGGCCTCCACCGCGGCATCATCGGCGAGCATGGTAAACACGAAGTCGCCTTTGCAGCATTCCGCCGGGGTGGCCGCGATGCGGGCTCCCTTCGAGCCCAGCGGTTCGGCCCGCGCCCGGGTGCGGTTGTACACCACGAGCGTGTTTCCCGCTTTCAGCAGGTTTTCCGCGATTCCGCGGCCCATGTTTCCCAATCCGATAAATCCGATGTTCATCGCTCCCCCTGCATCACTCGAAAATTCCTTCAGGCGTGATCGTCGTTCGGGTCGAAAGCTGCCTTGGGAGCCGCTCCTTCAAGGCTGCGCTCCCATGCCGTGGTGCGCCAGTTGTAATGCGCATCGCCAGCGGGAATCCACGGCGGCAACGGCAACAGCAGACGCCGCGCCAGACCGTTAACGTACGGCTCGTACATGGCGCGAAATTCCGCCAGGCGTTTCTCCGCCTCGGCGGCCGGTTGCGCGCCGCAGCAGAAGCCGATGCCGGCCGGTGCCAATGCCGCGCACAATCGTTGGAACTCGGCCGGAGGAAGCCGGTCTGGCCGGATGGGCCGGGGCGCGGCGTTCAGTGCCTGAGCGATGTCCGTTACGGCGTGTCGAGCCATGGCGAAGGTGAGGCGCGCTTGCAGCGTTTTCTGCTTTTCGAAGGCCACCAGGCAGAGCGCGCACGTGTCCAGAATCGCCGTCATGGCGCCCAGCCACGACTGGTTGTCGTGCTGCGAGCGGTAATACACCAGCAACGGATACGAGAGATGCGACTCGAGAAGGTCCGCGGACCAGCGTTCCCACTCCCGCAGCACCTCCACCGCTGCGGTCCGGTTTTCCTCGCGGCCGAAGCGTTTCAACATCTCCGCGGCGGTCGGCGGAGAACCGGCGCGCGCGTCGAGCAGCGAGATGGTGAGTTCGCGGCGCGAGAAGGCCTGGTAGAGGATGGGCAGGTAGCCGATGATCAGCGCCAAAAAGCCGAAACCCATCCCCGATTCGATCACGGACACAACGCGGTCGAGCGTCGTGCGCGGCAGTACGTCCCCCAGCCCCAGCGTGAAAAACGTGGTGCCGCTCAGGTACAGGTCCAGCAGAAAAGTCATCGGCTCGCCGGAAGCCATCACCGAGCCGCCCACTCCCGCATGGACCAGCGCGAAGCCGAAAATCATGCCTAGCGCCCAGGTCATCAGGAGCACCAGGATGGAAAGCGGGCCGAATACGCTCAGATAAACTTCGCGGAATTTGCTCGGTCGCATGGAACGGCCGATGGCGGACCAAATGCCCCACCAGAAGATGTAGAAAAAACGGGCAATTCGGAATTTGCGCGTCACCCGGCGGGGCAGGACCACGGCTTCGAACGCGTCCCACAGGACCAGCACGATAGTTACAATTCCCAGCGCGGCTTCGATCGTGTTCTGTATGTTCATGTGTAACGGATCGGCTGGCGCGGGACCGCGCCTTCAAATCGAAATCACGACTTTTCCGAAGTGCGCGCCGCTCTCCAGATGCCGCACCGCGGCGGGCGCATCCTCGAAGGGAAATGTGCGGTCCAGCACGGGGTGGAGGCCGTGCGCGGAAACGGCGCGATTCATCTCCTCGAACATGGCCCGGGAACCCACAAAGATTCCCTGCACGCGCGCAGAGCGGAACAGAATGAGCGTCGTGCGAACTTCCGCGCTCCCTCCGGCCAGCACACCGATCATGCTGATCATGCCTCCCAGGCGCACGCAGCCGAGCGAACGGTTCAGCGTGCCCGC
>JASHRU010000309.1 GCA_030037225.1 Candidatus Acidiferrales bacterium | reverse complement strand
CCTGAGCGGGCGGGTGGACTCCTGGAACCCGCAACTGGAAAAATTGACGGGCATCCCGCGCGATGAGGCCTTTGGACGCGGCGTGGACACCTTGTTGCCGGCCGACCTTGTGGCGGAGCTGGAATCGCGCGCCGGAAACGGGCACGGCGGCGAAATCTACAAGTTTCCGCTGGTGAACCGCGCTGGACACGGGCTGGTCCTCAACGTGTCCGTAACCCCGCTCGAAGACAAGAACGGCACGCAGCTTGGCCGGCTGGTGCTGATGGACGATATCACCGAGCGCGTGCAGCTCGAGCAGCAGCTCCTGCAGACCGAGAAGCTCACATCGCTGGGCCTGCTCGCCGCCGGCGTGGCCCACGAAGTGAACACTCCCCTCGCGGTGATTTCGAATTACATCCAGATGCTGGCGCGGCAGCTGCCTGGCGACGATTCGCGGCAAAAGATCATCGAAAAGATTGTGAAGCAAACATTCCGTGCCAGCGAGATTGTAAACAACCTGCTCAACTTTTCGCGCACCGGCGCGTCGGAATTTACCGCCGTGAATTTGAACGAGGTGATCGAGGAAACGCTGACGCTGGTGGCACATCCGTTCCGCGCCGGGCAAGTGAGCGTCATCAAATCGTTTGAGGAAAAGCTGCCCGCGGTGAACGGCTCGAGCAACCGTCTCCAACAGGTGTTTCTCAATCTCTTTTTGAACGCCCGCGACGCCATGCCCTCGGGAGGAATGCTGGAAGTGCGCACCTCCAGCCAGAACGGCTCGGTCGATGTGGAAGTCACCGACACAGGGATCGGCATACCAGACGATCTTCTGCGGCGGATCTTCGATCCCTTCTTCACCACCAAGGCAACCGGACGCGGGACCGGCCTGGGCCTTTCCGTCACCTACGGCATCGTGCAGGAACACAAGGGCCGCATCGAGGTGAAGAGCACGCCCGGCAAGGGCACCTCGTTCCATCTGGAATTTCCCGCCATGATGAGCAAGTCCGTCCATGTCTAAAGCGCGCATCCTCGTGGTGGACGACGAGATCGAGATTCGAGAAGGCCTCGAGCTCCTGCTGACCTCGGAAGGCTACATCGTGGACCCGGTAGGCACGGCACGGGAGGGCTGCGAGCGGCTCGAGTCGCGGCCGTACGACCTGGTGCTGCTGGACGTAAGCCTGCCGGACCGGAACGGAATCGATTTGCTGCGCGAGTTGAGGCAGCGCGACCCGCAGGTGGTGGTCATCCTGATTACCGCCTATGGTTCGATCGACATGGCGCGTGCCGCGTTCAAAAACGGCGCCCTGGATTACATCACCAAACCGTGGTCCAACGACGAGCTCCTGGCACAAGTAGCACAGGCAGCGGAAGGCCGCCGGCTGCGCGAAGAAAACGTGCAGCTCAAGCGCGCATTCAAGGAACGCTACAACTTCCCGAGTATCGTGGGCCGCAGCGAACGCATGCTCGCGGTTCTCGACCTGGTGGCGCAGGTGGCCCCTTCGCGCTCCACAGTGCTTATCACCGGCGAGAGTGGAACGGGCAAAGAACTGATCGCCAAGGCCATCCATTCGGCCTCCCCGCGGGCCGACAAGCCGTTCGTACCCGTCAATTCGGGCTCGATTCCGGTGGATCTGCTGGAGTCTCAGCTCTTCGGACACGTAAAGGGCGCGTTCACGAGCGCCGTGGCCTCGAAGAAGGGGCTGTTCGAGATCGCCGACCAGGGCACGATTTTTCTGGACGAGATCAGCACGGTGGGCCTGGAGACGCAGGCCAAGCTGCTGCGCGTGATTCAAGAGCGCGAGTTCATGCGGCTGGGCGGGACGGAAGTGATCAAAGTGGACGTGCGCATCCTGGCAGCGTCCAATCAAGAGCTCATGCAATTGGTGCGCGAAGGCAGATTCCGCGAGGACCTCTTCCATCGTCTCAATGTGATCAATATCCATCTGCCGCCCCTGCGCGAACGCCGCGAAGATGTGCACGGGCTGGTGGAGATGTTCCTGGCCCGCTACTGCGGTGAAAACAACAAGGGCGCGCGGCGGTTCAGCACCAACGCCATGAAGCTGCTGCTCGACTATCTCTGGCCCGGCAACGTGCGCGAGCTGGAAAACGCCGTGAACCGCGCCGTTGTGCTTTCGACGCAGGAGGTGATGGACGTGGACCTCCTGCCCGAAGTCGTCCGCACCCGGGAAATCGTGAAAGGCGTCCGGCTGCAGCTTTCCGAATTCCTTCCGGCGGAGAACGGCTCGTCCCCCGACAAGTCGGCGCCGTCTCTGTTTGCTGTCATGGAAGAAATCGAGCGTCGAATCATCCTGGACATGCTGGAGCGCACGAATTGGAATCAGACGGAAGCTGCGGAGCGGTTCCAGGTGCCGCTCTCCACGCTCAACCAGAAGATCAAGCGGCTGGGCATTGAAGTGCGCCGCCGCGGGCCCTCGGCGCGCACGGGTCCGGGTTTGCCCGGCGGCGAAGACTCCGCGAAATTACCCATCAACTGAACCCGCGCGGCTCGGGCTCTCCCCTTCGGATGGCTGATAAACCAGTGGGCTGGCGATCTAGACTTTGCGAATAATCGAGGTTTGCAAGTCTGCGCCTTCGAGCTTCGCGCCTTCCAGGTCGGTCTGGCGCAGGCTCGCGACATTCAGATCGGCGCCGGTAAGATCGGCGTTGCGCAAAATGGCTTGGCGAAAATTGGCGGCACGCACCTTCGCCTGACGCAGCGCGCTGCCCGTAAAGTCTGCGCGGAAGAGTTCCGCACCGGAAAGATCCGCTCCCGTCAGGTCTGCGCCGGAAAAATTCGCTCCCGTCGCGTCGCAGGTGCGCAGGTCGGCATTCCGCAATTTGGCGCCGGAAAGATCAGCGGAGGCCAGTTTTGCCTCCCGCAGCGAAGCACCCTCCAGGCGGGCACCAGCGAGGTTCGCGTGGGTTAGGACCGCGGAGCTCAGGTCCACGCGCGAGAGGTTCGCGCCTGCGAGCTCGGCCCGTGAGCCGCCCTCGGCCGCGCGCGCGAAGCGCTCGTGCGCCTCCAGGATATCGCTCAGCCTCTTACCCAAAATTCGCACGCTCTTCGGCTTTTTAAGACCGCCAAACATTTTGGGAATGCTCCCTGGTTGGAGTCCGCGCCTTCCGGAGGACTTCCAGTGTATCGCAAGCCGGACCCCTCCGCATGCCCCGGCAAGCCGCCCGGCCAATGGACAAGCATGCCAGACGGGCGTACTCTCCTTTTTTCCGAAATCCCAGCTTCGGCGGAGCAGGTCGGACGTGTTTGAAAGACTCACCGAACAGGCGCGCCGCTCGATTTTCTTTGCGCGGTACGAGGCCACGCACTATTCGAGCAGCTTCATTGAAACGGAACACCTGCTGCTCGGCATTGTGCGGGAAGACAAGCCGCTTGCGGCCGCACTCCAGCGGCGTGGCGCGAGCGTGGAGGAGATCCGGCGCAAGATCGAGGAGCGCATTTCCGCGCCCGGCTGGAAGAAAAGTTCCGACACCACCGAAGTGCATCTTTCCCCCGAGTGCCACCGGGTGCTAAAGAACGCTGCCGGCGAAGCCGACCGTTTCAGCGACCCGAACATTGGAACGGCTCATATGCTGCTGGCGCTGCTCGCCGAACAGGATTCAGGCGCGGCCAGCCTTCTGCGCGAGTCCGGCGTCAAAGCGGCGCAGGTGCGCCAGGAACTGGAGCGCGGCGCGAGCGCGCAGCGCGAGCGGCCCCTGCAAGCCGCCCTGGAGGATTTCTTCCATTCCTGGGTGGCCGGCGAATTCAAATCGTTTTCCTCGTTCTTCGAGGAGGATGCCGTAGTGATCGACGAGCGGGGCGCGCAACATCACGGCAGAGCGGCCATCGCCGAATACTGCGCAGAGCTGCGCAACAGCGGAATGGATATGAACACGCTCGAGGTGACTCCTTCCGTAGCTCATTTTCTGCAGGAAAAAGTGGCCGTAGTTCCCGTGGACTGGGCCTTCGCCGAAGCTGCGGGTCCGAAAGCCTCGCGGCTGGTCCGCTCGATGCTGGTGATGCGCGAACACGACGGCCAGTGGTGGATCGCCGCGGCACAGTTGACGGAAGTGCGCACGGCTGATGCAGAGCCCGGCAGCGCCTAGCAGCGCCCCATGCGCGGGACGCATCGTAACAACTGCGGGCTCAGTCGTACCACTCTAAGAACGTCCATGGCGTCGGGTCGTAACTCGCGTCTCTTCCGCCTCCTCTGCGCATCCGCCTGTGCAATCGCCGCGATGCTGTTCGTCCTCCTTGCCGCCATACCTGCGTCATCTACAGCCCCAACACTCGCGCGCGCGCCGCAACAGCCGGCCGATGAGGTGGTGGCAAACCTAGCGGCAGGCCGCGTGGCCGTATTGATCGCGAAAGACGGGCTGGCGGTGGCTACCGCTCAGTCACAGATCGAACCGGCGACGTTGCCTCCGCTGATTGTCCCGCTCGGAAGTCTGCGCGTCGCCATCCTGCTCGGTCCGGTGGAATGGACGTGGCCCGGGACCGGCCGGCCACCGCTACGGCTCGATGTGGCACTCCGCCAGAGCGCGCCCGCGAGGCGGCCTGCCGGCATGAGCAACTACGCTATTCCGGCCACCGACATCGAGAGCATCGGACTGGCGTTTCTGGAGCCCCTGCGCAATGCCGCGGGCCTGCTGAACGGACCGCTCCACCTGCAGCCACACGAAGTGTTCACGGAACTTTTGATCGTGGATTATGAGCCGGGCTATGGGCCAGAAGCCTGGAGCCTCCGTTACCGCGCGGAACAGGAGTTGATGCGCGGCGATTTTTACCGCACGGCAATCCATCGCCCCGAATACATCCAGCTCTATCCGCCGGACAAAGGCCAGCCCAGGACGCTGATGGAGACCACCTACCCCCCGAACGATCCCAACGAACCGGCAATTCTGAATCTGTTGAAGACAAACGATAGCAGGCTGGCCCCAC
>JASHRU010000308.1 GCA_030037225.1 Candidatus Acidiferrales bacterium | reverse complement strand
GCCGCCCGAAAATCTTCAATAGAAGTCTGAGAGGAGTTGCGGAGATTGCGGCGTCACGGCGAGCCGGACGGCGTCCGACGTTATTCGTGACGCAGAGCGACCAGAGGATCCACACGCGTGGCGCGGCGGGCGGGCAGAAACGAAGCGGCCGCGGTAACGGCTGCGATGAGCAGCGCGACTCCCGTAAATGTGAACGGGTCCATCTCGCCGACGCCATAGAGAAACGAGATCAGCACGCGCGTGAGTGCCGCGGCTGCGGCGAGCCCGATGAGCAAACCCGCGACGGCCAGCACGAGGCCATTCCGGAGAACCATCCAAAAAACGTTGGCAGACCGCGCGCCCAGGGCCATGCGCACGCCGAACTCGCGCGTGGAGCCCTCCGTGGTGTAGGAAATCAGTCCATAAACTCCGGCAGCGCAGAGGATGGTAGCCAAAACGGCGAAAATCACGAGGAGCCTGGCCAGAAAGCGCTCTTCCGGCAATGTGCGCGCCACCTGGTCGCGCAAGGTGTGCTCTCCATAGACGACCAGATTGGGATTCACACGGGCTACGGCCCGGCGAGCCGCAGGAAAGAGCGAGCGGGGATCGCCCGGCGTTCGCGCCAGCAGACGGATGACGGGTTGCCAGGGATTCATTCCGTACGACTGCGCGAGGGGGATGTGGAGTACGGGACCGACAGGCCGGCGAAGATCATCCGGGGCGATATTGCCGGCAACTCCGACGACTTCAAAGGTCTGATCTTGAGCGCCGACAGAATAAAGGTGCTTCCCGATCGGATTCTCGCCCGGCCAGAAGGCGCGCGCCATCGCTTCGTTGATGATGGCAACGCCGGGGGATCCGGCCGAGTCGGCAGCGGCAAAATCCCTGCCGCTGAGCAGAGGGATTCCCGTCGTCGCAAAATACCCGGGACTCACGCGCACAACGTCCGTCCGATCCTGCTGCCCGCTCGCCGGATGACGTCCCTCCGGGACCACGACGGTTGACGCTGCGGGCTGGAGCGGGAGAGCGCTGGAGAGCGCCGCGGATTCGACGCCGGGCTGCGCGCGCAATGAATCGAGGAGTGGATCGAGGAGCCTGGTGGCCGCGGCAGCGTCGTAGCCTTGCCGGCCAGGGTCGATCGCTACAATTATGGTGTGATCCGGATCGAATCCCAGTTTCACGTTTGAGGCCGCCCAGAGCGTACGGATAAGCAGTCCCGCGCCCACCAACAAAACCACGGACGTGGCTATCTGCATTACCACGAGGGAATTCTGAAGCGAGACGCGGCGTGAGAAAACGTTCAGAGCGCGGGATTCGCCCTTCATCCCCGCCAGCAGGTCGGACCGTGAAAACTTCAAAGCCGGAGCCAGACTGCTCACGACGCCGGCTAAGATAGCAACGACTGCAGTGAAACCGAGAACGCGCAGGTCGAGCACCGAAGCAGCGCGTTCCATGGGAAAGGGCAGAGTGGAGGGAGCGGACGCGGCAAGCGCTTTGGATCCCCAGTCGGCCAGAAGCCCGCCCACGAGCGCGCCGGGCAGCGAGACGAGCAGCCCTTCGATGATATGCAGCCGCGCAATCCTGCTGCGGGAGGCTCCGAGGGCGAGGCGGATGGCCACCTCTTTCTGCCGGCTCTCGGCGCGCGCCAGCAGCAACGCGGCGGCATCCGCGCAGGCGATCAGCAGGACCAGCGCGACGATTCCCAATACCAGGAGCGAATACTGCGACTGGAATTTCCTGGCCTGCGCAGTGGCCGGGACCAGCACCGGCCAGGGACGCAGAAATTCCTTTTCTTCGCCGGGGAGTTCTGCTCCCGCGCCGAGTACCATGGCAATCGAGTCGAGTTGCGCCTGGGCCTGAGCAATCGAAACTCCCGGTTTGAGCCTGGCAATCACGGCAAACGGGCTGAACGACTCCTGGCCCAATGGAATCTGGCTCTTGAGAATCGGCTCGGCCTGAAAGCCGAAGCTCATCGGGATCCAAATCTCAGGCAGGTTTTCGAAGCTGACGCCACCGAATCCCGCGGGCGCGATTCCCACAACCGTACATGGCAGTCCATCTACCTGGATGACTAAGCCGAGCGCTCCGCGGTCAGCAGCAAAGCGTTTCTGCCAAAACTCGCGGCTGAGCATGGCAACTGGAGGCGCGCCGGGACGGTCGTCCTGCGGGACGATGGCACGCCCCAAGGCGGCGTGCACGCCCAGCATCTCGAAATAATTACCCGTGACCATCCCGGCGACGACGCGGTCGGATACCGAAGCGCCAGCCGAGACAGTGACGGCGAAACGGTCGAAATATGCCGCCATCGCAGAAAATGCGCTGCTACGCTCGCTGTAATGCTGGTAGGCCGGGAAGGAAACGAACCCCCATTGGGACACTCCGCGGGCCTTTCCACCGGTCAGGCGCACAACCTCGCCGGGTTTGGAGATGGGAAGCGGCCGGAACAGGACCGCGTCCACGAGGCTGAAGATTGCGGAGTTGGCGCCGATACCGAGCGCGAGGGTCAGGATAGCGGTGGCCGCGAAGCCGGGATTGTTGCGCAGCAACCGAGAGCTGTAACGAAGCTCCTGCCAGAGCACGCTCATAATCAGCGCTATCGTCCCGCTTCACCCGCCAGTGTTCAATCACTGACCCGAATACGGTGCGAAAGGCGCATCGGTCAGATTTTCACCCAGCACCACTCCTCGCTCCAGGGCAGACGCGACATTTGGCGCGAGGGGCCCTGCTCCTCGACGATGAAGGCATCGGAAAAGTTCGCGCCGATGCCATTGGCTGGGTCATACAGGCCGGGCTCGACGGAGAAGTTCATGCCCTTCTCGAGCATGGTGTAGTCGCCGAGGGAGAGATAGGGCGGCTGGTGGCCTTCCCATCCTTGGCCGTGGGCCGGCCGGTGATAGATGTAGGGCGCGACTCCGTTTTTCACCTGGTGCATGTGAATTTTGTAGGCCACGGTCGAGCCGGTGACTCCGGCGATGGATTCTTCCTTCTGGATAAGGCAGGAATCGCGGCTGACGGTCCAGAGCTTCTTCATCTGGTCGGTGAGCGGGTGGATGAACATGGCGCGATACAGCTCGCCGCCGCAGCCGGCGATGTTCACGACGCCTTCGATTTGAATGGCCTGGCCGCGCGTGATTTTGGCGTGCTGGAACTGGTTGGGATGAGGCGAGGCCGTGGAGGGGCCGACGCGGCAGCCGACGGCTACGGTGATGCCGACGGCGGTGTGCGGCCTGCCGTCGCGTTTGATGTCGGCCATCAGCAGGTCGGTGCCGTATTTCGTGGCGGAGTTGGCGATATCGAAATCGGTGAGGTTGGCGCCGTGCTCGAGCAGCATGTCGCGCGCATAGGCATGCATCTGGTTGAAGTAGTTGTAGGCGCGGCGCGTGAGGGCGAGTTCTTCCGGGGTCTTGTGGATGCGGAAGCTCATGCACGTCTCGTCGGCGGAAGCCATCTCTTTGCCGAGGATGTTCACCACTTTGCGCTGCATGGAGGGAGAGAATTCGGTGTCGGCGGCGAGTGTCTTGCCGGCGAAGCCGCGCTTCTTGAGCGCTTTGAGCATCCATTCGGAGAGGTCCACTTTGGCGCCCATCTGGACCTTGCCTTCGTTAGGAAAGGCGCCCTCGGCATGCGGCCAGTCGAAGTACATTTCGCCGTCGGAGTACCACCAGGATTTCACAAGGTCGCGGTCGAGCGCGGCGTTGAACCAGACGGGATCGCCCTGAAGCGGCAGGAACACGTTGACCAGACGCTCCGTGGTGGTGTGCCAGAGGCCAGTGAAATAAATAATGTTCCAGCGGTTGGTGAGCAGGATGCCCTGGTAGCCCGCGTCGGCCAGCTTGTCGCGAAGCAATTGGGCGCGCTGCTGGTGCCATTCGAGGGGCAGGCGGTCGATGGTGGCCGGCTTGAGATCGTCTTCGGGCAGAAAGAGGCCGGCGGATTTTCCGGTGGCCGCGGGGAGTTTTGCCGCCTCAGCAGCCGCAGCGCCGCCCACTCCAGAAGCTGCAACGCCGGCTCCAGTGGTCACGAGAAATTCCCGTCTGCTGATCATGTGTACCTCCTCGCTTGAGGGCTCGAAATATCACGAATTGTGATTGGTGGGAAGCCCTGTGAAGAGAGGAAAACGGAAGGACCAGAACTATGGGCGCTGCCAAGTGGTCGGGAGGCGCAGACCGCGGCTACCAGAGGCCGGCGCGGAGGAGAAAGCGGCGGGCCAAGTGGAACTGGCGGAACTGGCGCTCGGCCCGACGGAATTCGGGCGTGTGGAGTCCGAGACGGCAGCGGTAATCGCGGTGAGCGAGTGCACCGGCAGGGGTGCGCAGATGGAGCGGCGCGGCGCGTTCCAGATGCAACATTTCGTGATAGACGACGTAAGCCACGACGTGTTCGGGAACGCGCGGGCGGTCGAGGCGGCGATTGATCACGATGTGGCGCATGCCCGGATCGAACACGCCGAGCTGCCGGCGCCAGGGCGCGACGCTCCAGCCCAGATCTGTGGCTGGAAGACGTCCGATAAAATATTCGGCGTTGAGCCAGCGAAAAATATTTTCAAGGTTGTGCGCCACCCCCTGGGGACCGGAGTGACGCCTGCGGCCGCGGCGCCTTCGGGCGCGCTCGACGCGGCGGCTGATGCGAGCGCTGTCCGCGAAGCTTCGATAGCGCCTGGCCAGATCGGCGGGGAGCCGGAGGCGGTAGAGCTTGGAGAGCAGCACGGCGGCAGCGGCTTCGAGCGCGTCGAGAGGCGCGCCCCGCATCAGATCGGAAAGGCGCGCTTCCGCCGTTTCTTCGCGCAGTCGGATGGTATGGCTCAAACCGGCGTAGGGATAAAAGACAACGTCGAAGTGCGGGGCGCGGCCGCGGCATCCCAGGCGGACGAACATCCGGCGGAAGATGGCGGCGCCGCCGGGGAAGGGAATCGCGCGAGGCGTAATTCGCGGGCGGCGCGCGGCGGAGCGACGGATCACGGGCGGCGGCGCTCCGGCGCGGCGGAAAGCTCCTTGGCTACTTTCTGCGCGGTGTCTGCGGCGTCTTGAGTGGCCTGCATGGCGTCGTCCAAGTCGGACTTGAATTTTGCGAGATCGGGATTGTCGTGCAGCTCCTTGAGTTTGGGCAGGAATTCCTTGGTGCGCTTATCCAGCTCCTTGGTGCCGGGGCGGAGATTTTCCTGTTTCTCGAGGCCAGCTTCGAGATTGTCGGCGGCATCGTCCACGCAGCCGGTGTAGGCGTTAATGAGGCCCCACATGCGGTCGGACCATTGCTGATCCTTATCTTTTCGCTGGAGCTCGTAATCGATTTTGTGGAGGCGGTCGGCAGCGAAGCCGAGAAACAGCCTGACGCGTTCGGAGATCGTCATGGCGTCGCGAATCTGGTCGGCCTCGATGGGGCTCAGATAGTCCTTCTTTACCTGTTGGGGCGCGGGTGCGGGAGCGGGCGCAGGTGAGGGCGCGTCGAAATTGAACGGGGCGGGGCGGGGCGGGGGAAAGAGGAGCGCTATGCACACGGCGCCGACCTTCATAGCCACTCGGATGGGGTTGATCATGCGCGCGCCACCTCCCCTCGCGGTCTCATAGCACTGGATGCGGCTGAGCCGCAGAAGGTGGCGTTTTGTGAGAGCCCGGTTCGTGAGGGAAGAGCGCCCGGACCAGCTTCTCGTCAAGGTCCTCGATGTCTTTCTGCGGGCCGCGAAGCGCCTCTCGGTCAGCCAAGGGGAGCTCGAAGATCAGGTCGTTCAGAGGGTGCAAGGCCTGACACAGATACATCTCCAGCTCGCGATAACCGCCGGAATGTTTTTCCGCGTCGCGGCCGGTGGCGGCGAGGCCGTCGTAGGCTTGCGTGGCCGAGTCGTGGAATTCGAGGAAGAGCGGGGTGACACCGTCAAACTGGTGGGCGGATTCGAGCTTGCGCATTTCCGCAATCAGGCCGGCGCCGAGCTTGGAGAAGAATTTGGCCCGCTTGACGGGGTCGTTCTGATTGTGGAATTCGGTGCGAAGGGCTTCCAGGTGTTCCTCGGCGCGCAGCGGTGCGGCCAGCAATGCCGCGGCCAGGAACGCCGCAGACACCTTGAGGGCAGCACGGAGAGCGCGAATCCCCGACCCGGACATGAGAGTGCACTCGCGCTTCTATCCTACCAGATGCGGCGAGGGAGCGCGGCATGGCGCCGGGAGTGGGCGGCCGGGGCTAGGTTCGTTTGTCGCCGTTCGGATTGAGCACGCGCTGCAGGAATTTTCCTGTGTGCGACTGCGCGTTCCGGGCCACCTGCTCGGGCGTGCCTGTGGCGACCACGCGGCCGCCGGCGTCTCCGCCTTCAGGTCCGAGGTCGATCACCCAGTCAGCGGATTTGATGACGTCGAGATTGTGTTCGATGACGAGCAGGGAAGCGCCGCGCTCGATCAATTTGCGCAGGGCGGTGAGCAGCTTCTGAATGTCGTCGAAATGGAGGCCGGTGGTGGGCTCATCGAGGATATAGAGCACGCCTTCGCTGGTTTCCTGGGTGAGGTGCGCCGCGAGTTTCAGACGCTGGGCTTCGCCTCCGGAGAGCGTGGTGGCCGACTGCCCGAGCCGGAGATAGCCGAGCCCGACTTCGTCGAGAACACGCAATTTCGCGACGGCGCGGGGAACGGCGGAGAAAAAGGAAATGGCCTCGCGCACGGTGAACTGGAGCGCTTCGTGGATGTTCTTCTCGCGATAGCGGACTTCGAGAACGCTGGATTTGAAGCGCGTGCCGTGGCACTCCTCACAGACCAGTTCGACGTCGGCCAGGAACTGCATCTCGACCGTAACGGTGCCATCACCCTGGCAGGCTTCGCAGCGGCCGCCGGGAATGTTGAAGGAGAAGCTGCCGGCGGAGAGGCCGCGGCGCACAGCCTCTGGAGTGGCGGCATAGGCGTCACGTATGGCGTCGAAGGCTTTTAGATAAGTGGCGGGATTGGAGCGTGGGGTGCGGCCGATGGGGGACTGGTCCACGAGAACGACTTCACGGAGCTGTCCGTCGCCTTCGAGCCTGGTGCAGAAATCGCGGATACTGCGGCCGTTGCGCTTGGCGTCGAGGGCCTGCCAAATGACTTCATGGACGAGCGTGGACTTTCCGGAGCCGGAGACGCCGGTGACGCAGGCCAGCATGCCGAGAGGAATGGCCAGATCGATGTTCTGGAGATTGTTGCCGCGCGCTCCCCACAGGCGCAGAAAGCCGCGCATGGGCTTTCGCCGCACCGCAGGGACGGGCACTTTCGCGTCGCCGGTGAGATAGCGCGCCGTAAGGCTGCCGTTGCGCGACTCACCGAGGAGTTTTTGGCGCGACCCGGCAAAAATCAGGCGGCCACCGTGCTCGCCCGCTCCCGGGCCAAGGTCGAGAATGTGGTCGGCGGAGAGGATGAGGTCGCGGTCGTGCTCAACCAATAGAATCGTGTTGCCGAGGTCGCGCAAGGTCTTGAGGATTTCAATCAGCCGGTGCGTGTCGCGCGGGTGCAAGCCTATGGAAGGCTCGTCCAGGATGTAGAGCGCGCCGACCAGCCGGGAGCCGAGAGAGGTGGCGAGCTGAATGCGCTGCGCTTCGCCGCCGGAGAGCGTGGAGGTGAGGCGGTCGAGCGTGACGTAGTCGAGACCGACCTCGTCGAGAAAGCCGAGGCGCTGATTGATGCCGTCCAGAATTTTCTGGGCCAGGCGCGATTCGGCCGGGCCGAGCTCGAGCCCGCGGAAGAATTGCCGGGCTGCGCCCACGGTGAGCCTGCAGACGTCGGTGATGGCCTGGCCCTGGATTTTGACGGCCCGGGCTTCTTCGCGGAGGCGCGTTCCACGGCAGTCGGGACAGATGGCATAGCCGCGGTAACGGCTGAGAAAGACTCGGACGTGCAATTTGTATTTCTTGCGTTCGAGCCACTGGAAAAATCCCTTGACGCCCCAGTAGCCGGCGGCTTTCTCGCCCTCGATCACCACTTCCT
>JASHRU010000307.1 GCA_030037225.1 Candidatus Acidiferrales bacterium | reverse complement strand
GTTCTCACTCAGTACGGCACCATCGAATCCGCCGTGGAAGCCACTCGCCTCGGTGCCGCCGATTTCGTCACCAAGCCCTTTCATGTGGACGACCTGCGCGCCAAGCTCGACCGCCTCGTGCGCGGTCTGGACCTCGAACGCGAAAACCGTGTGCTGCGCGAGGAATTGCGCAGCCGCCCCGGCTTCGGCGAATTGGTAGGCGTCTCCGCCAAGATGCAGCGTGTCTATCACCTGATCGAAAAGGTCGGCCCGCACACCTGCCCCGTTCTGATCCTGGGCGAAAGCGGGACGGGAAAGGAACTCGTCGCGCGTTCCATCCATTTTTCCAGCCCGCGCCGGGAACGGCCCTTTGTGCCCGTGGACTGCTCCGCCCTGGTTCCTACGCTGATTGAATCCGAGCTGTTCGGCTATGTGAAGGGCGCCTTCACTGGCGCCACGCAGAGCCGCCACGGCCTGCTCGAAGCCGCCGCGGGCGGCACCCTTTTCCTCGATGAGATCGGCGACCTGCCCGTGGACCTGCAGGCCAAGCTCCTGCGCGCTCTCCAGGAACGCGAGATCAAACCCGTGGGCTCGAACGAGCGCGTCTCCATCGACGTCCGTGTGATTGCCGCCACCAACCGCGACCTCGAAGACGCCATCCGCAAGAACCAGTTCCGTCAGGACCTCTTCTTCCGCTTGAATGTGGTCCAGATCAAGCTCCCGCCGCTGCGCGAGCGCAAGAACGACATCCCCATGCTGGTCAATTCCTTCCTCGAGAAATTCAGCCCGTCGCAACGCCCGGTGCGCGGCGTTTCCGAGGAAGCTATGGGCCGGCTGATGGCCTACGACTGGCCCGGCAACGTCCGCGAACTCGAGAACGCCGTCGAACGCGCCGTGGCGCTCGGCTCGGGCCAGCTCGTTGCCCTCGGTGATTTGCCCACCAATTTGCAGCATGGCATCTTCGAGCGCCGCTTGGGCATGGACGATCTCGTCCCGCTTGAGGAGCTCGAGCGCCGTGCTATCTTCCGCGCGCTCCGCGAAACCGGCGGCGACAAGCTGGCTGCCGCTCGCCTTCTGGGGATCGGCAAAACTACGCTCTACCGCAAACTTAAGGAATACGAGAACCTCAAGGAGTCGGCGAACTGATATCCGTCGGCTCCACCGCACCCGCCGTCATTTGAGCGCCGACCGCAGCCCTCCGTGCAGCGCTCAGGTGCTCGCAGGCCAATGATAAGATTCTGCCGAACGACGCGCACTATGCCGTGGCGCGTTTCAGGTTTGTCCAAAGCCCGAGTCCTTTATGAGCCGCAAGAATCGCCTGCGAAGAGAACAGAAAAAGCTCGCCGAGGAGGCAAGCCGTGCTGCAACCTCTGTCCCCGCTGACGAGCCAGCTCCCGCCAGCGACGAGCCGCCCGTTCGGCATGCAGCGTGGTGGCTCGCTGCGGCCTTCCTGGTTCCGAACCTCGGAGCGCTGGCTTGCGGCTTTGCGTTCGACGACCGCGTTCTGATTGTCGAGAACGAGCCCCTCCATCTCCGCTCCTTCCACCAGCTCGTCGCCATCTGGCGATCGGGTTACTGGCCCGACGCGCGCGGCCAGGAACTCTATCGCCCCGTTTCGAAAACTTTGTGGGCCCTCACTTGGGCAGTTGGCGGCGGAAGCCACCCGGCAATCTATCACGCCGTAGGCCTTGCATTGGGGCTCGCCGTCGTCTTGCTCGCATATCGATTTCTGCTCGCGGTCCGCACGCCGCCTCTCACTGCTTTCCTTGCCGCACTGCTGTTCGCGCTCCTGCCCATCCACACCGAAGCCACTACCTCGGTCGTGGGTTCGGCGGAGACGCTCGCCGCTTCGCTTGCCTTGGGCGCGCTGATTCTCTACTATCGCGGCCGTCTCGCCTGGGCGATTCTGCTATTTGCGCTCGCCGTTTTTTCAAAGGAAAGCGCAGCCACCTTCGCCGCGTTGCCATTGGTCTTTCCGCGCAGGGACGCGTCGCGGCGCTCTCAACTCCTGGCCGCCACCGGCGCGGCAGCCGTCATTGCGATAGCACTTGCCGGCCACTTTGCCGTCTCCCGCGGAACCGGCGCCGTCCCCGCGATAGATAATCCGGCCTCGCTCGTTGACCCCGGCCGGAGAATTCTCACCGCGCTCTGGGTGCAATGCCTCTATATCTCCAAAAGCATGGTTCCCGTCACGCTCTCCGCGGATTACTCCTACAAACAGATTCCGCTGGTGATGGGACTTGACGATTGGCGCGCATGGGTTGCGCTGGCCTTCGCCGGCGTCTATCTGCTGCTCGTAATCGATCGCCGTTTTCGCGCCCCCGCGCTCACGTACGGGATTTTGTTCGCCGCTACCGACAACATTCTCTATCCTATCGGCACGATCATGGGAGAACGCTTGGCGTACGCGCCCAGTTTGGGACTCGTGCTCCTGCTCGCGGTTCTCCTGTCCCGCTGGCGTTCTTGGAGAATCGCTGTGATTGCCGTGGCGCTCGTCTATGGAGCGCGCACGGCCGTCCGCAATCTCGACTGGCTCGACGCCGAGCACTTCTACCTAAAGCTGGCGGAGACATCGCCCGAAAGCGCGAAGTCGTATTACTCCCTCGGAGTTCTGCGCGCGGCCCACGGCGACGATGTCGGCGCCATCGAAGCCTACGATCGCGCCATCGCCATTTTCCCCGCGTATTCCGAGGCCTATCACAATCGCGGCAATGCGCTCGCGCGTCTGGGCCGCCGCGAGGAAGCCATGGAGAGCTACCGCCAGTGCCTGCGCTTCGATCCAGGCCACCACGGAGCCGCCTACAACCTGATGCAGCTTCAGGCTGGCCGGCCCGTAAACCCGCCGCGCAAACCCCTCTAGGCAATTGCCGATCAATTCCGAAACTTCTCCCTCCCATGAAGCGCTTCACACCTGGAGCGCGAAACCGGCAGGCTCGAATCGGTCAGGCGACCTTTAAGATGAGCACGACGCGATCGTCTTCGTGTGTGCCGCCACGCGAAAATTCGTCCACTTCCGACAGCACGCCTTTGATGATCTCATCCGCTTTTCGCTGGCGGTACTTCGTGACCGATTTCGTCAGCCGTTCCAGGCCGTATTCGTCGCCCTCGCGGTTCATCGCTTCGGTGATGCCGTCGGTACAGGCCAGAATCACGTCGCCTTTCTCCAGCCGCAGAAAGCCGCGCGAATAGCTCTGCCCCGGGATGACGCCGATCACCATGCCGCCTTCCCGCAGCGATTCCGTTTCGCCGTTGGCCCGCACTACCACGGGCGGCACATGCCCCGCGTTGATGTAATGCAGCCCGCGGTGCCGCCGGTCGAGCATGGCGACGAACATGCTCATGAATTTTCGCTGCCGCCCCTCGGACGCCATCAGGTTGTTGATTGCTTCCACCAGGCGTTCGAGCGAGTGCAGGTGTCCCACCAGCGTGTGCAACATGGCCTGCAGGTTCGACATCATCAGCGCCGAAGCCACGCCTTTGCCTTCCACATCGGCCACGACGGTCAGAAGCGTGTCCTGGTCGAGCATCAGAAAGTCGTAGTAATCCCCGCCCACCATCTGCGTCGGGCGATGGAACACGCCGATTTCGAACTCCGATAATTGCGGCGGCGCATCGGGCAGCAGGCTCGACTGGATGCTCCGGGCCAGCGCCAGGTCGCGCTCCAACCGCTCCTGGGCCAACATCGCGCGGTGCATGCGCGCATTTTCCAGCGCCAGCGCCGCGTGGAGCGAAATCGCTTCCAGAAACGCCTGGTCGCTGACGTTAAATGCCCCCGTGTTTTTGTTCAGCAACTGGAGCACGCCGACGATTTCGTCGTTATTGTTCCGGATCGGGTGGCACAGCACCGAGCGCGTCACGAATCCGGTCTTCTGGTCGGCGGCGCGGTCGAAGCGCGAATCCTGGTAGGCGTCGCCGATGTTCACGGTCTGCCCATGCGTGGCCACCCATCCTGCCAGCCCCTGATTGATGGGCATGCGAATTTCCTGCTGCTCCAGGCCCAGCCCCACCAGCGACCAGATTTCCTGCCGTTCGTTGTCCACCAGAAACACGCTCGCCCGGTTTGCGCCGGTCTGCCGGCTGGCCAGGCGCAGGATGATGTTGAGCAACTCTGCAAGGTCGATGGTCGAATTGAGCGATTTCGTGACCTCGATAATCCCTTGCAACTCCGCCATCGCGCCCCGGCGTTCGCTCGAGGCCAGCGCCACTCCCGCGTACCGGCTGTAAAGCTGGAGCACGTTCTGCGTGGGTTCGTCCAGCGGCCCTCCCGCCGCAATCTCCAGCGCCGATCCCGGAGCCCCATCGCCCGGCAGCGCGCACGCCCATCGCGCTCCCTCCGATTTGCCCGCCGGAGCGCCGGAAAGCGCGTTGCGGACGAATCCCGCGTCCGCTTCCGCGAGCGCTCCGGCCTGTTGCCACACGGTGGGAGACCCGTCCTGCATCCGCCAGAGCCGGACGCCGGGCATCCCGAAGTGCGTCTGCGCCGCTTCCACGACGCGGCGCGAGAGCTCCGCCGGATCGCATTCGGCGTCCAGATGGGCAAGCGCCTTGGTCAGGCGGTCCATCCAGGCCTGCGCCCCGCTCGTTGAGGGCGCGCTCATGATCCGGCTCCCCGGTAATGGATCACCAACAGTGTCATGTCGTCGCTCTGGGAGGCTCCGCGCGTAAACTCTCGCACCACCGACTGGATTTTCGCAAGCAGTTCGTCCAATGTCTTGCCCGGATCGAGTTTGAGCAGCTCCCGCAGCCGGGGCTCGCCGAAAAATTCCCCTTCCGGATTGGCGGCTTCCGTGAATCCGTCCGTATAGATGAGAACGATATCGCCGGGCGATAGCTTCACATTGGACGTGCGGAATTCCGCGAAATCGAACATGCCGAGCGGGAAGCTTTCCGAGGCCAGCGGGTACACCTGTCCGGAAGCCGTGCGCACCAGCGGAGGGACGTGCCCCGCGTTCACGTACTCGAAATTGCCCTCCGCGTCGAGCGAGCTCAGGAAAACGGTCGCGTAACGCTCGATTCCCGACCGTTCGTACAGATACCGATTGATGCGCATGGCCAGCTTCGCCGGGTCGAGATCGAAGCCCGATGCGGTGGCCACGATTCCTTGCAGCATGGAGGCCAGCAGGGCGGCGGCAATGCCTTTTCCCGCGACATCCGCCACCACAAAGCCGTGTTTACCTCCGGGCAGCTCCAGCACGTCGAAATAGTCGCCGCCCACCGACAGGCAGGCCAGGTTCCATCCCGCCACCTGGAAGTGCGACCCCTGCGGAAATGATTTCGGTAGCAATTGCTGTTGCAGGTCGCTGGCGATTTCCAACTCGTGGCTAATGCGCTCCATCTGCCGCGCAGCGGTGAACAACCGCGCGTTTTCGATCACCGTGGAGGCTTCGATCGCCAGCGAGCGCAACACGGCCCGGTCCAGATCGGAGAACGCCGCGGCCGGCTGGTGGCTGTCCAGATAGAGCACGCCGAGGAGCTCCGATTGTTGTCCCGCGGAGGTGGTGTCCAGCGAATCCGCCATGCGCATGCGCTCGAGCGGCAGCGCCACCACACTGTGGATCTGCAGCCGGACTACGCTGGCCTGGGCCTGCCACTGCGTTTCGTCCCCCGTGTCGGTGACGATCAGTTCGCGCCGCGAGGCGGCTACCTGCCGCAGCACGCTCTGGGAAATTTCGACCGATTTCGGCTCGATCGTGGTGCGGTGCGCGTCGCGCGCCACGGTGGCCGCGAATTCGCCGCTCGGATTCATCATCACGAGCACGCCGCGTTCCGTGTGCGTGACGCGGACGGCCGCGTCCACCACCGAGCCCAGCACGTCCTCCAGCGACAGGCTCGAATGGAGCGCCCGCGCCACGTCCAGGAGCACGCCCAGGTGGTACAGATCGCGCGACGGCGTGTCTGCCGTTGCCGCGGTCTCCACGCGCTCGATGATTTCGTCGAGCGAGGCCTCTTCTCCCGCGTACACGATGCGGAAGGAATCGGGCACGCCGAAGTCGATGGTGTCTTTCGGCTTCAGCTCGTGGCGCTCCACTTTTTCGCCGTTGACGCGCGTGCCGTGCCGGCTTTGCGAGTCGAGCAGGAGAAAGCGGCCGTCCTCGAACACGATCTGCGCCTGCTGGCGGCTGATGCGGTTGTCGCGCAGGGTCAGCTCGTTGCCCGCCTGCCTGCCGATGCGGAAGGGCAGCTTGCGCACGGCAAGCTCCTGCCGCGCGCCGCTGGGGTCCACGAGTATCAGCCGGGGTGTCCGGTGCATGTCGGTTGCGTGCCGCTTCTGTCTCGTCCGAAGCTCACGCCTCCCGCCTGCCGGTTACGCAGGGCTTGGAGGTCGTGCCCCCCTCGGTCGGGGCGAATTGGGCGCGGAGACAGGCAAATGGTAGGCAAATCCCGGCCGGAAGTAAAGGAAACAGGAACAGAACCAGCATTCTGCGGGATAGCTCTGCCGCTTTGGTATCCTCCGGGGACTTGTCTGCTCCAATCCGCGCTACTCTGTATTCATGCTCGTGCCCGAAAATTCGCAGCCTTCTATTGGCCTCTGCGCCACCTGCCTCCACGCGCGCCGAATCGAATCCGACCGTGGCTCGTGCTTCATTCTGTGCGAACTTTCCGCTACCGATCCGGCATTCTCCAGGTATCCGCGCCTTCCGGTGGTGCGATGCTCGGGGCACGAGGCCAAAGACAGTGGTTAGTGGCTGGTGGCGAGTGGCGAGTG
>JASHRU010000306.1 GCA_030037225.1 Candidatus Acidiferrales bacterium | reverse complement strand
GGCGTCCTGGTCGTTTTGGGTCGTGAAAGTGAGGGTTTTCGACAGATTTATGATGGCGAAAGTTAGTTAACGTAAGTGGGCGGCGAAGGGCAGGAGGCCCGGACGAGAGCGAAACTCGTGGGCCGGGGAGGACCCTGCACCATACGATGCAGGGCGGGGCTAGCCCGGCGAAGGCTGGGCCGGTTCGGTGTACACGTTGAGAATCGTGGAGGCGACGGCCACGACGATTGGGCCGAGGATGAAGCCGAGAAACCCGAACACACTGATGCCGCCGAGCACGCTGACGAGGATGAGCAGCGAATTCATTTGCGTTTTGCCGGAGAGGAGCATCGGGCGGACGAAATGTTCGAGCACGGCCGCGACTCCGGCGCAGATGCCCACCAAGATTGCCGCTTTGCCGTATTCGCCGCGGAAGAGGAGCCACAAAACCGCAGGTCCCCACACGAGCCAAGCGCCAATCACCGGAAGTAGCGAGAGCAATCCCATCAAAGCGCCCCAAAACAGAGGTGAGGGAAGCGAGACGATCGCGAAGGCGACGGCGCCGAGAACTCCCTGAATCGCGCCGATCACGAGGCTCGCCGTGATGCTGGCGAAAATCAGGTCGCGGGTCTGCGAGATGATCAGCTCGGTGTGCTGATCGTCGAAGGGAAGCAGGCGGCGGGTGCGGTCAACCAGCGCGGGCCCGTCGCGGAACAAAAAGAAAAGCGCGAAGAGAAGAATCACGAGTTTCAGGGCGAAGTCGGCGACGTTGCGCAGGGCGCCGGCGGCGCGCTCTTCCATGCGATGCGCCAGCCAGCCGGCGGCATCGCGAATCAGGCGAAGCGGATCGGCCGGGACGCCGGAAACGCCGTGGTCGTTGAGCCAGTTGAGGGCCTGCTGGACGGAGGGCGGCATTTGCGCGGACCAGTCGCCCGCGCCCTGGAGGTGATGAACGGCGGCAGTGGCCTGGCTCACGAGGCCGCCGACCAGTCCGAGCGCGGGGCCGACGAGCAGCAGCGTGACGCAAAGCGTGCTGAGCGCGGCGGCGCGAACGGGTCCGGTGCGGCGAAGCAGCCGATCGTGCAGGGGATAGAGGCAAACGACCATCACGGTGGCCCATCCGAGCGGCTGGAGAAACGGCTCGAACACTCGGTAGGCGAGATAGAAAATCAGCAGGACAGCGGCGTAGAACAGGAGCGATTCAAATCTTTGCTGGCTCTGCTCCTCAGGCATCTTTGCGGCTGTCCTCTCCCCGTATACTATTGCCCGCTCGTCCCGAAGGTTCGGGACGGCGAACGAGCGGCGGAAACGAATCGAAACCGGGGCACAGTCCATCCACTACGACACACAATTGGCGCCAGAACCGGGCGACCGGCCGGGCACGCACCCGCTGCGCCTGCTCGCGGTGCTGGGCATGATCAACTTTATCAATTTTGCGGACCGGCTGGTGATCGTACCGCTGTTTCCGAGGCTGGGTGACGAATTCTCGCTGACGGACGCGCAGCTCGGGGCGCTGCAAACGGCGCTGCAGGTGGTGCTGGCGCTGGCGACGATTCCGTTCGCGCTGCTGGCCGACCGTGTGAACCGGCGAAAAGTGATCGCCGTGGGGGTGGCGATCTGGAGCTGCGCCACGTTTCTGAGCGGGCTGGCCACGAGCTACATGGCGCTTTTGGCGGCGCGTGCGCTGGTGGGGATTGGCGAGGCGGCGTATTCGCCGGCGGCGCAGTCGATGATTTCGGGGGAATTTCCGCAGCGGTTGCGCGGGCGCGCGCAATCGGTGTTTGCGGCGGGGATGCTGATAGGCGGCGCGGTGGGGCAGACGCTGGGAAGCGTGCTGGGCGACACGACGAGCTGGCGGTGGGCGTTCGCGGGGATCGGGATTCCCGGGCTGTTCCTGGCGATGGCGGCGCTGCGCGTGGACGATCCGGCGCGCGGGCCGAAAACGGAAGTGGTGCCGGTATCGCACCTGGTGCGCGTGCCGGCGTTTTTGGCGCTGATGGGGAGCGGCGTGATGGTGACGTTTGCCAGCGTGTCGTTCATCACCTGGGGGCCGGACTACATGGTGCGGTACAAGGACTTCAGCCTGCGGCAGGCGGGCCTGCTGCTGGGCAGCCTGGGACTGATCTCGCTAGTGGTGGGCGCGCTGGTGGGAGGAGCGGTGGCGGACCTGCTGCAGCGCCGCATGACGTACGGGCGGGTGATCTCGGTGGCCGCGGGATTTTTGTGCGCGGCGCCGCTGCTGCTGTGGGGACTGGCCGCGGACAACCGGAAAACGATCCTGGTGGCGTTCTCGCTGGCCGGATTTTTCATGTCGTGGTACCACGGGCCGGTGACGGCAATCATTCACGACATGATGCCTCCGCGGGCGTACGCAAGCTCGGTGGGCGTGTACATGTTCGTGACGCAGCTCGCGGGCGCGTTTGGGCCGAGCCTGGTGGGAAACGTGTCGGACATATTTGACTTGCAGCTCGGGCTGCAGTTTGCGGTGGGTGTGTTGACGGCGGGAGCGCTGTGCTTCTTGCTGGTGATCTTTTTCATCCGGCGCGACGGGCTGCACCATCCCGCGCTTTCCAGTTACCGGCAGGCGGCGGAGCAATGAGGAGGGCGGCCGGGCTGACCGCCGCGATAAAAGGGGCACGACATGTCGTGCCCCTACGAGACCTGGGCAGTGTGCTAAGGTGAAGATAGCGAACGGGAACGCGCCATGCCGCAGACGGAATCCTGCCCGCACCGCCGCCGCAGACTGATCGCGAAAGATCAGGACGCGGAATACGTGGAATGCCTGGATTGCGGCGCGCTGCTGGAGAAGGAAGAACTCACCGAGCCATCGGGATTTGACGAATCGCTGTCGGACGCGTGAGATTTTGCGCCGCGAGTGATTGAAGTGATTAGCTCGCCCCGACCGCGTGAATCGCGCGCTCCGCGGCGCGGATGGTGCGTTCGACGTCGGCTTCGTTGGTTTGCCAGCAGCAGACGCTGACGCGCATGGCGCGCCTGCCGCGCCACGTTGTGCCGCCAAAAAACGCTTCGCCGGTCGCGTTGATTGCGGCGATCACCTGGTCGGTGCGCCGGTCGTGGTCTTTGTCTGTCGCGCCGGGTGCGGAATCGAGGAAGCGCACGAGCCCCTGATTGATCTGCGGCTCCCAGAGCAGTTCCGCGCCTTCGAGCGCGGCGATGCCCATGACGATCGCGTGCGCCTGGCGGCAGCAGCGGTCCACGAGATCGGCCACACCGCGCCGTCCCAACTGCCGCAGCGCCGCATAGGCGGCGAAGCCGCGCGCACGGCGGGACCATGCCGGCGTCCAATCCATCTGATCGCGCACATCGCTGCCAAAAACGAGATACGGCGCGCGGTGCGACATCGCGGCGCGGTGCGCCTCGGGATTGGCGACGAACGCGAAGCCGGAGTCGAACGGCACGTTCAGCCATTTGTGGCCGTCGGTGGCCCAGGAGTCGGCTTCCGAGAGGCCGCGGACAAAATGCGCGAGCCGCGGGCAGGCCGCAGTCCACAGGCCGAACGCGCCATCCACGTGGACCCACGCGCCATGGCGTTTCGCCAGCGGGATCAGCTCTTCGAAGGAATCGAACACGCCGAGATTCACGTCGCCGGCCTGCAACAGAACAATGGTCGGAGTGGCCGGGTCCGCAGCGAGCGCCTGTTCGAGCGCTGCTGGCAGCAAGCGTTCGCCAGAATCGCCCGGAAGGCAAATAATCGACGCGCTTCCCAGGCCGACCAGCCGCACCGCGCGTTCAAACGAGCCGTGGCGCGTGCCGCAGGTGAGAATGCGGATTCGCGGAGCGCCGGCGAGCCCCTCTTGCTCTACATCCCAGCCGCGCGCCGAGAGCAGCGCATTCCGCGCGGCAACGAGGCAGGTCACATGAGCCATCTGGCAGCCGCCGACGAGCGCAAAACTGGCCTGCGGCGGGAGGCCGAGGATCTCTTTGAGCCACGCGCCAACAACTTCTTCGACGATGGCGGAGGCGGGGGAAGTGGCGTAGAGCGCCGCGTTCTGATCCCAGGCGGAGGTGAGCCAATCGGCGCCGAGCGCGGCAGGCAGCGAGCCGCCGATCACCCAGCCATAAAAGCGTCCGCCGGCGCAACCGATGATTCCGCCACGGACGTCGTCCGCTAGTTCGCCGATGACCTGCTCGGGCGGGAGGCCTTCGTTCTCGAGCGGTTTCGCGAGGCGGCGGCGCAGCGTAGCCGCGTCCACGACGGCGCCCACAGGCGCGCGGTCGAGACTGTCGAGATGGTCGAGCGCGCGCTGGTGCGCGGCGTCGAGCGCGGCGTGAAAGACGGATTGCTCTTCTGCGGCCTGCATGGCTTCACCTTAGCGCTCAGATTTCGAATGACGCTATCCGGATCTTGCGGCTGAACTTTTTCTGGGCGTGCGAGCGCGCGGCGCGAAGGCCGCCGGGCGGGCTATCGGATCTCCAGTTTGGCGATGAGGCGGAGGACGTCGTCGTGGCCGACGTGCAGGATGGGATGCTCGTCGGACTGTTCGAGGCGTTCGGCGAGGAAGGCGGCGGCGAGGTAGCTGGCCTCGCGGTCGGTGAGGTCGCGTCCGGCGCGGTCGCGGAAGGCCACAAAGGCGGTGTGGGCCAGGCCGACGATGACGCGGCGGCCATCGACGAAAAAGCGCGCGTCAATCGTGTCGCTGTGGCGCGGGGCGATGCCGTTGTGGATGTGGGAGAAGCGGCAGTGGAACGTGTCGCCGGTGAGCGGAGAACGAACGTCGAAGGCGGGCACGAATTCGCTCATCTTGCCCGCGTTGTAGAGAGTGGCCTTCACCGGGGCTATCCGTGCGTGGCCACGGCGCCGGCCTCGGCATAGGAATGCACGGCGGCGCCGACGCCTGCGCCGGCGGGAACGCGGAAGCCGTGATCGCCGAGCACTTTTTCAAAGGCGGCGAGG
>JASHRU010000305.1 GCA_030037225.1 Candidatus Acidiferrales bacterium | reverse complement strand
ATCGCGTGATCCTGATCCGCGACGGGCGCATCCACTCCGACGAAATCACGCGCAAGTAATTTCCACCGCCCCGCCTCGCCGCCGCGTCTCATTTTCCCGCTCCCTGATATACTTTCGCTCGGACGGCGTTTCGCTCCCGAATTCCAAGCCTCCGCATCGGGAGCCGGCGCCGCGGGGCGATTTCGACCACTGATGGCTCACGAGCAGCTTCTATTTCCTGGTGTAGCCGGCCAGGCCGGCGCGCAGACTGCCAGCGGCGTTCTGCCGTCTCAAATCATCCGCAATCTGGTTCGTTCCGGCCGCATTTCTCCCCGCAAGGAACTCAACGCCGAAATCTCCGAGGACCAGATTCAGCCTGCCAGCATCGACCTGCGCCTCGGCGAGGTGGGCTACCGTGTGCGCGCCAGCTTTCTTCCCGGCAAATCTTCCACGGTCGAGAAGAAAGTTCACGACCTGAAGATGTCGGAGGTGGATCTGACCCGGCCCGCCGTCTTTGAGAAAAACTGCGTCTATATCGTTCCGCTGGCCGAGGAACTCTTTCTTCCCGACGAAATCTCCGCCAAATGCAATCCCAAGAGCACCACCGGGCGGCTGGACATTTTCACGCGCCTCATCACCGACTATGGCGAGGATTTCGAGTGGGTGCGCAGCGGCTATCGGGGCCGCCTCTACGCGGAAGTCGTGCCCCGCACGTTCAGCGTGGTCCTGTCCGCAGGCATGAAGCTCAGCCAGATGAGGTTCCTCCTCGGCGACCCGTCCTCGGACGACCGCAGCCTCCGCGCGCTCGACCGCCAGCACGGCCTCGTCTATCTCACCGAGGACAATCGCGCCGAAGCGGAAATCGAGGAGGGTCTCTGGATTCGCGTCAGCACGCAGGCGGACTCCCCAGCCGATGTCGTGGCCTACAAGGCGCGGCAGAATGCCCCGGTCATCGACCTCAGCAAAGTGAATCACTACGAGCCCGACGATTTCTGGGAGCTGATTTATTCGCCGCGCTCCGGCTCGCTGATTCTCGACCCCGGCGCGTTTTACATCATCGCGTCCAAGGAACGCGTGCGCGTCCCGCCCGAATACGCCGCGGAAATGGTGGCGCTGGAAACCTCGGTCGGCGAGTTCCGCATCCATTACGCGGGATTTTTCGATCCCGGCTTCGGTTTCGGCGTGAACGACGACATCAAGGGCACGCGCGCCGTGCTGGAGGTTCGCGCGCACGAAGTGCCCTTCCAAATCGAAGACGGCCAGGCCGTCGGCCGCCTCTATTACATGCACCTTCTCTCCATTCCCGACAAAGTGTACGGCGCCAGAATCGGCTCCTCGTACCAAGGGCAGGCGCTCGCCCTCAGCAAGCAGTTCAAAAGCGCCGCTCGCCCGGCCCGCTAGACCGAATTTCATCCGGAAGCCCAAGCTTGCGCCTCCGGCCATTTCCTGGATTGCCCCGCATTGCGTTGTGCGCCGGGCGCACACCCTCTGAAAATTGCCCGCCGCCTCTTACCTCGTTCCCGTTCTTCGCCCCTCTCCTGGAGGCCCTCAGCGCGTTTTGCTTTCGGCCGTTTCCAGCCCTTCGCGCCTGTCTCCGGATCCCGGCACGAGAAACTCGCCCGCTCTTCTCGTCTCATGCGAGAATCCCCCGTCCATGCCCAACCCCAAAGTCCGCGCCATCGCCGCCTTCCTTCGCATCGAGCACGCCCGTTGGGAGCAAGCCTTCGCCCAGGCGCTCGAAAAACTGCGCGGCGCCCGCGCCACCATCGAATCCCGCGGCTACTCCGTCGAATCCATCCGCATGTGCACCCAGCCGTTTCCCGATTGGCTGCGTGACGTTCCGCGCGCCCAAGCTCTCGCCACGCTTCGCAAGATGGACGATCTCGCCGTCGCCACTCCGTTCGAACTGTCCATCGGCCCGGCCATGCGCCAGGACGGCGACGATCCTGCCATGCCCCGGCTCCTGGCCGAGGCGCTCGAGTCCGCGCGCCTGCTTCAGGCCAATCTGCACATCGCCGCAGGCGATGCCCCGCACCCGCGCGCCATGCGCGCCGCCGCGGAGACGGTTCTCCACGCCGCGTCCCACAGCGCGCGCAGCCAGGGACCGTTCAATTTCACCGCGCTCGCCTGCGTGGCTCAGAATTCGCCGTTTTTTCCCGGCTCCTGGCATGACGGCCCCGGCAACGAATTCGCGATCGGCATGGAATCCGCCGGCGTTGTGGAGGAAGTGTTGCGTGCGTTTCGCGGCCCCGAAGTTTCGGGGCCGCGCGGGCGGCCGGAGCTAATCTCCGCGCTCGCCCTCCATGCTCGCGCCATGAGCGATGCCGCGCGCGACATCGAGCGCTCCACCGGCTGGCGCTATCTCGGCTTCGATCCCACCCCCGCGCCGCTCCACGAGGTCTCCATCGGGGCTGCCATCGAATCCTTTACCGGCGAACGCTTCGGCTCGCCCGGCACACTGGCCGCCTGCGCCTTGGTCACCGGCGCCGTTCAGGCCGTGCCCGTTCGCCAGGTCGGCTACAGCGGCCTGATGCTCCCTCTGCTCGAAGATTCGCGCCTGGCGCAGCGCTGGAGCGAAGGCGTGCTCTCGCTCGACGCCCTGCTGGCTTACTCCGCAGTCTGCGCCACCGGTCTCGACACGATTCCTCTTCCGGGCAGCGTTACCGCCGAGCAGCTCGTCCGCATTTATCACGACGTGGCGGCCCTCGCGTTGCGCTGGAAAAAACCGCTCGCCGCCCGCCTCATGCCGGTTTTTGGGAAACACGCAGGAGAGATGACCGACTTTTCCGATCCTTTTCTTAACAACGCGCGCCTGCAGCCGCTGCCCTAGTGGCGCGGACACTCCCCACCGCGCGATTTCGCGCTTGGAAGCCACCGGGGCGCCGCTTCGCGCGGCTTCGCTACCGCGCCGTCCTCGGATCCAGCGTCACCGGTTCCTCGAGTATCGCATCCACATTCGATCCCACGCGCAGATTCACGTGCGACCCGTTCATCGCCATCATCGTTGCCAATCCCACTCCTCCGCCGATCATCGAGCCGACTACGCTGCCCTTTTGCGTTTTCGAAACCGCCTGACCGATCTCCGCCCCCACCAGCGCGAAGCCGCTGATCATCGCCATCTGTTCCGGCGTCAGCCCGGAAAGCGCCGCCATCGGATTCGACCCCACCGCCGCCGTGGAGGGCCCCTTCGGCCCGCCAATCGTCCCAATCACGTGGGCCGAAATCGGGAGCCGCACGTCATTCGGCAGCACAACCGTCTTCAGGTGGATCGACATGGTTGCGCTCGCCGAATTTACCGCCGGATTGCTCGTCAGCACGCCAATCACCAGCGACCGCGCCGGAATCACCACGCCGCCCTCTGCCCGCACCGTATTGCGCGTGCGCAGATACACCTTTGCGCCATCGCGCGCCTGCGACTCCTGCGGCGCGCGCACGATGGTCATGGGCACGTGCGTCCCCGCCGGAATGCTCACCACGTCGGGAATCTCTCCCTCGTCGTCCATATCCGGCTCGTTCTGTGGCGCCTGCGCCGCCGGCTCCTGCCCGTTGGCCGGCTGCCCGAATTGCTTCCATTGCGTTTGTCCCCAGCCGATGGGCACGCACATCAAGATTGCGATCAGCAGCGCGAATGATTTCTTCATTGCCGTCCTCCTCGAGCCGCGGCTGGGAGTCGCAGCCTCGGCCTATGCTAGGAGCGGGCGCGCGCGCCGCACAAGCGCCACTCCCCGCCTGGCGCGGTTTGGCGTACCGTGGCGCCGGCACGCGCCGCAAAAATTGAAGCCCCAGGATTGGCCGGGTAGAATCGCTTCGCTGCGGAAGACGCGGCCAGCCACTTGGCAAGCCAGGATCAGGAAGGCCGTCTCGACTCCTGGAAGGAGATTGCCGCCTTCCTCCGCCGCGGTGTGCGCACCGTACAGCGCTGGGAAGCCACGGAAGGCCTTCCGGTCCACCGTCACCAGCACGCCCGGCTCGGCTCCGTTTACGCTCTCAAATCGGAAGTCGCCGCCTGGTGGGACTCCCGCGAATCCAGGCGCAGCGCTTCCCCCCCTGCTCCAGCCCGGCCGCTCGGCGCACGCCAGAGCAGTACGATCGCCGGCAGGAGCCGCCTGCTCGTCCTCCCGTTCGACAATCTGAGCGGCGATTCGAAGCAGGACTATCTCTCCGACGGCCTCACCGAGGAAATGATCAACCGCCTGGCGCGGCTCGATCCTGCTCGCCTCGGCGTCATCGCCCGCACCACCGCGCTTTCGTACAAATCCGGCTCCAAGCCCGCGGATCAGATTGCTGCGGAACTGGACCTGGACTACATCCTGGAAGGCAGCGTGCGGGCCTCGGGCGATCACATTCGCGTCTCCGCGCAGCTCGTTGACGCCCGGGAGCACACGCACGTGTGGGCCGAGAACTACGACCGCGGCCTGAGCGATGTGCTCGAACTCCAGGCATCGCTGGCCGCCGCCATCGCTCGCGAGGTTCGTCTGGCGATCGCGCCCGGTTCACCCGCCCACGAAGCCGCGGGGGGCCGTCCGCCGCGGCCCGTGGATCCCGAGGCGTATCAGGCGTTCCTGATGGGCCGCTACCTGTTCAACAAGATGACGCCTGCTACGCTCACGCAAAGCCTGGAATGGTTCGAGCGCGCCATCGCAAGAGATTCCTCCCTCGTTCTGGCTCATGCCGGCATCGCCCAGGCCTGCGGCCTGCTCTCCACGGTTCCCTTCGACGCCGTGCCGCCTCGCGATGCCATGCCCAAAGCCGCCGCCGCCGCGCGAAAAGCCCTCGAGCTGGATCCCTCGCTGCCTGAAGCTCACGCCGCTCTGGGTCTCGTCTTCCATCACTACGAGTGGAATTGGGACGCAGCCGAACGCTCCTACCAGCGCGCCCTGGAGCTCAACCCGGAGTATTCCGCGGCGCTGCTCCGCTACGCCTGGCTGCTGCTGGCGCGGGGCCGCGCCGCCGACGCGCTCGCGCGCATCTCCCGCGCCCAGCAAATCGCCGAGGAGCTCGACCCGCACCTGCTCGTGGCCATCCGCGCCACGCGCGGCGCCGCGCTCTACTACGCCCGCGATTTCGCCGCCGCCATCGCCGAATGCCGCGCCGCGCTCGCGCTGGATAAGAACGACTTCCTGCTGCACTACATTCTCGGGTGCGCCCAGTTGCGCAGTGGGGCCCTCCACGCCGGCCTCGCCACGTTCATGCAGGCAAAGGCCGCATGGCGCGAAGTCCCGCTCGTGGCTGCCGGGGTGGGACTGGCCCAGGTGATTGCTGGGCGGAAGAAGCATGCGGTCGCGATCCTCGAGCGCCTTGAGGAACAACGGAAAGAGCGCTACATCCCCGCCATCTACATCGGGATTCTATGCGCGGCGCTGCGCGACTACGATCGCGCCTTCAAATGGCTGGAACGCGCTTTCGAGGAGCGCGCCGACGGGCTGGTGCTTCTCAACGCCGACCCCATGGTGGACGGGATGCGCAGCGAGCCGCGCTTCCAGGCCTTCCTCCGCCGTGTCGGTTTGGCCTGATCCGCGCGGGCCCTGGTCCTTAATATAGGCCGGCACTCACCAGTTTCTGGACCTCGTCGATCACGGAGAAGCCTTTTGCCGGGTCTGCCTCGAATCGGCCGCCCAGAGCATACGCGTGCATTTCCAGCGGGATCTCCTCGTAGGATCCGCCGCTCAAAAATCCCATCACGTAGCGCTCCGCTAACCTCGCC
>JASHRU010000304.1 GCA_030037225.1 Candidatus Acidiferrales bacterium | reverse complement strand
CGTGGCCTCGGATGGTTTCCCAATGCGCGAAGGCCGCGCGTATTTTGGGCTGGCGTCGAAGCCGGTGCGCAATTGCCGGCGCTCGCTGCCAGCGTCGAGAGCGCGCTCGAACCCCTGGGAATCCCCCGCGAGCCGCGCGAGTTTCATCCGCACCTCACGCTCGCGCGAATCAAGTCCGATGGAGGTCTCGAAGGCCTTAAGCGCGAAGCCGAGCGCCTGGGGGCTCCGGAGTTTGGCCGGGCCGCCTACACGGAATTTGATTTGATGCAAAGCACGCTCAACCCCAAAGGGGCTATCTACACTCGCATCGAGCGGTTCCCATTCGCAGTCGGCGTCGCCGAGTGCCTGCCGCAGGCTGCTCGGGAAGGGGCGCGCTGACGTGAGTTCGCTGTGGGTTCTTCCGCTGGCCGGCTACGTCCTGGGCTCGATTCCCTTCGGCTACCTGATCGTACGCGCCACGAAAGGGACCGACGTGCGCGCGGCGGGCAGCGGCAACATCGGCGCCACCAACGTCAACCGCGTGGCCGGCGCCGGCGCGGGTCTGGCGACGCTCCTGCTCGATGTGGCGAAGGGATACTTCGCCGTATGGCTGGCGGATCGCATGACGAGCGGCGACATCGGCTGGATGGCCGTTATGGGATTGGCCGCCGTCGTGGGACATCTGTTCCCCGTGTGGCTGCGGTTCCACGGAGGGAAGGGAGTGGCCACGGCGCTCGGCGTCTTTGTGCCGCTGTGCTGGATGGCCGTGGCCGCGGCCGCGGTGGTGTGGCTGGTGGTGGTCTCGATTTGGAGGTACGTCTCGCTGGCGTCGGTGGTCGCGGCGGGTCTGCTTCCAGTGTGCACGTATCTGCTCTATGCGCCCGGCACCCGTCACGCGCCCCCGCTCAGCCTCTCCTATTGCACCGCGATTGTGAGCATTCTGATCATCGTGAAGCATCGAGAGAACATCAGGCGCCTGCTCGCTGGAACCGAGAACCGGTTGAAGTCCGGCAACCGGTAGAAGGGCGCGGGCGCTGCCGATGAAAAAAATCGCCGTTCTCGGAGCCGGAAGCTGGGGTACGGCGCTGGCGCTCGCAATTTTGCGCGGTCGTTCGCCACACCGCGTCTGGCTGTGGGCGCGCCGCGCCGAGCAGGCCGAGGCGCTCGCCGAGCGGCGCGTCAACACGGAGTATCTGGACGGGTTTGCCCTCCCGTCGCAACTGGAAATTACAGGCGACCTGGCGCAGGCCGTGGATGACGCCGATATCGTGTTGGGAGTGATGCCCTCCGAGCATGCGCGGGCCATCTATACGAGTGCGCTGCCGTATCTGAGGCCCGGCGCGGCCATCGTCAGCGCTACAAAAGGCCTCGATTTCCCCACCCTGGACCGCATGACGGAGATGATCGCCTCGGTCGTCGGAGCGAGTTTCCCCGCGCGTGTGGCGGCGCTTTCCGGCCCGTCGTTCGCGCGCGAAGTGGCGCGCGGCGACCCCACGGCGATCGTGGTCGCTTCGCGCGATGAGGCGCTCGCAGCCGAAATCCAGGAAGAATTCGCCGGCCCTTCACTGCGGCTCTATACAAACACGGATGTAACCGGCGTGGAGCTGGGCGGCGCGGTGAAGAATGTGATTGCCATCGCTGCCGGCGTCTGTGCCGGTTTCGGTCTCGGCCACAATAGCATCGCCGCGCTCATTACTCGGGGCCTGGCGGAGATGACCCGGCTGGGGTGCGCGCTCGGCGGCCGGCGCGAAACGCTTTCCGGACTGGCAGGCCTGGGCGACCTGGTGCTCACCTGCACCGGCACGCTCTCGAGGAACCGCAGCGTGGGCGTGGAGCTGGGAAAAGGGCGGGGGCTGGCGGACATCCAGAGCGGCATGCGCATGGTGGCGGAAGGCGTTCGCACCACGGCGGCCGTCGTGGACCTGGCCCGGCGCCACAGCATCGAGATGCCTATTGCCGAGCAGATGCACGCGGTTCTTTATCAGAATCGCCCCCCCAAGGACGCCATACGGGAGCTGATGGAGCGGAGGTTGAAGATGGAATGATTCGCGGAGGGCCCAGCCGCCGTAGTGCCATGCAGGTTCGCGGCAAACACAGTGGCGCGCGCCCGTCGTTGTGAGGCGGAGAATTCCCTATTAGACTGGCGCAGAAATGGCAGCTCCCAGCCCAACCCGTGGATTCCTGAGCCGTGTGCGCATTCTCTGGCTCGTGCTCGGGGCCTTGCTGATGGTCAGCCTGCTCCCGATCCTGGCCTACCACTACCAGGTGTTGCGCCTCAGCCAGGACAAGCTGGAAGACACCGAGCGGCTTCAGCAGGTGGAAATCACGCGGCTGCTCGCCGGCGAAATCCTGCTGTTCCAGAACAGCCTCGACCAGCAGTTGAGCGACGAAATCAAGCTGCTGGATTTGGAGGGCGCGCTCGCCGACGTGAACTCGCCGAAGCACACCGCGCAGGTCTCGCAGCAACTCGAGGACTTTGTCAGCAACAATCCGGACATCCTGTTCGTGTGGGCCGTGAATGCGGAGGCCCACGGCCCTCACGGCGGGAAATTCCGTGCGGACCTCGACCCGTTCGTGCTCAAGGCGCTCCAGCGCGGCTTCACCTTGTGCGCTCAGGGCACCAAATTCTCCAGCGGCGCCCTGGCGATCGGAGAAGGAAAGGCCACGATTCCCGCGTACATCGTCGCCGTGCCCCTGTTCTGGGAACAAAAGCCGACCGGGATGCTGGCCGTGGTCGTCTCCTTGAAGCAGGTGGAAGATCGCTTGCGAAACGAGAGCGTGCGGAAGCGCGAAGTCTTTGTGGTCGACGCCGAAGGACACATCGTGGCGCATCCCGACCGCACCCGCTGGGTTGCCGGCGAAGACGCTTCGAGCGCGTATCCGATCGTGACCCAATTCCGCGATCTGCCGCCAGGCTCCAGCAACCCACAAAGCTCGCGGTTCTCGGCCGTGGTGGCCAAGAACCCTGTGGAATTCTTCGGCGCCTTCTGTCCCATCCCCGACCTGCGCTGGGCCGTGGTGGCCATGCGCAGCGTCGCCGACGCGCAGGGCGACGCCGGTCTCACCGAACTGAACCATCAGGCCCTGGGGATAGCGGTCGCCCTGACCGTCCTGGCCATCGTGATCGGTTATTTCGTCGCGGTGGGGATTTCGCAGCCGGTGCGCGCTCTAGCCGATTCCACGCGCGCCATCAGCCGCGGCGAGTTCCACGAGCGCGCGCCCGTGGCCGGCGCCGCGGAGATCAGCGACCTGGCCGAAAACTTCAACTCCATGGCCGGAGACATCGAGCAGTACATCGAGAGGCTCAAGCAGGCCGCGGAGGAAAACCGCCAGCTCTTCATCGGTTCGATCCGCATGCTCGCCGCGGCAATCGACGAAAAGGATCCCTACACGCGCGGCCATTCCGGGCGCGTAGCCAAGTACTCCGTGATCATCGGCGAGCAGCTCGGGCTCGACCCCGAAACGCTCGACAAGCTGCGCATCTCCGCGCTGCTGCACGACGTGGGCAAAATCGGCATCGACGACCGCGTGTTGAAGAAGCCCGGAGCGCTCACCGACGAGGAGTTCCACATCATGAAGCAGCACCCGGTCAAAGGCGCCAACATCATGCGCCCCGTGCCGCAATTGAAGGAAATGCTGCCGGGCATCGAGCTGCACCATGAATGCGTGGACGGCCGCGGATATCCCTACGGCCTGAAAGCGGACCAGATCCCGCAAATGGCTCGAATTATCGCGGTGGCCGATACGTTTGATGCCATCACCACGAACCGGCCGTACCAGTCGGCGATGGACCTGGAATTTGCGCTCAAGCGCGTGCGGGAACTGGCCGGCTCGCGGTTCGATCCTGCAATTGTTAGCGCGATGGAACAGGCGGCGCACACCGGAAAACTGAAATTGAGCGCGACTCTGGTTGAAGTGTAAGCCCTCGCGAAGGCTTCGCGGCCCCACGGGAAGTCGAAACCGAGCCATCTGCTAAGATAACTGCCATGATTACGCTTTTCGGGCCTCCGGAACCCACGCTCGCGGAGCGGCTGAAGAAGTCGGTCAGCCGCACGCGCGAGGTGCTCACCATGCCCCTGGGCGAACTCCTCGCCGGGGGGCAGAAGATTGACGAAGCGCTGCTGAAAAAACTGGAGACGGCCCTGCTCTCCGCCGATCTGGGCGTGCGCACCACGCGCGAAGTGCTGGCGGCCCTTCGCGAAGAGGCGGAGCAGCAAAAGATCACGGACAGCGGGCAGGTGCGCGCGGAGCTGAAAAAGAAGCTGTCCGGAATTCTCTGCGCCCCGGCTGCCAGGAACGGAACCGTGGAGTCGGCGCCGATGGTGATTTTCGTGGTCGGCGTCAACGGAACGGGAAAGACCACCACCATCGGAAAACTGGCCAACCGCCTTCGCAAAGACAATCGCAGCGTGCTGCTCTGCGCGGCAGACACCTTCCGGGCCGCCGCTGTGGAGCAACTGGAAATCTGGGCGCGGCGGAATGGAATCGAAATGGTCCGGCAGAAGACGGGCGCAGACCCGGCCGCGGTTGTGTTCGACGGTTTGGCTGCCGCGCGGGCCCGGGGCGTGGACGTGGTCATTGTGGACACGGCGGGCCGGCTGCACACCAAATCCAACCTGATGGCCGAGCTGGAGAAAATGAAGCGCACCGCGGCGAAACAGGTGGCGGGCGCGCCGCACGAAGTGCTGCTGGTGCTCGACGCCACCACCGGCCAGAATGGCTTGGCGCAGGCGCGCGAGTTCACCGAGCACGCCGGCGTCACCGGGCTGGTGCTGACGAAGCTGGACGGCACAGCCAAGGGCGGGATCGCCGTGGCCATCGTGCGCGAACTGGGATTGCCCATCCGTTTTGTGGGCACCGGCGAACAAATCGACGACCTTTTGCCTTTTGATGCGGCCACGTTCGTCAATTCCCTTCTGGACTAAACGGCGATGACAGCCAGGCCCAAACCTCCGCCACCACCGCCCTCTCCGCCCGGCCCGCAGTCTCATCTCGATTACAAATGGATGGCGCGCGCGCTGGCTTTGGCTCGCAAAGGCGAAGCGCTCGCGCATCCGAATCCGATGGTGGGCGCGATTGTGGTGGCCGGAGATCTCGAGGTAGGCCGCGGATTTCATACCTACGATGGAGTGAAGCATGCCGAGGTGCTGGCGCTCGAAGAGGCGGGCGGACGGGCTCAAGGCGCAACGCTGTACGTCAACCTGGAACCTTGCTGCCACACCGGCCGCACGCCGCCCTGCACTGACGCGATTCGTGCTGCGGGCATTTCGCGTGTGGTTGCGGCGATGCACGACCCCAATCCGAGTGTTTCCGGGCGAGGGTTCAAAATCCTGAGAAGCGCTGGCATCGAGGTTGTTACCGGAGTGCTGGAAGCGGATGCCCGCCGGCTGAATGAGGCGTTCGCATACTGGATTCGCACCCGGCGTCCGCTGGTCACGCTGAAGGTCGCGCTGACCCTGGATGGCCGCGTGGCGCTCGACGGCGCGGGGGCGTCGCACGCATCTCGAAAGTCTGCGGAGAGCGAGCGCTGGATCACCTCCGAGCATTCGCGCGCGGAAGTGCAGCGCATGCGCCACGCGTCAGACGCGGTGTTGACGGGCATCGGCACCGTGCTGGCGGATGATCCGCGGCTCACCGATCGGACCGGTCTCGCCCGGCGCCGGCCGCTGGTGCGCGTGGTGCTCGATTCGCGCCTGCGGCTGCCCTTGCGTTCGAATTTGGCGAGGACGGCGGCAGGCGACGTTCTGGTAATCACGCGCGCCTCCGAGAACTCGGCGAGGGCGCTTGCGCTCGAATACGCGGGTGTGGAGACGCTGCGCATCAGCGGCCCGGCGGGTTCGAAAAAAAGGCGCGCGCCGGGCGCGGCAATCCCGCTCGATCAGGTAATGACCGCGCTGGGCGAATTGGACCTGCTCGCGGTAATGATCGAGGCCGGGCCGCGGCTGGTGTCGGCGGCGCTTGCCGCCGGCGTGGTGGACAAAGCGGTGCTCTTCTACTCTCCGCGATTCCTGGGAGGCAGCGCGCTCCCCATGTTGCCGGTGCGAGACGGCCGAGGCGAGCGCGGGCGCGCGCGGCCTGGCGAGCTGCGCGTGCCGGAACTGTCGGAAGTAACGCTGCAACGATTCGGGCCGGATTTTGCGGTGGAGGGATACCTGCACGATGTTTACGGGGATCGTTGAACAGCAGGGCGTGATTACCGCGCTCGAAAGCGGTCAGGAGGGCGGGCGGCTGCGCGTGCGTACCGCGGAACTCGCCCCGCAACTCGCAATTTCGGCCAGCATCGCGGTGAACGGTTGCTGCCTCACCGTTGTCGAGAAGTCAGCGCACGAGTTTTCCGCCGACCTTTCCGGCGAAACGCTGCGGCGTACCTCGTTCGGCGAACTGCTCGAGGGAGCCGCGGTAAATCTCGAGCGGCCGCTCACGGCGGGAAAAGAATTGGGAGGCCATTTCGTGCAGGGTCACGTGGACGGCGTCGCGCGAGTCACGCGGCTCACCCGCGAGGGCCCCAACTGGTGGCTGGCCGTGCGCCTGCCGGAAGACTTGGGGCGCTACGTGGCCATGAAGGGCTCGATTTCGCTCGACGGAATCAGCCTGACCGTCGCGGGCTGGAAGGACGGCATCGTCGAGACGGCGATCATCCCTTACACCTACGAGCACACGAACATCAGACGGATGGCTCTCGGCGACGCGGTGAATGTGGAGTGCGACATTCTGGCCAAATACATCGAACGCCTGCTCGAAGCGCGCGGCGAATCACCGGCGGCGCGGCTGACTGTCGGGCGGTTGGTAGAAGAGGGATTCTGAAACAGTCGCAGGTAGCGAGCGAAAGGAAACAGATTCTGCGCAAAGGAGGCCGCGTGCCCAGCGTGACCGGAGTGCTCGAGACGTGCCTCTATCTGGAGGATCTGGACCGCGCGTCGCGGTTTTATGAGGGGCTGTTCGGCTGGAAACGGATGGATGGCGACGCTCGCTTCCGCGCGTACGGAGTGGCGTCAGGTTCCGTGCTGCTGCTGTTCAAGCGCGGAGGAACCGTGCGGCCAGTGACTACGCCCGGAGGGGTGATTCCCGGGCACGATGGCGTAAGCGGGGGCCACATCGCATTTTCAATCCCGGCGCAGGATTGGGATACCTGGATGCGGCGCCTCGAGGAACACAGCATCGCGGTTGAAAAAGTGGTGCACTGGCCTCTGGGCGGCAAGAGTCTCTATTTTCGCGATCCGGAACAAAACCTGGTGGAGCTCGCCACGCCCGGACTCTGGCCGGTCTATTGAGAGCGCGCCGGTGTTCAGGCTGCCTTCGGTTCCCTGCCCTTTCCGCGAGCGCCCCGGTAGTAGAGGACAAGTCCCAGACCAACGGCAGCTAGGGAAGCGCCGGCGATCTTCACCTCAAAGACAAACTTGTTGGTCACCTCGCCGGGAGGAACCATGGAAAAAAGGATGCTCGCTAGCGTAACGAGGAAGCCGAGGCCGCCGGCGAGCCATACGCCGGTCTTGCCGCCGGGAATCAGGACGGCGCGTTCGTTTTCGATGCGATCTTTCCTGCCGGCGAGTTTGATCACGGCCGCGTACATGTAGAGGAAGGGGATGAAATAGAGGATCACAGCGACGTCGATCAGCCCCTGATACGCGCCCTGCATCGTTTCGTTGATCTGGCTGGCCAGCAGCACGGCGCCGGAAACTCCGGCTTGCACCAAAATGGAGATGTGGGGCGTACGCCAGCGCGGATGGATTTTGCCGAACGCTGCGGGAAGATAGCGGTCGATACCGACTACAAAGGGCACTCGCGCGATTCCCGCCACCGTTGAACCCACGCCGCCCGCGTTCCCCGCCGTCACCACCAGCGCGGCAATCACTCCCAGAATTGCGATGCGAAGCAGGCCCGAGCCCTGAGTGATGGCCTGGAAAACGCCGCTCTTCGGGTCCACCTGGTCCGCGGGAATGATGGAGAGAACTGCGAGCGTCCCGAGAATGTAAATCACGGCGATGAGCACCCCGGAGCCGAGGATGGCGCGGGGAAGTGTGCGTTGCGGGTCGCGGATTTCTTCGCTCATCGCGGAGACGAGCTCGAGGCCGGTGAAAGCGAAGGCAATTTGAGACCAGAAGTTCACCGTGTCCCAATCCCAAGAAGGCAGAATGTTGGCCCAGGTGAAGTGAGTCACGGAACCGTGGTGCATCCAGAGTGCGCCCGCAACGGCGGAAAGAATCAGCAGCGGGACGTAGGTGCCCACGCCCCCCGCGTTCTGCAGCCATTTGCCGATGTTCAAACCCACGATGTTCATCCCCACAGCCACGAACAGGATGAGCAGCGAACCCACGAGCAGGAACGTGCGCTGTTGCGCGAGCGCCGCGCCCCCGGAGCCGGCCACATAGGCGCTCATCGAGACGCTGGCCAGCAGCAGTCCGGGAAAATAGAAGACCGTGTAGATCCAGTAGGTCCAGCCGGCCACGAAGCCGTGAAAATCTCCGAACGCCTCTTTGGACCAGACGTACAGGCCGCCTTCGTCGGGAAAGCGCGTGGAAAGCTCGCTGATCACCAGCGCGGTGGGAACGAAAAAAAACACCGCCGCCAGAACCCAGAGGCTGATCGACGACGTCCCATTGTGCGCGGCCGCGGCAATCCAGCGCGGGCCCAGTACCGTGGCGAGGTTGAAAAGAAGAACGTCCCAGAAACCCATCGTTTTGCGGAGCTGCTGTCTGGCATCGGCAGGCGCATGCGGGGAACTGCTCATGCGGTTGCGTCGAGTGCGGGGATGAGCGCGTCCTGTAGAAGGAAATTGCGGAGAAACGGCTGGGAGCTCGATTCAAACTCCGCCCACGGGCCGAAGAAGGCCACGCGGCCCTCCTGAAGGAACACAACGCGGTCAGCGAGTTTCTTGGCCAGATGCGTGTCGTGCGTGACCACAATCGAAGTCTTGTGAAACGAATCCTTCAGTTTGCGGATGAGCTCGCCGACGTGTCCGGCCATGATCGGATCGACCATCGTGGTGGGCTCGTCGTACAGGATGGCTTCCGGCTCCTGGGCCAGCGAGCGGGCGATGGCCACGGCGCGCTTCATGCCGGTGGAGAGGTCGGAGGGAAGCGAATCGGCGAACTGGGCGACCTCGAGCATTTCGAGGAGTTCTTGCACGCGGCGGTCGATGAGCCCCTCAGACAGGCCGCGCTCTTCCAGGGGAAAGGCAACATTCTGACGCACGGTGAGGGAATCGAAGAGCGCCCCGGACTGGAACACCATGGCCACGCGGCGCCGGATGTCGGCCAGGTGCTGTTCATCCCAGCCCGTAATTTCCTGCCCGGCCACCCACACTTCTCCCGCGTCGGGCTTCAGGAAGCCCAGAATATGTTTGAGTGTCACGGATTTTCCCACGCCGCTGCGGCCCAGGATCACGCAGGTCTCGCCGGGATCGACGGCGAAGCTCACGTCGTCGAGAACCACATGCTCATCGAACGCCTTGGAAACGTGGCGAAATTCGAAGTAGTGGTCGGTCATACACCCCTAGGAACGGCTAACGGCCATCACGCGCGCAGGCCCTTCTTCCGCCAGGGCCGGCACGTGTGGCCGTGGCGTTCACGGCTCCAGCTCCGCGCGAGCCTTCTGGTAGTCCTCGCGCGTATTGAGATTCTGGAAGAGAACGCCGCGCGGGTCAAACGCTTGAATTTCCGCGGGTGTCACGCGTTCGATCGCGAGCGCTTCCAGCGCGCGCGTCACCTTCAGCACGCCGCTATGGATTGCCGCGCGTATCGCCTCAGCCGCTTTGTGGTGATACACGGCGCACAGGGGTTCCGGCCCCGATTTACTTTCCGGAAGCACTACGAGCGCCGAAGAGCGCGCCGCGCGGGTGAGGAGATAGCGCAGCCACTCCGCCGTCAAATACGGCAGATCACAGGCCACCACTAGATTCCAGCCGGCGGCGTTCGCGGCCAGCGCGGTAAGAATTCCTCCCAGCGGCCCGAAGTCCGGACGCTCGTCGGCGATCACGTCGAAACCCAGGTGCCGGTAGCGCTCCGGCGTGCCCACAATGCACACCGAGGAGCAAAGAGGCGCGAGCAGGCCAACGGTTCGAGAGACGAGCGGCTGGCCCCCAATCTCCAGGAGCGCTTTCGGAGTGCCCATGCGGCTGCTCTCGCCGCCGGCGAGCACCCATCCCGCGCACGCGGCTGGGGGCGCAGCATTCATCCGGCAGGACGCGCCCTTATTGAGATGGGAGAGCGGCGGGAAGCGTGACCGTGAAACAGGTGCCGCGGCCGGTGCGGTGCGGGCTTTCCCAGGAGATGCCGCCGCGCAACTCGGCCAGCCGCCACTCCACATCGGCGAGTCCCTGGCCCTTGGCGCCCGGCTTGGTGGTGTACCCGCGCTTGAAGATGCGGGAGAAATCGGCGAAGCCGATGCCGGGCCCTTCGTCGGTCACCTCGATAATCACCTGGCCGTTCCGTTCGTGCTGGGCGATGCGAACCACACCATTTGCAGGCGAAGCCTCGATCGCGTTTTTCACCACTTGGTGGAGGATCTGCTTGATAGCAGGCTCGGGACCGCGCACTTGCGGATCGTCACAAGTTCGGCAGATTTCGACGACGGCGCGACGCTGGCCAATGAGGGTGCCGAGTTCCTGCACCACTTGCTTCACGAGGGCGAGCAGACTGACGGGAGCCGGCGCGGCATGAGTGCCGCTCGTGGCGCGAGCTACTCCAGCGGCCGAGTTCACTGGACCACCTCCCAATCTCGAAGGCCCCTCGCACCCATTCTGCCACAAAATAGGCCAGGAGCACATGGCGGCAACGCGGTGTAGTGGCTCAGTCTGCCGGGTAGCGCAGGCCTGCCTGCCGAAGGTAGGCTTTCAGCCTGTGCGCTATCAGAACTGCGGCAGTTCTGCAGGGCTTTTCCCCAAGTTCAGGCGAAGCTGACCGGGCACAGTCTTGCGCCTGCGCCGCGTCGCGCGGGAGAATCGCTGTTTGAGAACCTGCATCGCCAGGGTCAACGGAACCCAAGCGCCGCAGTGTCCTTAGCTTTTCGCAAACGGGACGAGGAGCCCCACTTGGGCAAGATTTCAAAGTTCGTGCTCATCGCTGCAGGCGCACTTGGCCTATTCGTCAGCTTCGTGCTCTGCGACTCATTCCTGACCAGGTTCGAGGCGGCAAGGTTCCTCACCGACGCGAGCGCCC